>CAYWTP010000155.1:0-8120 GCA_964461215.1 uncultured Ectothiorhodospiraceae bacterium | reverse complement strand
TGACAGGAGTTCGGCAGATGCGGGAGCACCCACTATGGCATTGCTAGCCAATCGGCGTTCCGTGATGACTTTCTATTCTGACCCAGCCGATCCGGCCAGCCATGCGGTGCGATTCGTACTGGCGGAGAAGGCGATCAACGTCGATATTCAGAACGTCGAAGGAGACGCTCGCCCAGAGGAACTCAACGATCTGAACCCGTATGGCGACATCCTGACCCTGGTGGACCGGGATCTGGTGCTGTATGAAGAGCAGATCATCATGGAGTACCTCGACGAGCGGTTTCCGCATCCTCCTCTGATGCCGGTGGATCCCGTATCCCGGGCCAACAACAGGCTGTTCCGGTACCGCATCCGCCGCGACATTTACGAGCTGGCTGCGCAGCTAGGCGCGGTGGGGGCAGACGCCCTGCGGCGTAAGCTTCGCGATCATCTCACGGCTATCGCGCCGGCCTTTACCCAGAAGCCGTTCTTTATGTCCGACGAGTTCTCTCTTGTGGACTGCTACCTGGCTCCGGCGCTGTGGCGGCTTCCGCAGTATGGACTACAGCTGCCTTCACAGGCCAAGCCATTGTTGCAGTATGCGGATAGGTTGTTCCAGCGTGAATCCTTCCAGGCAAGCCTGAGCGAAGCCGAGCGCGAGATGCGCTAGACCCCGCCGTCGCGTAACGGCGCCTGGCGGGGTTCCCCGCAGGCCCGACCTGCACCCGGAGCCGATGACCTCCAATCGCCCCTATCTGGTTCGAGCGATCTACGAGTGGATCGTCGACAACGGCTTCACCCCCCACTTGGTGGTGGATGCCGCCGGCAAGAGCGTTCAGGTGCCCAGCTCCCATGTCAACGATGGCCAGATCATTTTGAACGTGGCGCCATCGGCGGTTCGTGACCTGGAGCTCGGCAACGAGTGGATCTCGTTCAGCGCCCGCTTTGGTGGCAAGCCCACGAATGTGCTGCTTCCACCATCGGCCGTGCTGGCGATCTATGCCCGCGAGAACGGTCAGGGCATGGCTTTTCCGGATGACCAGCCGGGCGACGAGCCGCCCCCCGAGCCGGAGGCTCCACCCCCCGGCAAGCCCTCTCTGCGCGTCGTCAAATAGGAAGCCACCCGTGGTCTGCTGGGTCTGGCATGGCTTCTTGCTCGCTAGCCCGGGCCGGAGGTGACAGATGATTTCCATCCGTGTGACTGACATTACGACCCTTGCAGTGGACGCCATCGTGAACGCAGCTAACAGCTCTCTGCTCGGTGGGGGCGGGGTTGACGGCGCCATTCACCGGGCCGCCGGGCCCGAGCTGCTGGAGGCATGCCGGCCGCTTGGCGGCTGCGCGACCGGGAAGGCAAAGATCACCCCGGGCTTCGGGCTGCCCGCGAAGTGGGTGATTCATGCGGTCGGCCCCGTCTGGCACGGCGGCGGGCGCGACGAGCAGGGCCTGCTGGAGAAGGCCTACAGGAACAGCCTGGAGCTGGCCCTGGCCAACGGCGCCGCGACGATTGCTTTTCCGGCGATCAGCACCGGGGCGTACGGCTTTCCCAAGCCCCAGGCCGCCCGCATTGCGCTCAAGACCATGCAAGCTTACGAGGAACGCTTCGGTGAGATCGTCGCCTGCTGCTTCAACGAGAGCGATGCAACTCTCTACCGCCAGACCCTGGCGGACCTGGTTGCCAGGCCTATGGCCTGAGGCCGACACCGAGGGGCCGGCGTAGGAGGCCGCAGGCCTCAGGCCTGCTCCAACGGAAACATCTTGTCGGGGTTGAGGATGCCATTGGGGTCGAACTGAGTCTTGATGCGGCGCATCAGGTTCAAAGTGACGGGGTCGATCTCCTGGTCGATGAAGTCCCGCTTCTCGATGCCGACGCCGTGCTCGCCGGATAAGGTACCGCGTAGGTGCAGCACCAGTGCGAAGACCTCTTTCAGGCAGGCTTGGGCTCTTTCCAGCTGTCCCGGGTCGTCGGGGTTCACCAGCAGGTTAGTGTGGATATTGCCGTTGCCGGCATGGCCGAAATTGACGATGAGGATATCAAAGCGCTCGGCGAGCGCCTGTAGCCCCTTTACCAGCTCGGGCAGCCTGGAGACGGGTACCACGATGTCCTCGTTGATCTTCTTCGGCGCCAGGCTGCGCAGGGCGGGGGAGAGCGCCTTGCGCGCCGCCCACAGGCGGGCCGTATCTTCGGGGCGGTCGGGGTCGGCTACGCTGAATTCGATCAGACCTTCTCCACGGGCCGCCTTGCCGATGGCGGCCACCGCACCGTCAATACAGTCCGCCGGACCGTCTACCTCGATCATCAGCAGGCTGGCGGTTCCCGCCGGCAGCTCGACGTCGGTGCGGATCAGGTCCAGTCCCTTGTGATCGATGAACTCCAAGGCACAGGGGATCACCGGCTGGGTCATGATGCGGGCGATGGCGGCCGCTGCGCTGCCGATGTCGGCATAGGCGGCGCGCATGGCACGGCGGTCTTCGGGCCGCGGCGTGAGCTTGAGGGTTGCCTCGGTGAAGATCGCCAGGGTGCCTTCCGATCCCACCAGCAGTCGGGTCAGGTCGTAGCCAACCACGCCCTTGGTCGTATAGACCCCGGTGCTGATCTCGTCACCCGCGCCGGTGACGGCGCGCAATCCGAGGGTGTTCTCCCGCGGCGTTCCATACTTCACGGCGCGCGGACCCGCCGAGTTGTAGGCAAGGTTGCCGCCTATGGTGCAATAAGCGGCGCTGGTGGGGTCCGGGGGCCAGAAGAAGCCGTGCTCTGCTGCCTTGCGCTGGACTGCCTCGTTGGTGGCGCCCACTTCCACGACCATGAGCCGGTTGCTGGGGTCCACTTCCAGGATTCGGGCCATGCGCTCCAGCGACAGGACCAGCCCACCCCGCACCGGCACCGTGGCGCCGGTGGTCCCGGTGCCGCGACCCCGTGCGACCAGGGGAACCCGCCGGGCGTGGCACAGTGCCACCGTTTCGCGTACCTGTTCGTGGCTCGTGGCGAAGCCCACCAGGTCGGGCAGGGCGTGACGCCGGCTGTTGTCGTAGCCGTAGGGCCAGCGGTCCGCCGGGTCCGAGAGCACGTTGCGCCGCCCCAGGATGCCGTACAGCCGCTGGCGGAACGCGGCGTCGGGAGTGGTGTACCGACTCATCGGCGGCGAGGTACAAGAATACCGAGCACAGGAGGCCGGCGTTTGGCTTCTAGTCCAGGTACTCGAAGAGCTTTACGACCCGCTGCACACCGCTCACGCCGCGGGTGATCTCGGTCGCGATGTCGGCCTCGCGGCGAGTCACCAGACCCATGAGATAGACCGTGCCCCGCTCGGTGACCACCTTGGCGCGGGTGGGATCGAAGTTCTTCTCTGCAAACATGAGCGCCTTCACCTTGGTCGTGATGACGGCATCGCTGGAGCGCGAGAGGGTCGAGCTGGGCGCGGCAATGGCGAGCTCATTGTGTACGTCCCGCACCTTCTCGATGTCCCGTACGATTTGTCCGGCCCGCGTACGCATGGCTTCCGTGGGCACCTCTCCGCTCACGAGCACGATGCCATTGTAGCTGGTGACGTTGATGTGGCCCTGCTCCTTGAGCTCCCGGTCATTGGACAGGGCCTCGTAGGACTTTAGCTCAATGGCTTGGTCCTCGATTACCGAGCCGGTGGTGCGGCGGTCGTGGGCTACCGCCACCCCGGTCGCCGCGCCGCCGACGACGACGGGAGCGCAGCCCTGAGAGACGGTGGCGGCTGCCAGGATCATTCCAATAAGAACTGTCCTCATGTTTTCAATCCTCGTGGCCGAACAGCTGGCGATCGACTAGGTCACACAGGCAATGGATGACCAACAGATGTACCTCCTGAACGCGAGGAGTGGACTGGGAGGGTGCCCGGATCTCCACGTCCGCCTCGCGCAGCATGGTTGCCGCCCGTCCGCCGTCGCGGCCGGTGAGCAGGACTACGTGCATTTCACGGTCATGGGCGGCGTCTACGGCCGCCAGAATGTTGCGCGACTCGCCGCTGGTGCTGATGGCCAGCAGCACGTCACCGGGATGACCCAGTGCCCGGAGCTGTTTGGAGAACACCTCGCTGAACTGATAGTCGTTGGCGATGGAGGTCAGGGTGGATGTGTCCGTGGTCAGGGCAATGGCTGGCAGGCCTTGGCGCTCCATCTCGTAGCGGTTCAGCATCTCCGAGGCGAAGTGCTGCGCGTCGGCCGCGGAGCCGCCGTTGCCGCAGCTCAACACCTTGTGCTCGGTCAGAAGCTGGGCGGTGATGAGCTCCGCGGCTCGGGCGATGGCCGGAGCCAGCACCTCGCCGGCCTGAAGCTTGACCTCGATGCTCTCGCCGAAGCACTGCTTGACACGGCCGATCAGATCCACCGGAGCCCCCCGCGCGGGAGCTTGCCTGCGGATGTTCCGAGAGCAGTTCTCTGCACTGAGCTAGCCGGATACATCGAAGGCGTTGGGGATCCAGTGTACGGCATTACCCTCGGTGCCCGATACCGACACCACGTCGAAGCGACAGGGGCGGGAAGCCGCTCGCGGGTGTCGCTGGAGATAATGCTGGGCCGTGAAAACGATGCGGCGCTGCTTCCTCCGGTCAATGCTTTGACTGCCATCGCCAAAGTTGCTGCGGGCCCGGTAGCGCACCTCTACGAACACCAGGGTAGCTCCGTCGGCCATGATCAGGTCAATTTCCCCCCGCCGGCAGCGGTAGTTACGGTCCTCCAGGCTGAGACCCTGGCGCCGCAGGTGAGACAGGGCCAAGTCCTCCGCCCAGCGACCCGCACTCACGGTCATTGCGTCGGCACCCTGGCTCATGGTCCGGGCAGGTTGGCCGGCTCCGGCCGTGCCACCCCGTCTTTGAACTGCGCCCAGCTCAGCTCGCGGCGGACGCGGCTCCGTGCGTCCAGCGCCAGGCGGCCGGTCACGCCATCGTACCGGGCATAGCTCTGCGCACTGAGCTGGCCCAGTCGCGGCACCAGACGGTAAGCATCCACACCGAAGGCGAAGAGCCGATTATACGTGGCAACCGCGTTGGGCCAGTTACGCTCGATGTCCTGTTGCAAGGCGGGATCGGCGGATTCGGGGGTAAGCACCCATGGCATGTCGCCGAAGACTACGCCGTCCAGATCCCGATCCTCCTCCGGATGGCTGACGCCCCGGTAGACGTGGGACGTCGCATACACCGGCAGGTCCGAAGCCCGGTAGAATGCCAGCATCGGCTTGATCTGGCGGGCCTGGCGGGGGAAGGCGGCCATGAACACCGCGTCGATGTCATGGCGGCGGCGCGGCTCGAACTTCAGGTCCACACCCAGCTGGCGTTCGAGCAAACGTGCCCGCTGCTCGCTTTCGTCGACTTTGAGCATTCGCTCCACTGTCGCTGATAGCTCTTGGTCCTGATTGCTGTACGCCCGCTCTTCGACTTCCGTTCCGCCGATCTGTTCCCAAGTTTCGCGAAAAGCCCCCGATACCCGCCGGCCCCAATCGCTGTCCGGGTACAGCACTGCGGCTCGCGAGTGGCCGTCCGTCCAGGCCTTTTCCGCGACCTGCCTGGCTTCATCCTCCGGGGCCAGCGCGAACTGGTACAGGCCTTCGGTCAGAGCGGGGGCGCTGTGGTCGGGGCCATCCGCGCGCGATGGGCCCGGTGTCTCCGGGGGCAGCCCCGGGCCGGGAGCCCTCGCTGCAGGCGCTGGAGCCGCGGTGCTCTGGGCCACCAGGGCTTCCTGATCCGCCTGGTTCAGCGCCAGGGTGGGTACCTGCAGACGCTGGGTGTGAGCCAGCAGGGTGACCGACTCCTTGTCCAGGGGGCCCACCACGATTTCAGCACCGGCGTCTACCGCCTGCTGGTAAATGTTCCACAGCGTTGCAGGCGTCGTATCGTAGACCGCAACCACCGGCCGTGCGCCGGCGTCGGGGGGCGTGTCGAACCAGGCCGCAATAAATCCATCACGTACTGCGGCGGAGGCCGCAGCGAAGGGACCCTCCTGGGGTAGGAGCAAGGCGATTTGCTTGGGCATTTTCACAGCCTGACGGCCGGCGTTCAGCAGCTCGGGCACGATGCCGAAGCTTGCGGGATGACCGGGATAGCGCTCGCGCCACACCTGAATGGCGGATGCCAGGGAGTCGAAGTCGGTCCCATTGTTCCGGGCAATGAGGGCCAGCTCCATCCATCCACCCAATGTGTCAGGGGCCGGTGGCCGGACCTGCTCCAGCACGTTAGAGCCCAGCCCGTTGACCAGCTCCCAGATGGCCCGCCGGTTCTTCGCGGCGGCATCGGTCCCGGTGAGAAACAGCTCCAGCTTCACTCGCTCCCTGGCGGCCTCCAGATTGTTGCCCGCCTGCGCGTAGGCCTCGGCTCGCAGCTCATGGCGCCGCCGCTCCTGGGCCTCGGTCAGCGGCCCGCCGTAGTCGGCGCCCAGGGTAGCCAGGGCTTTGTGCGGCCGGTGCTCCAGCAGGTCCAGTCTGGCCTGGAGCAGATCCTTCTCGGCGCGCAGCGCGGCACCCAACCCCGCCACCCCGGTTTGGTCCAGCAGCCGTTTGGCTGCCCGCTTCTCACCGGCGTCGATCAGGGCACTTGCGGCCTTGAGCCTCAAGGCCGCGGCGCTCTCGGGACTGCGCACCCTCGTGGCCAGGCGCAGGTAAGCCTCCGCCGCGGCGTGGTAATCGCCTTGGCGCACCAAGCGCTCTGCCTGCGCCGTGGCCTGAGGCACTTCGAACGGCCCGCCACCGGGCAGGCCGGCGCAGGCAGCCAGTGCGAGCACCGCAGGCAGCAGGTACGCTGCGCGCCAGCGGGGCGCGCGATAGCGGTCGACCTTGGCGTGCTCGCTCACGCTGAACGTTCCAAAGGAATTGACGGGGTTGGCATAGGCTGGGCGCATGGGCAATGGACGGCAGGCAGCCGGGAACTCGCTGCGCCTGGGCTCTGAGCCACTGCGCATGCATCGCCCGCCGGTACGCCAAGAGCATATAGTAAGGGCGTGCCGGACAGTATCCAAACGGGAGCAGCGGTGTCAATCGAAGCGGGCGTGCTATATGTCGTTGCCACTCCCATCGGTAATCTGGGAGACATCAGCCGGCGTGCACTGGAGGTGCTGGGCGGCGTGCAGATCGTTGCGGCCGAGGACACCCGCCATAGCGCCCGCCTGCTCCGGCACTACGGGATCACGACCCGGAGCGTCGCGCTGCACGAACATAACGAGCGCGAGATGGTGCCTCGGATCATCGCGAAGCTGCGCAGCGGTCAGAGTGTGGCTCTAGTCTCCGACGCCGGTACGCCGCTGGTCAGCGACCCTGGATACATGCTCGTTGCCGAGGCGCGGGCTCAAGGCCTGCGGGTGGTGCCCGTTCCCGGGCCCAGCGCGCTAGTGGCGGCCCTGTCGGCTGCCGGACTGCCCACCGACCGCTTCACCTTCGAGGGCTTCCTGCCGCCAAGGACAGAGGCGCGACGGCGCCGACTGCGTGACTTGGCCGAGGAGCCGCGGACGTTAATATTCTACGAGTCGCCGCACCGGGTCGAACAAGCACTGGTGGACATGGCTCAGGTGCTGGGGGAGCAGCGGCGGGCAGTGCTGGCGCGCGAGCTGACCAAGGTGTTTGAGGAAATTCACGGAGACACGCTGGCGGGGTTGCTGGTCTGGCTCCGGCAGAGCCCGGAGCGGTGCAAGGGCGAATTCGTCCTCCTGCTCGCCGGTGCCGAGCCGCCGGCCGACGACGCCCCGAGCGCCGCCGACGAGCGGCTCCTGCGGGCGCTGCTAAGGGAGCTGCCCGTGAGCCGGGCGGCAGCCCTGGCCGCCGAGGTGACCGGGCGGAAGAAGAATGTGCTCTATCAGAAGGCGTTGAAGATGGCGGAGTCTGAATGAGGCTGTAGGCTTCAGGCTGTAGGCCAAGAGGGGGAAAGGGCAGGCCCGCCGACCGTTAACCACAAACGCACAAAGGGGGTGCGAAGAATCTTCGGGTAGTGAGTGACGAGCGAGTGGGCAGAGCCAGCATCGGTGCCAGATTGGAAATTTGTGGCGCGTGCTGAACAGGCTTTGCCCGAACACCGATGTTTGACCTGTGCCTCTTCGGGTTTTGCGGTCCGCAATTCTTTGTGTCCTTTGGTGCCTTTGGTGCGCCAGGACAAGCCTGGCCATTCTAGCGACCTGAGAGGAGGTTGCCATGT
>CAYWTP010000154.1:0-8199 GCA_964461215.1 uncultured Ectothiorhodospiraceae bacterium | reverse complement strand
TTCACCTATGGTGACGTCGCCCTGCGCCAGCCCAAGGACGAGACCCATGAGATTGTCGCCATCAGGGCCTTCAAGGGTTGTCTCGGGGCCATCGACGAGCTGGCCAACGAGCGCTTCAAGTATGCCGGGATCCTGCCCGGTCCCGCCTGCCGCCACAACGGTAAACGGGTCTACGTGCTCAAGAGCACCACCAAGTTTCCGCACTGGTGGTATGACTATCGCGTGAGCTTCGTGGATACGAAGTCCTTCGCTGACTACCGCACCGCGTACGTCAAGGACGGGAAGCTGATCAAGGTCATCGATCGGGACTGGGGCCTGGTGACCGGCTCCGGTACCAAGGATCCACGTGCCCTATTCTGGAAGTACTGGTATGGGGTTGACCTGACCACCGGCTCCCAGACCTGGGCCGTGATACCCCAGGAAGTCATCGACTATGACGACGCCGGTTTCGACCAGAACTACTGGAGCGAAGCGACGCTGCGCCGGCTGAAGCGGTGATGGGTGAAGCGAGGGATAACTGGCGTCTTGGTTTCACGGCATAGCATGGAGAGATGACATGTCCGCACTCATCTGCGGTTCCTTTGCCTTCGACACGATCATGGTTTTCCACGACCAGTTCAAGAATCACATACTGCCCGACCAGGTGCACATCCTCAACGTGTCCTTTCTCGTGCCCGACATGCGGCGGGAATTCGGCGGCTGTGCCGGCAACATCGCTTACAGCTTGAACCTCCTCGGGGGCAAGCCCCTGCCCATGGGCACCGTGGGCGATGATTTCGGGCCATACGCCGAGTGGATGGATCAGAGTCAGGTGCCGCGGGATCATGTACGGGTTGTGGACAATTCCTATACGGCTCAGGCATTCATCACCACCGATCTGGACGACAATCAGATTACGGCGTTTCACCCAGGGGCCATGAACTTTTCCCATCTGAACGAGGTGTCGATGGCCGAGGACGTGACCATCGGCATGGTCTCACCGGACGGGCGCGACGGCATGCTTGAGCACGCGGAGCAGTTTGCCGCGGCCGGCGTTCCGTTCATCTTCGATCCCGGCCAGGGACTTCCGATGTTCGACGGGCCGGAGCTGATTCGGTTTGTGGGACAAGCCACCTGGGTGACCGTCAACGACTATGAATGGAAGCTGTTGCAGGAGCGCACCGGATTCGGCATCGACGACGTCGTGGACCGGGTGGAGGCGCTGATCATTACCCGGGGCGGCGACGGCTCGGTCATCCACACCCGCGGCAGCCATACCATCGAGATCCCGGTCGCCAAGGCCCGCAGCATGAACGATCCCACGGGCTGTGGCGACGCCTTTCGCGCCGGTCTGCTCTATGGCCTGAGCAAGGATATGGATTGGGATACCACGGGGCGCATCGCCTCGCTGATGGGGGCCATCAAGATGGAGCATCACGGCACCCAGAACCACCGCTTCGCCCGGGACGAGTTCAGCGTCCGCTTCAGGGAGGAGTTTGGGTATGATTTTGTGTGAGGTGTGAGGTGTGAGGTGTGAGGTGTGAGGTGTGAGGTGTGAGGGGCTAAGCGTAGGAGCCAGCTTGCTGGCGAACAACAACAGGTCGCGGTCCCGCAAATCGGTCTCTTCTTCGCCTACCTCTACTCTGTCACAGTGTGTCCCGGAAAGACTCTCCGGACCGCCAGCCCCGAATGTGATAAAGCAGAACTACAGCTTGCAGCCTCAGGCCTCACGCCTCGGGACCCCCGTCCTGGCCAGCTCCGCCTCCAGGGCCTCGACCTCGGTGATGGGTGCTCCGCATTGAAAGCCCTCACACCTATAGGCGACCACCTCGCCCCGCGGCGCACGTTCTGAGAGCAGGCCCGGAAGGGCCGCCGCGGTGCTGGGGATGGCCAGGGTGAGCCGGCGGGGAGCGTAGCCACGGGTGCAGCGTGCATGCCATGCCCGCAGGGCTTCTGGATCTCCGCGCAGCACAATGGTCTGCGGTGGGTAGAGATGCTCCTCCACCGCCGTGAGCAGGGTGTTATGGGCGTGGGGAAGCTGCATCAGGGCCGGCCATCCGGCTGTGATGGTGCGCTGCGCCGCGTCCAGGTAACGCTGCTCGCCGAGCAGGTGTCCGAGCCTGCCCAGCGCGTGAGCGGCGACCCCGTTGCCGGCGGGGATCGCCTCGTCAGCCATGGGCTTGGGACGCTGAATCAGCTTCTCGTGGTCTTCGGCGGTGAAATAGAAGCCTCCCGCTTCCTTGTCCTCGAAGGCGTCCAGGAGCACTTGCGCGAGCTCCAGGGCAAAGTTCAGGTCGCCCTCACGCCAGCGGGCCTGAAGCAGGGCGAGTATGCCGTCGATGAGGAAGGCGTAGTCATCCAGGTATGCCGAGAGATGCGCCCGTCCATCCCTGGCCGTGGCTAGCAGCCGTCCCTCGCGCCACAGGTTGCCGCGGATGTAGTCCAGCGCTCGCTCCGCCGACCGTACCCAGGCGGCTTGTCCGAGTACCTGGCCGGCGATTGCCATGCCCTTGATCATCAGGCCATTCCAGGAGGTCAGGATCTTCTCGTCCCGCCCCGGTGGTACCCGAAGGCGGCGGGCGGCCGCCAGCTTCTGCCGTGCCGAACCCAGCAAGTGCGCGACCTGATCCACGTCCAGTCCGGTCTCCCCGCTCAGCCTTACCTCGCCGACGAACACGTGCAGGTGGTGCCAGTGGCCCTCGAAATTGGGCTCCCGATCCAGGCCGAAGCGGCGCGACACGACCCGGTATTCGTCCGCCTCCAGCAGTGACTTCACCTGCTCGGGCCGCCAAACGTAGAATTTACCTTCCTTGCCCTCGGAATCGGCGTCCAACGAGGAGTAGTAGCCGCCTTCGGGCGACTGCATCTCCTCCAAGATCCACGAGGCACATTCCACCGCAACCCGGTGGAACAATGGCTTTCCCGTGATCTGCCACGCCTGGGCATACAAGCTCAGCAGCGGCCCGTTGTCATAGAGCATCTTCTCGAAGTGGGGGATCATCCAGTAATCATCCACGGAATAGCGGCAGAACCCGCCGCCGAGCTGGTCGTAGACGCCTCCCAGGGCCATCCTGTCCAGCGTGAACTCAGCCATCGCCAGGGCCTTCTCGTCGGGCTGTCCGGTGCCGGCCGTAGCCGCGTAATGGCGCAGGAGCCGTTCGATGCTGCTCGGGTGAGGAAACTTGGGCGCTCTGCCAAAGCCGCCGTGATCCGCATCGAAGCCTTTCTGCAGCTCCCGGCGCGCCAAGTCCAGGGGTAGTGGCCCGATGACTGCTTGTGTCGCGTCCGCTCCACTCTGCATCTCCTCCAGAGCCTGGAGCAGGGCGGTATTCTGCTGGGAGATGTCCTCCCGGTGGCTGTGGTAGAAGTCGGCCACCGCCGCCAGCAGGTCGCGGAACGCGGGCAGGCCATGACGGGACTCCCGCGGGAAGTAGGTTCCGCCGAAGAAAGGGGTGAGGTCGTCAGGGGCCAGGAACATCGTCAACGGCCAGCCGCCGGGGCGCCGTGCAAGGAGATGGTGGGCGCTCTGGTAAATCCGGTCCAGGTCCGGGCGCTCCTCCCGGTCCACCTTGATGTTCACGAACAGATCGTTCATGAGCCGGGCCGTGGCGTCGTCCTCAAAGGACTCATGGGCCATGACGTGGCACCAGTGGCATGCGGAATAGCCGATGGACAGCAGGATCGGCCGATCCGCGCGGCGGGCCTCGGTCAATGCCGCAGGCCCCCAGGGGTGCCAAGCCACGGGGTTGGAGGCGTGTTGGAGCAGATACGGGCTGGTCTCGTGGGCCAGCGCGTTGCGGTTAGGGGTCGCGGCCATGCTGCGGCTCTCAATACTTGACGGTAGGCGTCAAGTATAACTCAGCCAGCGCTTGCAGCGTGTGCCACTTCGGGCAAATCAGTATAGGCCCGGACGAGATCGCGTCCTTGGTTCTTGCAGTAGTAAAGAGCGGTGTCGGCCTGGCGCAGCAGCTCGTCCAGGCTCAGGTGTTGGGTGCAGCCGAGGCCTGGGCCGGCACAGGCGACCCCGACGCTCACGGTGAGCTGAAAGGTCTCCTCCCCGGCGCGCCAGCGCAGACTGCGGACGTGGTCCTGGATCCGTCGGGCCAGCACCAAGGCGCCGGCGAGCTCGGTGCTGGGCAAGGCCAGCACGAATTCTTCGCCGCCGAAACGGGCCAGGATGTCACCCTCCCGGGTATGGGTGCCCAGGACCTCGGCAACGTCCTTGAGCGCAATATCGCCCACTGCGTGACCGAAGGTGTCGTTGATCTGCTTGAAGAAATCCAGGTCCACGATCATCAGGCTGAAAGGTTGGCGGTGGCGCGTGGCCTGGCCCAGGCCACGCTCGGCCTCCGACAGGAAGAACCGGCGGTTGTGCAGTCCCGTCAGCTCGTCCACGGTGGACAGCATCTGGTAGCGGAGCTTTAGCTGCTCGGCCTCGGCCAGCGCTGCCTCCAGCTCCCGGGTACGCTGCTCCACGATCTCCTCCAGCCGCACCGCAGCCCGGCCGTTGGCGATGCGGCTTCCCAGAATATTGCAGTAGATGGTCATCACATGGTGATGCCAGCTCTCGAAGGCATATGGCTCGGGATGATGGACGGTGAGCACCCCTAATTGCACCCCGCCGTCCGTGATGGGTACCCCCAGCAAGCACCCGGCGAACGGTCCTTCCCGGTCGACCGCGGCCAGGAAGCGGGAGTCCCTGGCGCAATCACCGAAGGACTGGATACGGCCCGACTCGGCCGTGAGCCTGACCACGCCCTGTCCTGCACAAGGGCGCGGCGGGATGGGATCGAGCGCACCGTCCTGCCGGAGCTGGTCGAGGCGCAGACTGGCTGCGCACGCCAGCTCCCCATCGTGCCATAGAAAGATTGCGCCGCTGTCCACCTCATGATGTTGCATGAGGATCCTGAGGGACTCGGTCAGCAGCCACGACTCATCCCGTTCGCGCACCTCCAGCTCGGATAGTAGCCGCACGGCGGACAGAGTATCCAGGAGCAGCAGAAGCATCTCCCGTATCTCGGTGCTTTCGATGGCGGGTGTCGAGTCTGGCATGTCATGTCCGTCCGGCGAGTACGCCGGCCGTTTCCATCAGGGCCGGGTATTGCTGATCGAAGGCGCCGTCTACCTGCTCCAGCCACTCGCGGGGGACCTGCAGGTCCGCCAGCTCGGCGGCGCCCTGCGGCGGGCGAGCGCTCGGGCTGATGCGTTCGTCCACCCAGCGGGCGCTCCATCCCACGAGCAGGGCGGCCGGCCAGAAGGGGCCGCGGTAATCGGCCCGGCGATGCTGCTCGAGAACAACGACGATGTCGGACGGCAGGTGCCAGCGGCAGGCCAGCCAGCCGGCCGCCTGGTGGTGGTCGGCGCCGATAATCTGCAGCTCCACATCCGTCAGTGGCGTTTCCGGTGTCATGGCGGCCCGCGCCAGGACCTCGGCCATTTGAGCCGGGTACATGTGGCCCAGGGCCAGCAGGCCCACGTTGTGCAGGAGGCCGCCCAGGAACGCGCTGTCCATGTCCGGCGCCTCCGGCGCGCGTACCCCACGGGCGAGGCGCTGGGCCACGGCGGCGGTGAGCATGGCGCTCGCCCAGTAGCGCAGCGGGTCGAAGCCGGTAACGCGGTCCAACCTGAAGCGGCTGCGCAGGGCGATGCTCAGGGCCAGGCTCTTGACCATGTCGAGGCCCAGGACCCGGACGATGGCGTCCTTGACCGTGTACACCGTTCCCCTATAACCGAAGAAAGCCGAGCCGGCGACCCCGATGATGCGCGCCGCAAGGCCCGGGTCCATCTCCACTGTCCGGGCCAGCTCTCCCAGATCAACCTCGTCCCGGGTGGCCAGCCCCAGCAGCTTCTGGGCCACAAAGTCCAGCGGCGGAAGGTCTCGGAGCCCGCGGACCTGTAGCTGGAGTGCGTTAAGAGCTTGTGCCGATGCCATGCGGATAGCGAACCGGTGACTGCGAGCTAACGACTGCGGCCGCCTCCGGCCGGTCGGCGACGACAAACCCAATCGGACTCCGGCCGGATGCCATACGCCCCCGGTGCTTTATCGGCGCGAGTCGGGGAACGTTTAGAGACCGATGAGTTTCCGTTACCATCCCGCCCCAGCCACCCACCTGTCACGGAGCCGGCCATGAACCTCCCCGTGCTGTACCTGAAAAAGAAAGAGGAACGAAGGATTCTCGCCGGGCACCCCTGGGTCTACAGCAATGAGGTAGATGCAGCACGCAGCCCCCTGCCGCAGTTCGAGCCGGGAGCACCCGCGCAACTCAGGGCCTACAACGACAAGGTCTTGGGTATTGGCTACGTGAACCCCCATACCTTGATCTGTGCCCGCTTGGTCAGCCGCCGCCCGCAGGATGTGCTGGGACCGGCGCTGATCGGTCAACGTCTGCGCCGTGCCCTGGACCTGCGCGAGCGCTTGTTCCAACGGCCGTACTACCGGCTCGTGTTCGGCGAGAGCGACGGCCTGCCCGGCCTGGTCGTGGATCGTTACGGGGAATTACTGGTGGCCCAGATCGGCACCGCCGGCCTGGACCGGCTGAAGGGCGCGGTTGTCGATGGCCTGTGCGAGGTGCTGCGGCCGGCCTGCGTGGTGCTGCGAAATGATGCCGGCAGTCGCGCTCTGGAAGGCCTGGAGCGGTACGTGGAGACCCCGCTGGGGGAGCCCCCTCAATGGTGGGACCTGGAAGAGAACGGCGCACGCTTCCGCTTCTCTCCCCTGCAAGGTCAAAAGACGGGCTGGTTCTGGGACCACCGTCAGAACCGGGCCCGCTTGCCGGCCTACGCGCGGGGCCGCCGGGTGCTGGACGTCTTCAGCTACACCGGCGCTTGGGGGATCCAGGCGGCCTTGCACGGAGCGCGCGAGGTCTTGTGCGTGGATGCTTCGGCCGAGGCCCTGGATCAGGTTGCCATGAACGCCGGCCTGAACGGAGTCCGGGAGCGGGTAGCGACCCTGCGCGGAGACGCCTTTGCGGTGCTGAAGGAGCTGCGAGACGCCGGTGAGCAGTTCGACGTGGTGGTAGTGGACCCGCCCGCCTTCATCAAGCGTAAGAAGGACATGCGCGCAGGTGTAGAAGCCTATCAGCGGCTCAACCAGCTCGCTCTGCGGCTGCTCGGCAAGGACGGCTTGCTGCTATCCTCGTCCTGCTCATCGCGGTTGCCCCGGGAAACCCTGGCGGCGCTGCTGTACCGCGGCGCCCGCCATCATGATCGCAGCCTCCAGATCCTGGAGCACGGTCATCAGGGCCCGGACCACCCCATCCACCCGGCGCTTCCCGAGACGGACTACCTCAAGTGCATCATGGCGCGGGTGTTTATGGAATAGCGACAATGGCAAGCTTGGCGGCAGGGCGGGTGCGGGGGGCACCGAGCGGCGGAAACGGGTCGCTCAGTGCCTCCCTTCCGGTCATCGTCCGTTGCTCATTCTGAGCGTCCACGCACCACGGAAAGCCGGCTCCGAGGCCATTCGCCGGGCGAAGGCGCGGGCCTCGGCGGACGTGATGAAGCCGGGCAGCGTCAGCCGATACCACTTCTTCCCGGCCACGGTGACCTGCCGGATCTGCGCCGCGTAGCCCGCTTGGTGCAGCGCGGCACCGGCCGCCTCGGCCGCTGCCCGGCGGCGGAATGACTGAAGGCCGAGTGCCCAGTGGCCGTCGCTGCGCGCGATACCCTGCCCCGGTGTCAGCTCCGTCTCCTGTGCCCACTTCTTTAGCTGTTCCGGCGCTACCCGCCCTACCGGCAGGGCCGGCTGGCCCTTGGGCGCCACGTAGAAGCTCATCGGGTTGGCTATGATCAGCGGCGCTTCTTCACCCCGTCGCACCTGGATCCGGCCTTCGATGAGGCACACGATGTCTTTGTCCGGGGCCGCCTTTCCCCATAGGTCCGTGCCGCGGATCCCCGCGGTGACCGTTGCGACGTGCACGTCGAACTCACGTTTGTAGCGCTGCGAAACCAGCGTAGTGGTGAAGCGGAACGCACCTTTGAGCACGTTCAGGAGCCCCTTGAAGACTCCGCCCTGGTGCCGGGGTGCGGTGAAGGCCCCGATCTCGAAGCGGGAGTTCTCCCCCAGCTTAACCAGGCTTCCTTCGTCCAGGCGCAGGAGCAGGCGGGCGGAAGGCCCTGTCAGCAGTCGGTCCCCTGGCTCCAGGCGAGTACCGGCGGAAACGGGGTTCGATCGGCCACCGCGTTCCACTGTGGGTCCGACATGGTCCGAGTCCGCAGTCG
>CAYWTP010000153.1:0-8239 GCA_964461215.1 uncultured Ectothiorhodospiraceae bacterium | reverse complement strand
CCGGCAGGCGAATCTGTCCTTGTCGATGCGTCACGTCAACGGGGTCTACACCCAGCCGTGGCTCGGCAGGGGAACAGCGCAGCAGTTTTCCCCCGTGACTGAAATGCCCTGGATATGGCAGCACCCTGACTGGCCCCGTTTTACCTGGAAACAGGGCCGGTTGGAGTCGCCGCTGCGCGGGGTCTACCAACTGCTGGGGAGGCTGGTGGGTTCCTCTGAGACCGTGGCCTCGGACGATGCCCTGTAAGCTGAGATGGACGCGCTGCTGGGTAATGCAATCAACACGGCGGCCATCGAGGGCGAGCGGCTGGACATGGCCTCGGTGCGCTCCTCCCTGGCGCGCAGGTTGGGGCTGGACCGTGCGGGACTGCCGCCGGGTACGGCCCAGACTGATTGACTGGTGGATCTGCTGTTGGATGCTACGCACAACTTCGGGCAGGCGTTGACAACCGCCCGGTTGTTTCGCTGGCACAAGGCTCTGTTTCCAACGGGCTACAGCGGGCTCACGCCGATCCGCGTCGGTAGGTTGCGGGGCGATGCCGCCATGCAGGTGGTTTCCGGTCCGATCGACAAACCGACCGTTCATTTCGAGGCAGCGCCCAGGCGCGGGCTGAAACGCGAGCTGGACACCTTTGTCGCCTGGTTCAACGATACCCGTTCGGATGATTCCCTGGACCCACTGTTGCGCGCCGGTATTGCCCACCTTTGGTTCGTCACCTTGCATCCGTTCGATGATGGCAATGGACGAATCGCGCGGGCGCTCACAGATCTGGCCCTGGCCCAGGCCGAACATCACAGCGTGCGCTTCTACGCGGAGGCCGTGTACTGCTGGCGGGCCTGCGCGTAGTCCTTGAGTGTTCCGGCCTTGAGGTCCTTCAGAAGATTGCCGTTGCCGCGATGAATGGCCGACTCGGTGTCCGCGCTGTCCCAGGTCTTCTTCATCGCCATGGCGTTGCCTCCATGGTGTGTTTTTAAGCGCCAAGCATACCCCGCCGAGTTCATTACCTGCCATGGCTGCGGCGACAACGCGAACTCACGCCCCGACAAATCGCCCATCTGCGTGAGCCTCAGGCTCGCAGGGCCCAGGCCGCCTGGACCGCGAAGCCGGCCAGCGCGGCCAGGGCCAGCCAGCCCGCACCCGATACGCCGGCTGCCGTCAGCACGCCAGCGGCGACGAAGGCCATGACGCGGGGTGTGCTGGCCCGAGACAGTCGCCGTGCGGTCTCCTGGAAACGCGGATCCTGGCGCCCGGGATGTACCCAGACCGGGAGCAGGTAGCTCACCGCTCCGGTTACCAGCGGTAGCAGGAAGGTCAGCAGAAGCAGATCCTCCGTCACGGCGCCCGGCTGCCACCTTGCGCCGTGTAACACTCCCGACAGGACGACGCCGCCCCACCCCAGCACCGCGACCCCTAGGGCGGTCGCCGGGCCGTGCCAGCCCCAGACATGGTGTCGATAACGGCCCAGAAGAACCCGCGCCAGGCGTGCGACGGGCACGAGCCACAGGGCCGCGCCCAGCAAAGCCAGCGGCGGTGCCCAGGCGGCACCGCCGGCCGCCAGCAGCGTGCCAAGGACGGCGTAGCGCAGATCCCGCGACAGCGCCGGCAAGGCCTGCGGGTCGGTGTAACCACCCGCGGTGGGCAGTAGCACGCGCAGCGTGCCGAAGGCGGTGAGGCCCACGAAGCCCAGGGTGTTCAGGTGCAGGTGCAGCCGCCGCGCCGTGACCCATAGCCGGGGCTCCAGCAGCCCCGCGAGGATGGACACGAGACCCAGGGCCAGGCACGCCAGTGCCCACAGATACCAGTACAAGCACGGATTGGGACCGCCCAGGCTGCGCCGGGCCCGGCCCAGCATCCAGACCAGCAGCGCCAGATCGGCTACCAGGGCCAGCACCGCCCCGGCGGTCAGCCCATCAGCCAGCCCCAGCAGTCCGCCGCTGGCCAGCAGCCCTGCGGCGACCGCCGCCAGGGGAATCAAGCGTACCGTCGGCGGCGCCGGCAGGCTGCGCGTTAGCACCGGGGTGAAGTACACCATGGCGCCGAAAATCAACGGCAAGATCCCGGCCGCGAGCACCAGGTGCAGGGTGGTGGGCGAAACCGGGCCCGTGCGTCCCAGGGCGAACGCGAAGCTCGCCAGCGCCATCGCGGCCAGTGCGGGCATGAGCAGGCGTACTGGAGGGCTGCTGTCTTTCACGAGACCTGCGCTATTCGGCGTCGAAATTTAGAGTCCTCGATAGAAGATCGATAAACCCCTCGCCTTTAGGCGACAAGACGATCATGTTCCTTCTCCCTGAGGGAGAAGGATAGGATGAGGGACCAAGTTGAAGCGCCGGCTATTTTGATCCCCTCACCCCAGCCCTCTCCCTGGGGGCGAAGGCCTCATCGGCCGAATGGCCGATCAATCCGGCTTCCAGGCGTAACCGGAAGCTGCCGCCTTCAGCCGGCGAAGTATTCACCTGTTAGCCGGCCTTGGGCACGTATTGCGCCCCACCGGGACGGCGGCGGCACGAGCCAAGAGGTTTTACCACCGAGAGCACAGAGAGCACCGAGGCGATAAGGGTTAACGAGCCGTAAGGCTCAGACGCCAACGTACATCAGCCTATCCGCCATCCGCACAGGGCCGGTGATCAACTTCAACGTCCAGCAGTTGGCAGAGGGCATCAAGCGGTTCAAGCTCTGAGGCTCTGTGGTGAAAGAGTTGGAAAAGTGTTCGATCAACCTCCTGAATCCAGGCTGAAGCACTGACCGTCCTCGGCAAATTCGAGCGGTCCTTTGTAGTGCGTGCGGATCTCCCGCTCGGACTCCGCCTCCCGTCCCAAGGTGCGTACCATGCGGTGTGAGAGCACGAGCTTCTTCACCCGCGCCTTGGCCGCGATCTCCCCGATCACTGAGGGCGGCATGTGCAGATTGCGCGCCACGCCCCGGGCCCCCTCGGGGATAGCGTGATGCGCCACCAGCAGGTCGGAACCCGCGGCCAGGCCCTCCAGGGTGTGGTTGTCGCCGTTCATATCACCGCTGAAGGTGATCGCATGCCCCCCGATCGCAATCCGCCACGCTAGTGCGGGAATCGGTCCGTGGTGCACCGGCGCCGCGGTGATGCGAAAGCGCCCGTCGTCGATGACCTTCGTCGTGTCCCGCCCCTGGGCCGGCACGTCATGGGCGACCAAACGGTAGCTCTCGCCGCCCGTCACGAACCCGTCCAGATAGTGGAAGGCGCCGCCTGGCGCAGCGAACAAGGTGCGGACGAACTCGCCCGTGGCCGGCATGATCGCGTTGCCGGTGGGTCCGTAGAGTGGCAGATCCTGATCGCGGGCGGTGAAGAACGAGGCCTTGACCAGCGCCGGAAGGTCGGCGCTGTGATCCACGTGCAGGTGGCTGAGCAGAATCACCTGCAGGTCCTCGATCCGGGCACCGCTCTGCTCAAAGCGCAGCATGCTCCCGGCACCCATGTCGACCAGCACGCGCGCCCGGCCGTCGCGCCAGACCAGGTAGCCGCTGGAGGCACGCCGGTCGGTCATCTCCGGCCCCCCGGAGCCGAGGACCTGCACGGCCACCCCCACCGCGCCGCAGTCCGTCGCCACCGCCTGCGCAGCAGGCGCTGCCCCCGGGAGCGCTGACGCGAGCAAGGCGACCATGCTGGCAAGCTTTTTCACTGACCCCGTCATCTTAAACACCTCCAGCTTCTTCTCCGCTTTAAAGGCAGAGCATAGCAAGTCCTCATAGGTTAGTTCTTAAGCCAAGTACGCGGTGTCCATGTGAGGTTTGCAGGACCGTGAGCAGCAGGGATGCTGCGACCGAGCCCACACGGACGTGTTCACGGCGTGTCCTGCGGGCCTCACATGGACGGCACGGCCTAAAGATCCTACGTATGAGCAAGTCCTACGCGCTCAGCGCCTCTACCGACACCCCCAAGGTGTCTCCGATCGCCCGCTGCGTCCCGGTGAGGTCGGGCACGGTGGTACCGTCGGGAGCACGCACGAACGGAACGCAGCACGGCGCATATTCATGGCGTGTCTCGTAGACTTACCCGACAAGGCCCCGTACCGAATCGCTTGACCTGTGGAGCCATCGCGTATGCGGGCTGTGTTTTGGGCTAATATTCCCGGGCGGGCGTGGGTGGAGCCCATCCACGGAGAGCAGAGCGATGGGACAGGGCAATAAGGACAAGGGCGACTGGAAGACGCCCTTCATTTCCAGCACCTCCATCGACCTGCCCGAACACCAACGGCAGGTGATCGAGGCCTGCCCGCCTATGGGCTACCACCCGGTCAGGACGGCGTGCCGTGGCCAGACATGCACGGCCTTGAGCATGCCCTTGCCCCATGACCCCGCCGCCCGCGTGCCCATGCCGGACCTGGACATCTGTCCCTGAAGGAGGAGTCCCCATGAACCGACCCCTGTGCTTCGTGCTCATGCCCTTCGGCAGCAAGCCGGACGGTACCGGCCAGATGGTGGACTTCGATGCCGTGTACCGGGACCTGATCGCGCCGGCCATCGGCGATGCCGGGATGGAGCCACTGCGCGCCGACGAGGAGATGGCCGGCGGCATCATCCACAAGCCGATGTACGAGCGCCTGATCCTGTGCGAGTACGCGGTGGCCGACCTCACCACCGCCAACGCCAACGTGTTCTACGAGCTGGGCCTGCGCTATCGCCTGCTCAATCTCCGGCACCCATTCTTGGCCGGCGCCAATCTTCCGGTCGTTCCAGACGTCGATCTCTGGTAGGACATGCTGGAGGACCCCTAGATGGTCCGCAACCTTTCCTTGCCAGTACCGGTCCTTGTGGGAGTAGGCTATGAAGATTGTCTTAGGACGCAATGTGAGAGCACATCCTTGGGCCGAGGCGTGGAAGTCATTTGCAATCGTAGGTGACAACGCCGTGTCCGCAACGTAGAAGGGACCAGCCGAGCTGGGTTCGATCGAACCAGAGATTCACTCACCGTCTAAACCCGCAAGCCGGATGGGGTCGTCCTGTGCCGAGATCAGTGAACTCGGTATCCAGGTAATCCATTCCGGCCTGAGCCAGCTCAAGGAGGGCACATGGAGGAAGGCATCGAGCATAATGTAACCGTCGGCGATTGCTCATCCCGTCCCCGCCGGGGGCAGGGTAGGTCTTACAGGGAGAACAGGCTATGACCAGGCTCTATCTGCTGCTCACGGGCGTGCTGTTCGGCGTCGTGGCCGCCGCGCACCTGGTGCGCGTCCTCAATGGGTGGGCCGTCGCCGTCGGCCCCTGGTCTGTTCCCATGTGGGTGTCCTGGCTGGGTACCGCGGTGCCCGGAGCCCTCTCCGTATGGGCCTTCCGGCTGGTGGCCGGATACGGCGACGATAAGCCCTGAACACGAGCCGCTTAGGGGGCACCGGGCGGGCCCCGGGGAAAGTGGATCTTGCGTTGCCGGCCATACGCAACGAATTTTCCGCGGCGCTGTCATATGTCTCGCTTACGTTACTTCCGCGTTCCTGCCTACGCACCCGCCGGCGTGAGTGGATGCGGGGCGTGGTCGCCAGACCGGGACGGAGTTCGCTCCGGCCCGCTTGTGCCCCCCGGATAATTCGGGCTGATTCATGGGAGCCGCAGCATGCCGAGAAGTACAACGATCGGACTGACGGTGCTGGTACTCAGTACTGTCCTGAGCGGGGGCGCCTACGCCGCCAAAGATCCCACCATGCATCAGGTCTATCAGGCCGCCGAGAGTGGCCGGATGGCCGAGGCGCGGGCCATGATGGACCAGGTGCTGCGTGACCACCCCAAGAGCGGCAAAGCCCACTACGTCGAAGCGGAGCTGTTGGCCAAACAGGGTCGGCTTGCCGACGCGCGCACAGAGCTGGCCAAGGCCGAGGCTCTGGCGCCGGGCCTGCCCTTTGCCACCCCTAGTGCCGTGCAGGCCCTGACGGCGCGGCTCTCCGGAGCACGCCCCGCGGCCCATGTGGCTGGTCAGCCGATGCGCTCTCTCGCCGGGCGTCAGTTTCCCTGGGGGCTGGTGGTCCTGGGCGCGGGCTTTCTGATCGTGATGCTTGTGGTGGCACGCCTGCTGACGCGGCGAAGCGCAGGGCCCGCGCTGCAGACAGGCTACGGCTCCGCCGCCCCGATGCGCGGCTATGGACCCGGCGGTACTTCGTCTGTCTCGCCGATGGGAGGCGGGATCGGTTCGGGCATATTGGGCGGGCTGGCGACGGGGGCAGCCGTGGGCGCCGGGATGGTGGCCGGGGAGGAGCTGATGCACCACGTCCTGGACCGCAACACGGGCAACCTTGGCACGGCGCCTTTGGCTGACGCGGATGAGATCCTGCCGCAGATGGACGATATGGGTGGCCAGGACTTTGGTATCAGCGATGACTCATGGGACGACGGTTCAAGCCTGGGCGGGGACGACTGGAGCTGAGGGAAAGGCCTCAGACGGTTCAGTCCCTCTCGTAAGAGGGTCGGCGGCACGTCTGGGAGCCGCTCGCTCCGCGTGGGATTTCAGGTAGTATAGTACCCATCTTCCTGGTTATGGCTGGGTACGCCCTCGCAGCCGCTGACCTTCCGGCTGTGCGGGCCCGGCCCATCGCTTTGGGGCAGCGGCCGGGGAGCTGAAGGCCTTCCGGCATGGCGTCGAATCGAAGGGGGTTCCATGTTCTTCAAGAAGAGCGCCGAGGGTAAGGTGGCCGAGCTGGAAGCTCGCATCAAAGCGCTGGAGGAAGAGAACCAGCGCCTGCGGACCGCGCTGGAGTTCTATGCCGACAAGGACAACTGGACCGGAAGCCACAAGTACCGGGACCTGGACGACGCCACCATCTTTACCGAGGCCGGCACCAACAGCATCGAGGTCGATCAAGGCGCGAAGGCGGCGCGCGCCCTCAAAGGGGAATAGGGCCGCGGACAAGGGTCGCCGGCGCCCGAGGTTGACCTTGTACCTTGCACGCTACACTCGGAATGAGCGCCCCGTGCCGGGCGGTCCAATGAAAAGACCCCGCCGAGGCGGGGTCCTGTCTACGTCCCGATTGCGCAGGACTTGCTGCTTAGATGGGCCTGACGTTCGTGGCCGACGGGCCTTTCGGGCCCTGCTCAACGTCAAACTGCACCTGCTGGCCTTCGGCCAGCGACTTGAAGCCACTACCCTGAATGGCGGAGTGGTGCACAAACACGTCCTTGCTGCCATCCTGCGGGGTGATGAAGCCGAAGCCCTTGGAGTCGTTAAACCACTTTACTGTTCCTGTAACCACTGGAATACCTCTGTAGAAGTTGAATTGCGATGATTGTGCAGTTCAATCCTGAAGATGAGACGTTACGGGAGTGGCTACCAGAAAAGCTGGAGGGGCTTCCGAACACACTACAAGGGCTGTACTGCAACGGACAACACTTTACACGAAAACCTGCAAAATACCACAACTATTCGAAAGACCTGCCCCGGCGGTCAATCCCACCTCACCGAGTCGGCCGCGTTAGCAGTCGTATATGTGGTGCGGTGCGGTGACCGCGCACTGGGGGCGGAGCCGTCCGTGAGGGGCCGCGGGTGACTCGTCGGCCACGGCCGACAGCCGGCCCCCGCGCGGCACCGGTTGCCGCGTGGGTGGTGACATACCTCGTGACCCTGGTGTGGTCTGGAGTCCACCCCAAGGACTACGCCACCTGGGCGCTGGAGGTGGCCCCCGCAATCATCGCCTTCCCGGTCATGGCGCTCACTTATCGACGCTTTCCGCTTACGTCCCTGGCCTACTGGCTGATTCTGGCTCACTGCATCGTGCTGATGGTGGGCGGCCACTACACCTATGCGGAGGTGCCGGCCTTCGACTGGCTGAAAGCTGCCTGGGGGCTGGAACGCAACGATTACGACAAGCTGGGTCACTTCGCCCAAGGCTTCGTGCCGGCGATCGTGGCCCGCGAGATCCTGCTGCGCAAGGCGGTGGTGCGGGGCCGCGGCTGGCTGGCTTTTCTGGTGGTGTGCGTGTGCCTGGCCGTGAGTGCGTCCTATGAGCTCATCGAGTGGTGGGTGGCGCTGAGCAGCGGCGAGGCGGCCGAGGCCTTCCTCGGCACCCAGGGTTATGTCTGGGACACGCAGTCCGATATGGCCATGGCCCTGGTGGGTGCGATCGCCGCCGTGGCCCTGCTCTCCCGGGTGCATGATCGGCAGATCGCGAGGCTGTAGGCGGGCCCGTCCCACGCCGTAGGAGCGAGCTTGCTCGCGAAATAGCCTTGTTCTGGTCGTTCGCCAGCAAGCTGGCTCCTACCCAAAAGGAAAACCCGGCTGGAGCCGGG
>CAYWTP010000152.1:0-8275 GCA_964461215.1 uncultured Ectothiorhodospiraceae bacterium | reverse complement strand
AGGTGCTCTACCCGGCCATGGAGGACTACCAGCTCGACATCATGATCGGCGAAGGCCCGGCCGCCCGTTCCATCAAGCTGGATCTGCCCCCCTTCACGCTGGTGGGCGCAACCACCCGGGCCGGGCTCCTCACCTCGCCCCTGCGTGACCGCTTCGGCATCGTCCTGCGTCTGGAGTTCTATGGCCAGGCCGAGCTGCAGTCCATCGTCGAGCGCTCGGCCCGGATCCTCGGGGTGCCGATCGTAACCGAAGGGGCCACGGAGCTGGCCAAGCGCTCCCGCGGCACCCCGCGCATCGCCAACCGGCTGTTGCGCCGGGTGCGTGACTACGCCCAGGTGAGAGCGGACGGCCGCATCACCCGGGAGGTGGCGGCGGCGGCACTGGAGATGCTGGACGTGGACGCCCGGGGCTTCGATATGATGGACCGCAAGCTGCTGCTGACCATGATTGAGAAGTTTCAGGGGGGGCCGGTCGGGGTCGACAATCTGGCCGCGGCCATCGGCGAAGAACGGGGCACCATCGAGGACGTGCTGGAGCCGTTCCTCATCCAGCAGGGCTTCATGATGCGCACGCCCCGCGGCCGGATCGCCACCCGCAACGCCTGGCTGCACTTCGGCCTCAATGCCCCCGCTGCGCTGGATGTGGCCCGGGAGCTGGACCTGTTCGACCGCGACCCCGAGCCCTGATCCGTGCCCAAGCCCCCAGCTCCCGTTCCAGCCCCCGGCTTTTCCGTTCCACTCCTCACCCTTCACTCCTCACGAATCACGAGCCGCGATTCCCCATGACCACTCCCTTCAGCTGGCCCGTGCGAGTCTACTACGAGGATACCGACGCTGGCGGCGTGGTCTACTATGCCAGCTACCTGCGGTTCCTGGAGCGGGCCCGCACCGAATGGCTTCGTTCACTGGGCTTCGAGCAGAACCTGCTACGCCACGAGCACAACATCCTGTTCGCGGTCAGCGGGCTGAACATAGACTATCGCCTGCCCGGACGTTTCAACGACCTGCTGGCGGTCAGTGTTAGAATAGCGCGCCAGGGCAGGGCCAGCCTGAGCCTGGTCCAGGAAGTCACCCGCGGAGCGGACGAGATCCTGTGCCTGGCCAGCGTGAAGATAGCCTGCGTGGATGCCGCCAGCTTCAAGCCCCGGCCCATACCGCCGGTCGTCCGGAGGGGAATCGAACTTGACCACTGACCTGTCCCTGTTCCACATGGTCGTCAACGCCAGCCTGCTGGTGCAGATCGTGCTGTCGCTGCTGCTGGCCGCGTCCATGGTGTCCTGGACCATGATCTTCCGTAAGCGCTCGGCGCTGAAGCAAGCCCAACGCGCCGCGGACGAGTTCGAGGAGCGCTTCTGGTCGGGCAAGGATCTGGTCTCCATGTACAACCGGATCACCGCCCGCAAGCACACCCCGGCGGGGATGGAGCGCATCTTCGAGGCCGGCTTCAAGGAATTTGCCCGGCTGCGCAAGCAGGCCGGCATCGATCCGAAGGCCGTGCTGGACGGCACCCAGCGCTCCATGCGGGTGGCCCTGTCGCGCGAGACCGACGCGCTGGAGGTGCACCTGTCCTTTCTCGCCACTGTAGGCTCCACCAGCCCCTACGTGGGCCTGTTCGGGACGGTGTGGGGCATCATGAATTCCTTCCGGGCCCTGGGCAACGTGAACCAGGCAACTCTGGCCATGGTGGCTCCGGGCATCGCCGAGGCTCTGGTGGCGACTGCCATGGGGCTGTTCGCAGCCATTCCGGCGGTCATTGCCTACAACCGCTACTCCAATGAGGTGGCCCGCCTGCTCAGCCGCTACGACATCTTCATGGAGGAGTTCTCCACCATTCTCCAGCGCCAAGTACACCTGTGAACATATTGTGGGGCAAACCCGTTCGGGCGTGGGCTGCGTTTATTGATGGGGGTCCGCACCGCCGCAAAGAGGGTGAAGCGGAAACATGATCAAAGACTGCCGCCGCCAGCGCCGCCCGATGTCCGACATCAACGTCGTGCCCTATATCGACGTGATGCTGGTACTCCTGGTGATCTTCATGATTACCGCCCCGCTGCTCAGCCAGGGGGTGAAGGTGGAGCTGCCCCATGCGCCGTCCGAGCCGCTGGAACGGCGTAACGAGGAGCCGCTGATCGTATCGGTGGATAGAGCCGGGCGTCCTTATCTGAACTACGGCGAGGGACAGAGCACGCCGCTGGACGCCGAGACACTGGTCAACCGAGTCAACGCGCTGCTGCGCCATCGGCCCGGGATCCAGGTTCTGGTCAAGGGAGACCGCAACGCCGCCTACGGCGAGGTGGTCAAGGTGATGGCACTGCTTCAGCAGGCCGGGGCCCCCAGCGTGGGCCTGATGACGGAGCCGCCGGAGCCTTCCGAACGCTGATGCTCAAGGATCTGTTCGACAATGTTCGGGCTGGGATCCTGGCCATCGTCGTGCACCTACTGCTCCTGGCCATGTTGCTGGTGAGCCTGGACTGGACGCCCAAGGAGACCGCCTCCCAGCCCAAGGTTGACGTCGTCCAGGCCGTGGCGGTGGATGAGACCAAGGTCAACGAGCAGCTTCAGCAGATCCGGCAGCAGGAGGACCGCAAGCGCCGGCGGGAGCAGGCCCGGCAGAAGCGTCTGGAGGACCAGGCCGACCAGGCGCGGCTGCAACGCCAGCAGGAAGAGCAGCGGCTCCAGGAGGCCAAGCGCGAGCTGGAGGAGAAGGCAGCCCAGACCGAGGCGGAGGGGGCTCGGGTGGCCGAGCTTCAGCAGGAGCAGCAGCGCCTGGCGGCGCAGCAGCGCCAGCAGGAGCAACAGCTTGCGGCCCTGGAGGCGCAGCGTAAGGCCGTGGCGGAGCAGAAGGCTCGCGACGAGGCCGATCGCCAGCGCATCGAGGCCGAGAAGCAGAAGGCGATCGCGGATAAGGCCCGGATCGAAGAGGAGAAACGCAAGGCCTCCGAGGAGAAGGCGCGGATCGAGGCCGAGAAGCGCAAGGCGCAGGAAGAGAAGGCGCGCCTGGAGCAGGAGCGGCGGCAGGCCGAGGAGCAGAAGCGCAAGGCCGACGAGGCAAGAGCCAAGGCCGAGGCGGCGCGCCGCAAGGCCGAGGTGGCCAAGCAGCGCAAGCAGGCGGAGCTGGCTCTGCAGGAAGCGATGGACGAGGAACAGAAGCAGCGCGAGCGGCAGCGCCAGCTTCTGCTGTCGCAGTATTTCGACGAGTACAAGAGCCAGATCCGCGACAAGGTCAACCGGGTGTGGCTGCGGCCGCCGGGGATCCCAAAGGGTCTGAAGTGCACGATACGGGTAACTCAGATCCCGGGCGGGGAGGTCATCCAGGCCACCGTGGTACAGAGCAGCGGCAACGCCGCCTTCGACCGCTCGGTGGAGGCCGCGGTATACAAGGCATCGCCGCTGCCGCGGCCCAAGGATGCCTCGCTGTTCAGCCGGGAAATAGAGTTCATATTCGAGCCAGGAGATTGACGTTGCGCAGAGCCATCATCACCGTAGCGCTGTGTATCCTGGGGCTGTTCGCCACCGGCGAAGCTCAGGCCGTGCTCACCATCCGCATCACCCAGGGGGTGGAGGGGGCGCTACCCATCGCCGTGGTGCCCTTCGGCTGGGAAGGTGCCGCCCGCCAGCCGCCCGCGGACATCGGCGGCATCATCGCCGGCGACCTGGCCCGCACCGGGCGCTTCGCGCCGCTGCAAGCCGTGGATCTGCCGGCGCAGCCTCACGACGGCGCGCAGATCGACTTCCAGGACTGGCGCAAGCTGGGCACCGAGAACCTGGTGGTCGGCAGGGTCAAGGTCCAGCCCGAAGGCGGCTATCTGGTGCAGTTCCAGCTCTTCGACGTCTACAAGGGCCTGCAGATGACAGGCTACAGCATCCCCGCCCAGGCGGCCGGCCTGCGGCGGGCGGCCCACCACATCAGTGACATCATCTACGAGAAGCTCACGGGAGAGCGCGGCGCCTTTGCAACCCGGGTGGCCTACGTCACCGAGAGCCAGGGGCCGGACGGCAAGAGAGATTACGGCCTGGAAGTAGCCGATAGCGACGGCTATGACCCGCAGAGGATTCTGGAGTCGCCGCAGCCGGTGATGTCGCCGGCGTGGGCACCGGACGGCAAGAAGCTGGCCTATGTCTCCTTCGAGGAGGGCCACGCTGCCGTGTACATACAGAACCTCGCCAGCGGCACCCGCGAGAAGGTGGCCGACTACGAGGGCATCAACAGCGCACCCGCATGGGCGCCCGACGGCATGCACCTGGCGCTGACCTTGTCACGGGACGGCAACCCCGAGATCTACGTGCTGGATCTGCAGAGCCGGCAGCTCCGGCGGCTGACCGACAATGCCGCCATCGACACCGAGGCGGCCTGGGCGCCCGACGGGAAGTCGCTGGTGTTCACCTCGGACCGGGGGGGCAAGCCCCAGATCTACCGGATGTCCGCCGACGGGGGCAAGGCGCGGCGGCTCACTTTCGAAGGAGAGTACAATTCCCGCGCGAGCTTCTCCCCGGACGGCCAGCGGCTGGCCATGGTTCACGGCGACCGCGGGCTGTTCCGCATCGCTCTGTTCGACCTGGATACCGGCGCTATGCGCGTGCTGACCGACGGGCGGCTGGATGAGTCGCCCAGCTTCGCGCCGAATGGCGCCATGATAATCTACGCCACCACCGATGCACGCGGGACGGCGCTGGCCGCCGTCTCCGTGGATGGACGGGTCCGGCAGCGACTGAGCGTACAGAGCGGCCTGGTCCGGGAGCCGGCCTGGTCACCATTTCTGAATTGACATACCAGGAGTCTGCCATGATGAGAACGGCCTTAAGGTTGTTGGCGGCGGCCTTGCTCGTGCTGCCGTTGCTGGCATGCGAGACCGTAGGTACCAAGGGCGGTGGCGGCGCCACGGTGGAGGAGCAGGGGGTTGAGCATGCTCTCACGCCGGAGGAGGAAGCGGCCCGCACCCGGGGGCTACAGGGTGCCGGGGCCTTTCAAGGTCACCCCCTGGACAACCCGGCCAGCCCCTTGTTCAAACGCGTGGTGTATTTCGACTACGACAGCAGCGAGCTGACAGACGAGGACAAGCCCATCGTCGAGGCACACGCCGCCTATCTGGCCCAGCATCCGGGGGCTTCGGTGACCCTGGAGGGGAACACGGACGAGCGCGGCTCGCGGGAATACAACCTGGGTCTGGGCGAACGGCGGGCTCTGGCGGTGCGCCGCATGATGCTGTTGCTAGGTGCCGGGCCTGACCAGGTGCGGTACGTCAGCTACGGCGAGGAACGGCCTGCCGCACCGGGCCACGACGAATCGGCCTGGCGCCTCAACCGCCGGGTCGAGATCAACTATCGGGCGCGGTGACGATGAGACAGCCAACACTTCCAGCCAAGGCACTGCTGGCCGTCGCCATTCTGGCGGCGGCGCCCGGCGTCTGGGCCCAGCGACAGTCTCTGGAGGACCGGGTCGAGCGCCTGGAGAAGCTTGTGAACACCGGCAGCCTGGTGGATCTGCTGGACCGGGTGGATGCCTTGCAGCGAGAGGTGCGCAGCCTGAGGGGCGACATCGAGCAGCAGAGCCACGATCTCGATCAGGTCAAGCAGCGCCAGCGCGAGCTCTATCTGGACGTGGACCGGCGGCTGAGGCGCCTGGAAGCCGGCGGCGTCGCACCCACTGCGGCGCCCCAGCCGGGTGTGGCACCACCCACGGCAGCGCACGCCACCGCCCCCGGTCAGCCGGCCCCGGCGACGCCCGCGCCCGTTCCCACTTCGCCAGAAACCGCAGGCGCTGCGCCCGGCGCGGGGCCCGCCGCACAGTCAGCGGCCCCCGGCCAGACCTCGGCCGACGCGGCCAAGGAGCAGGCGGCCTATCAGCAGGCCTTCGATCTGCTCAAGGTCGGCCGCTACGACCAGGCGACCAAGGCGTTCCAGGATTTTCTCGCCCAGTATCCGAACGGTGGATACGCCGACAATGCGCAGTACTGGCTCGGCGAAGCGTACTACGTAACCCGCCAGTTCCCGCAGGCCCTGGCGGAGTTCACCAAGCTGGTAACAGACCACCCCGACAGCTCGAAGGCAAGCCACGCCTTGCTCAAGATCGGTTACATTCATCACGAGATGGGTGACGTCGCCCAGGCGCGCAAGGTGCTTCAGGATTTGATCGCCCGGTTCCCCGACACCGCCGCGGCGCGGCTGGCGCAGGAGCGGCTGCAACGGTTGAAGGCTGAAGCGCGGTAGGCGTGAGGCGTCTACGCATTACGGAGATCTTCCTCTCATTGCAGGGGGAGAGCCGCAGCGTGGGCTGGCCTACGGTGTTCATCCGGCTGACCGGCTGTCCGCTGCGCTGCAACTACTGCGATACCGCGTACGCCTTCCACGGCGGCGAGTGGATCACGTTCCATGACATTCTTGAGCGTACCGCCGGCTATGGCGTTCATCACGTGACCGTAACCGGTGGCGAGCCCCTGGCCCAGAAGGAGTGCCTGGCCCTGCTCCAACGGCTGTGCGATGCAGGCCACGAGGTGTCCCTGGAGACCAGCGGGGCGCTCGACGTGGCGGGGGTCGATCCCAGGGTCATCAAGGTCATGGATCTGAAGACGCCCGGCTCGGGTGAGATGCACAGGAACCGGTACGAGAATCTGGATCATCTGGATCGCGGCGATCAGGTGAAGCTCGTGCTGTGTGATCGGGCCGATTATGAGTGGGCCAGGGATTGCCTCGCACGCTATGAGCTGCCGCAGCGCTGCGAGGTCTTGTTTTCGCCGGTGCACGGCAGGCTGGCCCCGGCGGATCTGGCCGAGTGGATCCTGGAGGACCGCCTTGCGGTGCGCATGCAGATCCAGCTCCACAAGTACCTGTGGGGCGACGCACCTGGGCGTTGAGAGATGTCACCACGGGGATCACAGGGAAGTCAAATGACTGATAAGGCAGTGGTATTGCTATCGGGTGGACTGGACTCGGCCACCTGTCTGGCGCTGGCGCGGGAGCAGGGCTTTGCGTGCTACGCCCTGAGCCTGGACTACGGCCAGCGGCACCGGGTCGAGCTGGAGGCGGCGGAACGGGTGGCGCAATCCCTCGGGGTGGTAGAGCACAAGATGCTGCGGGTGGACCTTACCGGGATCGGCGGCTCGGCCCTCACCGACGTCGACATTCCGGTGCCGGAATCGCCCGCTCAGGGTATTCCCGTCACCTACGTGCCGGCCCGCAACACCCTGCTGCTGGCCCTCGCGCTGGGCTGGGCCGAGGTACTGGGGGCACATGGGCTGTTCATCGGCGTCAATGCCGTGGACTATTCCGGCTATCCGGACTGCCGCCCGGAGTTCATCGCCGCATTCCAGCAAGTGGCCGATCTGGGCACCAAGGCCGGCGCGGAAGGTCGGGGCTTTCGCGTTCATACGCCGCTGATCCGGCTCCGCAAGGCCGAGATCATCCGCGAGGGAACGCGCCTGAGTGTGGACTACGGGCTCACGGTGTCCTGCTACCAGGCCGACGCCCACGGACGCGCATGCGGCGTATGCGACTCCTGCCGCATCCGTGCCGAGGGCTTCCGCGCCGCCGGCGTGCCGGATCCGACCCGGTATGCGCCTCGGGCCTGAAAGCAAAGAGTGTCTCGCGCAGAGACGCAAAGGCGCGAAGGAAGAAAAGAGATCAGCCACGGAACCCACGGAAGGGGGGCAAGGGCAACACTGGGAGTGACCGCATTGGAACTCTTCCGCGTTGTTCCGTGGATTCCGTGGCCAATATTCTTCATGACCGGTACGGCGACAGGCTAGCCCGACTTGTCACCCATCAGCCGCCCCTTCTTCACTCTCTGCGCCTTTGCGTCTGTGCGCAAGCATGCCCTTCTCTTCGCGTCGGTAGCCCGGATGAAGCAAAGCGAAATCCGGGGCGAGATCGACAGAAACCACCCCGAATTGCACTGCGTTCCATCCGGGCTACCAGCCTGAGGAGCTGAAGCCGGGCGGGGTATCCTGGCTGGCTTGCCGGCAAATAGGGAACATGCCGGCCTGTTCGCGAGCAAGCTCGCTCCTGCGGGGGCGGGTGAGGCAAAGGCGGGGAGGTTTTGAAGAGAGGGCGGGCGAAGCCCGCCCTCTGGTTACTTCGCCGCGATATCTTCCAGCTGCTTGGCACGGATGACCTGGCCGTCCAGCGCGGCGTCCTTGGCCGAGCGACCGTAGGCGACGCTCATCAGGGTGCTGTAGTAGACCACCGGCATCTTGAACTTGGTGCCGTACTTGGCGTTGATCTGGTCCTGGTAGACCTCGACGTTCATCTGGCAGACCGGGCAGGGCGTGACGATCATGTCG
>CAYWTP010000151.1:0-8282 GCA_964461215.1 uncultured Ectothiorhodospiraceae bacterium | reverse complement strand
TCACCGACTCCGACGAGGAGGTGGTGGTGGCCCACAACTGGGACGAGCTGCGCCGCTTCATGTGGGACTATGTGGGGATCGTGCGCACGACCAAGCGCCTGCAACGGGCCAAGCGCCGCGTCGACCTCCTGCTGCACGAGATCGATGAGTACTACGGCAACTTCCGGGTCACCAACGACCTCATCGAGCTACGCAATCTGTCCCTGGTGGCCGACCTCATTATCCGTTCGGCGCTGGCGCGCAAGGAAAGCCGGGGACTGCACTATACCCTGGACTATCCCGAACGCGATGCTGCCACCACGCCGCTCCCGACCATTCTGGCGCCGCTCGCGGCCACCGGCCGGGGGCGCAGTCAGCCTACGGGTGCTGCTTAGAGGCAAGCCGTCACGCCCGGTCCAGGGCGAAGGCCATGACCTCGCGGATATGGCTCGCCCCGGTTGCAGCCATGACCAGGCGGTCGACCCCCAGGGCAACCCCCGCGCAATCGGGCAGGCCATGACGCAGAGCGGCCAGCAGGCGCCCGTCGGGGGCCGGCTCGGGCAAACCCAGACACCGCCTGCGTTCCAGATCGGCGACAAACCGGGCCGCCTGCTCCTCGGCGTCGTTCAGCTCATGGTAGCCGTTGGCAAGCTCCATCCCGGCCAGAAAGACCTCGAAACGCTCGGCCACGGGAACGGGGTCCGGTCTTATCCGGGCCAGGGCGGCCTGGCTGGCCGGGAAATCGTAGACGAAGACCGGCCGCGCCGGGTCCAAGGCGGGCTGGACCACGTGGGAGAACAGAAAGTCCAGACAGCCGTCGCGATCCATCGCGACCGCGGCCGTGGAAGAAAGGCCGTGGGTCATGGCGCGGGCGGCCAGGGATGGCTCGTCGGCCTCCACAGGATCCAGCCCGACGTGGCGCCGGAACAGCACCGAGTACCCCACCCGCTCGGCGGGACCCACTCCCAGCAGGCCCCGCAACAGATCCTCCACTTCGTCCATCAGACGATGGTGATCGAAGCCGGGCCGATACCACTCCAGCAGTGTGAACTCGAGGTTGTGCCGGCGGCCCGCCTCATCGCTTCTGAAGGCTCTGGCAATCTGGTAATTGGGTACGCCATAGGCGGCCAGCAGCCGCTTCATGGCGAACTCGGGCGAGGTCTGAAGAAATAAGGTGCCTTCCGGCCCTGCGGGCACTGCCAGACTGGCCAGGTGTGGGTCCGTCACGGTGGCCGCAGACAGGGCCGGGGTCTCCACTTCCAGCACCTCCCGCTGCGCAAAGAAGTCCCGGATCCCCGCCACGATCGCCGCCCGCCGGCGCAGGGTCTCCAGCGTGGCGTTCGGGCGCCAATCCGCAAGCGGCAGGATGGGAGTTCCGGACATCGGGGCGGCACCACGGCGGCTGTCCGTGGGGACGGGATGGATGATCGCCCTACTCCTTCACTCGGGACACGTAGTCGCCGGTACGGGTGTCCACTTTGATGGTTTCGCCCTGCTCCACGAACAGCGGCACCTTGACCACGGCACCGGTTTCCAGCGTCGCCGGCTTGGTGCCTCCCGAGGCCGTATCGCCCCGGATGCCGGGGTCGGTCTCGGTAATCTTGAGGACCACGAAGTTGGGCGGCGTCACCGACAGCGGTACGCCGTTCCACAAGGTCACGGTGCACATATCCTGTTCCTTCAGCCATTGCCCTGCGTCTCCTACGGCGGTGGCGTCGGCCCCTATCTGCTCATAGGTGGCTGGATCCATGAAGTGCCAGAACTCCCCGTCTGCATACAGATACTGCAGCTCGGTATCCACGACGTCAGCGGTCTCCACCGATTCCCCGGACTTGTAGGTCCGCTCCAGGACCTTGCCGGTCTTCAGGTTACGGAACCTGATGCGCGTGAAAGCCTGGCCCTTTCCGGGCTTGACCAGATCGATGTCGAGGACCAGACAGGGGTCCCCATCCACCATGAATTTGCCCCCGACGCGGAGGTCGCTAGCGTTGAGCGTGGCCATATGAAACCTCTGAAGATTGGGATATAGCAGCGGAGCGGGGCCGGCAAGGTCGGTGCCCTCTTGCGGCCAACTAGGACTATGCTGTTATCCTGCACCGCGGCCCCAAAAAATCTGGTTATGATAACGCGTCAACCGCAAATGTGGCAGACTGAGCTGGCCGGAGCTCTGAAGGAGCCGGTGGAGCTTCTGCAGCGACTCGACCTTAGCCCCGAGCAGATCCCGACGGACGTCGATGTCGAGGCGGCCTTCCCGTTTCGGGTTCCCCTGAGCTACGTGGAGCGCATGCGCCCGGGCGATCCGCGGGATCCCCTGCTGATGCAGGTGCTGCCACTGCGGCGGGAGCGGCAACCGGCAACCGGCTTCGGGCCGGACCCGGTGGGTGACCTGGCGGCGATGAGCGTCCCCGGTGTATTGCGCAAGTATCAGGGTCGGGCGCTGTTGATCGTCACCGGGGCGTGTCCGGTGCACTGCCGCTACTGTTTCCGCAGACACTTCCCCTACGCCAGTGGACAAGCGGCCAGACAGGACTGGGAGCCGGCCCTGACTTATCTCGCCGGAGATCCCACCATCACCGAGATCATTCTTAGCGGTGGCGATCCGTTGTCGCTGAGCGACCGAAGGCTGGCCGGACTGATGGCACGTCTTGAAGCCATCGCACATCTGCGGCGCCTGCGGGTGCATACGCGCATGCCGGTAGTGCTTCCGGCACGCGTGGATCGGCCGTTGACCGATTGGGTTGCAGCCAGCCGCCTGCACCCGGTGTTCGTGCTTCACAGCAATCACCCCAACGAGATCTCCGCCGAGGTGCGCCGGGCCTTCGGGCGCTTGGCCGACGCCGGAGCCACGCTGCTCAATCAGTCCGTGCTCCTGCGGGGCGTGAACGACTCCGCCCGGACCCTGGCGGCTCTCAGCGAGAGCCTGTTCGAGTCCCGCGTGCTGCCCTACTATCTGCACCAGCTGGACCGGGTCCAGGGCGCCGCCCACTTCGCGGTGGATGATGCACGAGCCGTGAGTCTGCTGCACGGCCTCCGCGTCCGTCTGCCCGGATACCTGGTGCCCCGCCTGGTCCGGGAGTCCCCGGGCCTGGCCTTCAAGCTGCCGCTGGAATTCACCGCAGCGGCCCGTCTTCCGAGATGAGCTATGCCTTCAGGCGGTGCGAGTGAGGGCTAGTCCAGCAGATGGGACACCAGTCCGTCGGCTAGCTTGGGCTCGAACCACGTGGACTTCGGCGGCATAATCTGGCCAGCCTCCGAGACCCCCATCAGCTCCTCCATGGATGTGGGAAACAGGGCGAAGGCAACGGCCATCTCCCCCGAGGCGACCCGGCGTTCCAGTTCCCCCAGGCCTCGGATCCCGCCCACGAAGTCGATACGCTTGTCGCGGCGTGGATCCGAGATCCCGAGAATGGGATCTATCAGGTTGGCCGCCAGCAGACTGACGTCGAGCCGTGCCACCGGATCGCCGGCAGGGATCCGGGAGTCGTGAATCCTCAGGCGGTACCAGTGCCCGTTCAGATACATGCCAAACTCGCCCCGGCCCGAAGGCTTGGCGGGGCTCGCACTGGGGGTCACGTCAAAGCCATGTCCTATCCGAGCCAGGAACTCTTCCCCAGTCAACCCGTTCAGATCCCGCACCACCCTGTTGTAATCCATGATCTGCATCTGGTCGTCGGGGAAGATCACCGACAGGAAGTAATTGTAGGCCTCCTCGCCGGTATGGGCCGGATTGGCCTTCCGCCGCATGGCGGCCACCCGGGAGGCAGCCGCGGAACGGTGATGGCCATCGGCAATGTACAGCCGGTCCATGGCCTCAAAGGCTGCCGAGATAGCCTGGAGCTGGTCCTGATTGCGCACGACCCACAGGCTGTGGCGGACCCCGTCGTCGGCCGTGACGTCGACTTCGGGATCGCCAGCGATGGCCTGGCGCACGATGCCGTCGACTGCCGGCACATGCCGGTAGGTGAGAAACACGGGCCCGGTCTGGGCGTTGAGGGCATCGATCTGGCGCACGCGATCGTCTTCCTTTTCCGGCCGCGTCAGCTCGTGCTTGAGTATGCGCCCGGCATCGTAGTCTGCTACCGACGCTGCCGCCACCAGTCCCGTCTGAGCGTGGCCGCCCATGATCAGGCGATATAGGTAATAGCAGGGGGCCTCGTCACGGCGCAGCACGCCCTCCTCACGCATCCGTTCCAAGCTCCTGGCCCCTTGCGCATAGACCGAAGCATCGTAAGGATCGGTGCCCGGAGGCAGGTCGATCTCCGGCCGGGAGATATGCAGAAAGCTCCACGGTCGGCCCGCCGCGCGTTGCCTCGCCTCCTCCGCGTCCAGCACATCGTACGGGGGGGCCGCCACGTCAGAGGCCCGGCCTGGGACCGGGCGCAGGCCGGTAAAGGGTCGGATGAGCGGCATGAAGGGCTCCGGTAGATGAGGGCGTCGTGGTGCGGCGGCAGGCCGTGCCAAGCTGCCGGCCTGTTCGGTGGTGCCTATTGCAGGGTATTTTGCAGGGCTGCGATGCGCTCTTCCAGGGGCGGATGGGACATGAACAAGCGGGCGAAGCCGCTGCCGATGCGCCCGGAGACCCCGAACGCCGCCATCTGATCGGGCAGGTGCGGCTCGGTGATCCCCGCCTTCAGACGCTCCAGGGCCGCGATCATCTGCCGCGGGCTGGTCAGCCGGGCTCCGCCCGCATCCGCCCGAAACTCCCGCAGGCGACTGAACCACATGACGATGATACTGGCCAGGATCCCCAGCACCACCTGCGCCACCAGGGTCGTGATCCAGAAGGCCGGCCCGTGACCGCGCTCCACCTTGAACACGACCCGGTCGACCACATGGCCAACCACCCGCGACAAGAAGATTACAAAGGTGTTCACCACTCCCTGAATCAGTGCCAGGGTGACCATGTCACCGTTGGCCACGTGGGTCACCTCATGGCCCAGCACCGCCTCCACCTGCTGGCGGTCCATCTGGCGCAGCAGGCCGGTGCTCACGGCGACCAGGGCCGCGTTGCGGTTGGCTCCGGTCGCAAACGCGTTCATGTCCGGCGAATCATAGACGGCGACCTCCGGCAGACCAATGCCCGCCTCCCGCGCCAGGCGATGCACGGTGTTGATCAGCCATGCCTCAGCCTCGTTACGGGGCTGCTCAATGACATGGGCGCCGGTCATCGCCTTGGCCGACCACTTCGAGATCAGCAGTGAGATGAAGGACCCGCCCATGCCGAACACGGCGGCGAAGACCAGCAGATTCTGGTAGTTCAGGTTCACGCCCTGCTGGTCGAGGATGCGGTCCACCCCCAGCAGGTGCAGCACGATGCTCAGCAGCACCAGCACCGCGATGTTCGTGGCAAGAAACAGGAAAATGCGTTTCATAGGAACCGTCTCAGGTTGAACTGCTTGTCCATATGGGGCCGGATCCACCCGCTTCAAGACACCCGGTACGGGCTAAAGGGTTCCCGGATGCTGCCGCCAACTTGGTTGAACGGAACCCCCTCTATCCCTTGTCCGTTCATTGCCGGGGCTTTGAGTCCCGGCTTTTTTATTTGCTTTACATATCCTTATGCTCTATTGTTAAGCCAAGTTATCGGGTTGAATTCCGGGCCGGCGGGGCGCTGCGGCAAGCGCACCTGATTTTCTAAAGGTCTGGAACCTATAGCCGATATAGATAGCGAACGTGAAGTTCCTCCTCCTCTAAACGTTCGCCTTCGGCCGGGGCCCATGCTCCGGCCTTTGTTTGTCCGGCCTCCGCGGTGGCTTCCTCTGGTCCCGGACATTACTCCCGCAGTCCGGCCTGAATCGTGTCGACCCGTTGCAAGCCTCGTGGCAGCTTCATCCCTCGCCTTCCCCGGCCGAGCAGATAGTACTGCAGATCGCCACCTTTGAGGGTTAGATGGCGCTTGCCAGCGTATACGGTCAGTGTCCCATCCTGCGGCAGCACCGCCACCGCCTGCACGTATTCTTCGCGGCTGCCCAATCTGCCGGGGGGGATGCTGATGATCCTGACCCCTTTGCCCTTGGCCAGGCGCGGCAGCTCAGCCACCGGATGCAGCAGCAGCCGGCCGGTGGTAGTAGCCGCCGCCACCAGGTCGGTGTGCATGTCCGCAACCCTCTCTGGCGCCAACACCCTGGCAGCCGGGGGCAGGCTGAGCACCGCCTTGCCGGATTTATTCTTGCTCATGAGGTCGTCCAGGCTGGCCACGAAGCCGTAGCCGGCATCGGATGCGATAAGGTAGAGATCCTCGGGAGCACCCATAAGCACCCCCTCGAACACGGCGCCGTCGGGGGGGTTGATCCGCCCCGACAGGGGCTCTCCCTGGCCCCGTGCCGAGGGCAGGCTGTGGGCCGGCACGCAATAGCTGCGGCCCGTGGAGTCCAGGAATACCACCATCTGGTTGCTGCGACCCGTCGCCGCGGCCTTGAAACCGTCGCCGGACTTGTAGCTCAGGCCGAGTGGATCGATGTCGTGTCCTTTGGCGGCCCGCACCCAGCCGCGCTGGGACAGCACCACGGTCACCGGCTCGGTCGGGATCAGAGCGGTCTCCCGCAGAGCCTGGGCTTGGTCGCGCGCAACGATCGGCGAACGGCGGTCGTCGCCATAGGTCCGGGCATCGTTCTGAATCTCCTTGCGGATGAGGCCGCGGATGCGCCGGGTGGAGGAAAGGATCTGCTGCAAGCTGTCCCGCTCCCGGCTCAGCTCGTCCTGCTCGCCGCGGATCTTCATCTCCTCCAGCTTCGCCAGATGGCGCAGCTTGAGCTCCAGGATCGCCTCGGCCTGCATGTCGGTGAGGCTGAAGCGCTGCATCAGCACCGCCTTGGGCTCATCCTCGTAGCGGACGATGGCAATTACCTCGTCGATGTTGAGATACGCAATGAGCAGGCCGTCCAAGATGTGCAGCCGTGCCAGCAGCTTGTCCAGCCGGTACCGGAGCCGGCGCCGGACGGTGGCCTCGCGGAAATCCAGCCACTCCACCAGCAGCTCGCGCAGGTTGCGCACCCGCGGCCGCCCGTCCACCCCGATCACGTTGAGATTGACCCGGTAGGTTCGTTCCAGATCCGTGGTAGCGAAGAGATGCGACATGAGCGTCTCCACCTCCACCCGGCGACCGCGGGGCATGATCACCAGACGGGTAGGATTCTCGTGATCGGATTCGTCGCGTAGATCCTCAACCATGGGCAGCTTGCGAGCGTTCATCTGTGCCGCGATCTGCTCCAGCACCTTGGCCCCGGAGACCTGATGGGGCAGCGCCGTGACCACGATGGCGCCCTCCTCCTTGTCCACCTCGTAACGGGCCCGCATGCGGATGCTGCCGGTCCCCGTCTCATACATGCGCCGCAGATCCTGCGCGGGGGTCACGATCTCGGCCTCGGTGGGAAAATCCGGACCCGGGACATCCTCGCAGAGCTGCCCAACGGTGGCCTCAGGCCGGTCCAGCAGGCGGATGCATGCCGCCGCCACTTCACGCAGGTTGTGGGAGGGAATGTCCGTCGCCATGCCCACGGCGATGCCCGAAGCGCCGTTGAGCAGCACATGAGGCAGCCGTGCCGGCAGCACGGCAGGCTCCTCCAGAGTGCCGTCAAAGTTGGGCACCCAGTCCACCGTGCCCTGCCCCAGCTCTTCGAGCAGGATCTGGGCGAAGGCCGAGAGGCGCGCCTCGGTGTAGCGCATGGCGGCGAAGGACTTGGGGTCGTCCGGAGCCCCCCAGTTACCCTGTCCGTCGACCAGGGGATAACGGTAGGCGAAAGGCTGGGCCATGAGCACCATGGCCTCATAGCAGGCCGTATCTCCGTGGGGGTGGTACTTACCCAGCACGTCGCCCACGGTGCGGGCCGACTTCTTGAACTTGGACCCCGCACGCAGGCCCAGCTCCGACATGGCGTACACAATGCGCCGCTGCACCGGCTTCATGCCGTCTCCGATGTGAGGCAGCGCGCGGTCCAGCACTACATACATGGAGTAGTCTAAGTAGGCCTTCTCGGTGAAGACCTTGAGCGGCAAGCGCTCCACGCCGTCGGTAGTGATCTCGGTTACGTCGGGCATCGAGGCTTCAGGCTTCGGGCGTAAGGGATGAGGCTTCTGCCACGGGTAATGCCGTCGCTGCCCCTCTCAAGCTGAGGCCGGAGGCCTCGATGTCCGCCAGATTCCCCTTGGTCTCCAGCCATAGCTTGCGATCCGATGCCCGTTTCTTGGACAGGAGCATGTCCATCAAGCTGTTGGTGTCATCTCCAGTCTCGAGGGTGAGCAGCAACAGCCGGCGTGTCTCCGGTGCCATGGTGGTCTCACGAAGCTGCAGCGGGTTCATCTCC
>CAYWTP010000150.1:3839-8306 GCA_964461215.1 uncultured Ectothiorhodospiraceae bacterium | reverse complement strand
CCCCGAGGAGGTTCTGTCCTCCGGAGGGAATCCGGACCTTTACCGCCTGCGGCTGCGCCTGCCGGGTGGAGCCAGCGACCCGGGGTCCCAGCCCGAGCGTCCCGTGCATGTGATGGCACAAGACGTGGCCGCCTTCCTGGCGAGAATGTATCTGCGCACCTGAGGGCGAGCCATGCTCGACTCGAACCCAACAAGTGTCCACGTGTGCTGGACCGAGGAGCGCCTGCTGTCCGAGATCGCGGATCTTGAGGACAAGTTGTCCACCCAGACCAGGAACCCGGATCCCGACACCCGCTGGAGACGGTCTTTTCTGAAGCATTCTCTGGAAAACCGCCGGCGCATGCTGGCGGCGCTGCGCTAGAGTCCCCTTAAGTCGAGGAGGAGCCCCAAGGATGGGGTTCACTGCCCTTCACTGCCCGTGGATGTGATTTAACATAATATACATTATGCGCATATATACCGCGTGGCCAAGGGAGCGGGGGGCCGTAGCCCGCGCTCCTCAGCCGGAATGCGGCTCGGCCCCCGCTGTGCCGGTGTGCGCAAGATGTGCGGACCGCGCGCGCCTTAAGAGACGCCATCGCTAGAGCACGTTGCGCAGCATCAGCTCAGCGGGATGAGGATCCATGTAGTGCTGCTCTTCCACATAGGGATTGGGATGGCGCCGGAAATGATGCTTGAGCAGCGTGATGGGCACGACCAGGGGCAATCGGCCCTCCCGGTAGTTGTCGATGGTTTCCAACAGCTCGGTCTTGTCAGCGGGCTCAATGAACCGCTTCAGATAACCCATCAGGTGGAAAAGCACATTGGCGTGGCTCTTGCGGGTTGCGCGGCGCTTGAGGGTTGTCATGAGCTCGTGGATGTACGTGGCCGACAGGGTGTCCAGAGAAGCCGCGCCGGTCTGCGCCACCATCCGTCCCAGGCGCTGGTAGGCAGCCTGACTGTGCGCCATGACAATGAGCTTGTGCCGGGTATGGAAGCTGACCAGCGCGGCAGGCGTAAGTCCCTGCCGGACCAGGCTCTGCCAGCGGTGGTAGATGAAGACTCGCTGTATGAAGTTCTCGCGCAGCACCGGGTCGCCCAGACGCCCCTCCTCCTCCACCGGCAGCAGAGGCTGCTGCTCCATCAAGCAACGCGCGTAGACACCGGAGCCGCGACCGCCCGGCATGCCGTTGCGGTTGTATACCTTTACCCTCTCCATACCGCAGCTGGGCGATCCGCGCTTGAGCAGATAGCCGCTGATATCGCTCAGCTCGCGCCCCATCTTCCGGCCCAGGGCCTCCAGCGCTGCGGTGACGTCCAGATCCGGATCGCGAGTCCCTACGACGCGCGGCTGCCCGGGATCGCCTACCAACCGGATGGGCTGCCGGGGCGCACCCAGGCCAATTGCCATCTCGGGGCACACCGGCACAAGCTCAAAGTACGGGCCAAGGGTACCGACGATGTAAGCGTCGCGCTTGTGGCCACCGTCAAAACGCACATGCTCGCCCAGCAGGCAGCTGCTGATGCCCACCCGAATGCCTGATAACGGCGTCTCGTTGCCCATGTGGTCCTCGATCCTGAATCGCGCAAGGGGGTATCGATTGATCATTAATTATACGGATAAGGCTCGGCATGCCCGGGGGTATCGTAGTGCGCCGCGCTCGCGCGCCCCTGGTCTACAATACTTGGAACGTCCAAGAGCCTCCCGGGCAGTCCAGTGCTGAAGCACCTCTTCTCCAGGCCGCTTGCCCTGACCATCGGGGGGCAATCCTTGCGCTTCCGTTCGCCGGCCGATCTGGATGCCGCCCTGGACGCGAGAACGAGCCTCAATCCCCAGCGCATCGCGGCGCTCATGGATCTGCGTGATGAAGCCCTGCGCCGGTATGCGGACAAGCTGCAGGATCGGCTGCAGTATTTCTTCGAGGCACTCTCCCGCTGCAGCCAGGAAGCCGATGGCGCCGGCCACTTCCTGGCGGGGCTCGATCCTGCTCAGATCTCCGAAGACCATGACTGGCGGACGATTTTGCGGGTTCTGGGCACGCTGGACGGCGAGTTCGAGGGGTACAAGCGGGCGGCGCTTGGGCGTTACGTCCAATATCTGGACAGCGTGCGCGAGATCGTTTCCGGTATTCATGCAAACCGCCAGCATGATGGGGAAGGCGCAGCCCGGGAGCGGGACGCCAAGGGAGATACCGGTGCCCGGCAGACCCTGATCTTTACGGCCGCCCTACCGGAGGCGCTGGACGCGAATGCCGGCGACTTCAGGCAGCTGGCCAAAGGCGAGCCGTACCAGGTACGATTCGGCCCACATCAGTCCCTGGAGTTGATCCTCGCCCGCTACCGCTTTCACGTCGTCTCTGGAGATCCTTATCTGCTGGTGGATGACCACGGTGGTGACGCCAGGATCCGCAGGGGCTTGAATGTCGTGGGCAGAAGCTCCACCTGCGAGGTGGTGGTGCACGCCGGCTACCGTGCCGTCTCCCGCCGCCATCTGAGCGTCGAGATTGCCGAAGACGGCCTGGTAACCATTATCGACCTGTCGTCCGGGGGGACCTACGTAGTGGCTCAGACCTGATGCGCCCGGCCTGCCTCGATCTTGTCGAACAGCTCGCGCGAGATCCGTTGGGCCTCCTCCAACTGGGCCGGCGTCATGAGGGTTACCACGATATCGCGATTGGTTCGCGCGGTGTCTTCCCCGGCGGCGGCGGCGATGTTGTACCACGCGTAGGCCTGGACGAAGTCCTGCGGCACGCCGCGACCGGTGCCATACATCCAGCCCAGATTGCTCTGGGCGCGAGCCTCGCCTGCCATCGCCCCCTGCCGGTAGCAGTCCAGGGCCCGGCCATAATCCTGGGCCACTCCGAGCCCCAGCCCATACATTACCCCCAAGGCGAGCGGTGCGGATGTGTCCCCCTGCGCGGCCGCGGCGGTGAGGCGCTCAAGAGCTTGGCGGTAGTCATATGGCACGGACTAACATTAGTCTCAATCCGACCGCCGTGCCAAGCGGCGGCGGCAAAGTGGCACCGCGTTCGCCCTGTCGCACCGCGCCGGTCAATAGGTCCAGGCGGGGCTCGCCGTACCACGGCAGGAGTGAGTATCATGCGGGCTAGCCCCGCACAATCCCGGGATGAATCCAGCCCGGCCATTGCCTCGCAACAGGAAGAGCATATGACATCGACGCCCGGAATCTTCGTCGGCAAGGGGGAGCATCCTCAGCATCTGCTGCTGCGGCTCGCGAACCGGCATGGCCTCATCGCCGGTGCCACGGGGACCGGCAAGACGGTCTCCCTGCAGGTCCTGGCGGAAGGATTTTCGGCCCAGGGCGTGCCGGTGTTCATGGCGGACGTGAAGGGCGATCTGGCGGGGATCAGCCAGCCGGGGGTACCCAAGCCCAAGCTCCAGGAGCGGGCCGCAGCGATTGGCCTGGCGGACTACCGGCACCGCGCCTATCCCGTCATTTTCTGGGATCTGTATGGGGAGCAAGGTCATCCGGTGCGCACCACCATCTCCGAGATGGGCCCTGTGCTTCTGGCCCGGCTCCTGAACCTCAACGACACCCAGGAGGGTGTCCTCAATCTGACCTTCAAGGTCGCCGACGACGACGGTCTGCTGCTGCTGGACCTGAAGGACCTGCGGGCGATGCTGGGCTTCGTGGCCGATAACGCGGCCACCCTGCGCACCCGGTACGGCAACGTGAGCCCCGCCTCTGTCGGTGCCATCCAAAGACGCCTGCTGGAGATCGAGCAGCAGGGAGCGGAAAGCTTCTTCGGCGAGCCGGCCCTGGCGCTCAACGACTTCATGCGCACCGATCTCAACGGCTTGGGCTATATCAACGTGCTGGCCGCCGATCGCCTCATGCAGAATCCGGGACTCTATAGCACCTTCCTGCTCTGGCTGCTCGCCGAGCTGTTCGAGGAGCTTCCCGAGGTAGGCGATCCCGACAAGCCCCGCTTGGTGTTCTTCTTCGACGAGGCCCATCTGCTCTTCGACGGCGCCCCCAAGGCACTGGTGGACAAGGTTGAGCAGGTCGTGCGCTTGGTTCGCTCCAAGGGGGTCGGCGTGTACTTCGTGACCCAGAGTCCCCTGGACATTCCCGACGACGTGCTGGGTCAGCTGGGGAATCGCATTCAGCACGCGCTGCGGGCCTTCACGCCGCGGGACCAGAAAGCCGTTCGTACCGCAGCCCAGACCTTCCGGGCGAATCCGTCCTTCGACGCCGCCGAGGCTATCACCACTCTGGGCGTGGGTGAGGCGCTGGTTTCCACCCTGGATGCCAAGGGCAGCCCGCAGGTGGTCGAGCGCACGCTCATCGCCCCTCCCTCCTCCCGCCTGGGCCCGATCGCCGCGGACGAGCGCCGGGAAATCATCAGCCGCAGCCCGGTGCTTGGCCGCTATGATACGGCGGTGGATCGCGAGTCCGCGTACGAGCGCCTCCAGGCCCGTGCCGCGGCCGCCGATACCGTCTCCAAGCTCGCCCCCTTCGCCGAA
>CAYWTP010000150.1:0-3829 GCA_964461215.1 uncultured Ectothiorhodospiraceae bacterium | reverse complement strand
CGTGCCGCGGCCGAGAAGCCGGCCGCGCCGGCGGCCCGGGGCACCGTACCGGGGTCCACCGCCCGCCGCTCTGCCAGCAACCGCCAGGGTATCGTCGAGGCGCTGGCCAAGAGCGTAGTCCGCAGCATCGGCTCTAACCTGGGACGCCAGATAGCCCGCGGGATCCTGGGCTCTCTGTTCCGGGGCCGGTAGCAGGAGGCACCACGCACTCATGACGGAGGATGAGGAGGCTTCCGACCGGCCAGCAGGCGAGCAGGCACGGAGTAAGTCCCAGATTAAACGGGAGATGCTGGCGCTTCAGAAACTTGGCGAGCGTCTGGCGGGGCTGAGACCCGACGTGCTGGCCGGGATCCCGTTGCAGGAGGGGCTGCGCGTGGCACTGGAGGATGCCCGCCGAATCGTGGCGCACGGTGCCCGGCGCCGCCAGATGCAGCTCATCGGCAAGCTCATGCGCTCGGCCGACGCCCACGCCATCCGCGCAGCCCTGGAGCGGATAGACTCTCCGGGCCGGGAGCAGACCCGCAGGCTGCACCACATCGAGCAGTGGCGGACCCGCCTGCTGGAGCAAGGACCCGAAGCCCTCACGGCCTTCCTGGCCGAGTACCCCCGGGCGGACCGGCAGCACCTGCGCCAGCTCCTGCGCCGCGCCCGACACGAAGAAGAGCATTCCCTGCCGCCCGAGAGCAGCCGCAAGCTGTTTCGCTATATCCGCGAGGTCGCTGATGACTGCGAGGCGGACGAAGCTGGCTGAGGACGGAGTTCGAAACCCGGAGCTTTCCATGGCTGTTACCCCAGAGCAGTTGAAGGCCCTCATCGCAGCGGAGTTCCCGCTGTCGCCGGAGGTCATCTATCTGAACCACGCCGGCGTTGGACCGTGGCCGGCGCGCAGTGCCCGGGCCGCATGCGAATTCGCCAGCGAGAACGCCGCCCGGGGAGCACAACGCTATCCCCGGTGGCTCGAGGCCGAGCAGGCGCTGCGTGAGCGCCTGCGCGCGCTGCTCAACGCCCCGTCGAGCGACGACGTCGCCCTGGTCAAGAATACCTCGGAGGCCCTGTCCATGGTGGCCTACGGTCTGGATTGGCAGGCGGGAGACAATGTCGTGATCAGCGATCAGGAGTTTCCTTCCAACCGGATCGTGTGGGAATCCCTGGCGCGCTATGGCGTGCAGGTCCGGCGGGTGGACCTGCGTGGCGGACCGTCGCCGGAAGACGCGCTCGTGGGCGCCTGCGATCGGCGGACGCGGCTGCTATCCATCAGCTCGGTACAGTACGCCACGGGTCTGCGCATGGACTTGCCGCGGCTGGGGGAGGAGTGCCGGCAGCGAGGCCTGATGTTCTGCGTGGATGCTATCCAGAGCCTTGGTGCCCTGCCCATGGACGTGCAGGCCATTCAGGCCGACTTCGTCATGGCCGACGGCCATAAATGGCTGCTGGGACCCGAGGGCCTGGGGGTATTCTACTGTCGCGCCGATCGACGATCGTCCCTGTCCCTGGTCCAGTTCGGCTGGCACATGGTGGAGCATCATGGCGACTTCGACCGGGCAACGTGGGAGCCGGCCGCCTCGGCCCGGCGCTTCGAATGTGGCAGCCCCAACATGCTGGGCGTCCACACGCTGAACGCGAGTCTGTCCTTGCTCGATGAGGTGGGAATGGATGCAATATCTAGAACAGTCCTTAATAACAACTCATATCTTATTGATAAAGCCAGAAAAGATGGTTCTCTAGAAATCCTGTCCCCCACATCACCAGAGCGCTACGCCGGCATCTTCGTGTTTCGTATACCCGGAGCCGAGACTCAAGCGCTGTACAAGCACCTGATGGACCACGGCGTCGTATGTGCCCCGCGCGGCGGCGGCATCCGCCTCTCACCCCACTTCTACACCCCGACGGAGAAGCTCGACGCCGCCGTGGCGCTGGCGGCGGCGTTCAAGGGGTAGGAAGTCAAGTGGTAGTTGGCAGGGAGCGGTGAGCAGTGGCCAGAGTCATCCCCCTCCCCTAACCGTTCATTTCTTCATTCAGTAAGAGCGCGCAGGCCGCAGGCCTGCGCGCGCTCATCACATGGTGTGGGTCTGACGCTCCGACTTCAGGGCCGCCGCGAGATGCGTCTCGATCTTGCTTCGGGTCTGGCCCTTGTCCAGCTCGCTGAACTGAACGCCGATCCCTGAGGTCCGCTGGCCCTGGGCGCCCCTGGGCGTTACCCAGACAATGCGTCCGGCGACCGGCAGCTTGTCCTTCTCGTCCATCAGGGTAAGCAGCATGAAGACCTCGTCACCGATGCGGTAGGGCTTGGTGGTAGGGATGAACAGTCCACCGTTCTTGATGAACGGCATGTAGGCCGCGTAGAGGGCGCTCTTGTCCTTGATGGTGAGGGACAGGATCCCCTGCTTGGCTCCAGACATTTATCGGCCTCCGTAAGCCCGCGATGGCGCCGCCTGACCGGGCCAGGCCCAGGTGATGGCGATATCCTCCAGCAGACATTGCTCGTTGAGGTTCTGCCGACGCTCGCTCGTGCTCCGTGCGCGCAGGCATTTATCCAGCAGGTCAAATAGTAACCCAAAGTCTAGCCGTTGAGACAGGGGCCGCAACAGCGCCTGGACGTCACCGTTGACCAGATCTGCGCCGGCTGCCCCATGCTTCATTCTGACCAGATCACAGATCAGGTCATGCACCCAGTACACCACCGGCTGAGTCCCCATCCGCAGCCAGTCTGCGGCGGCCGTCACCGGATCGGCGACACCTTGGACGAGCCCCCGGATGTCGTCGAGGACGCGGTCCCGTTGCTCGACCGCCCCCCCCTGCCCAAGCTCCAGTGCCCGCTCCGGCGAGCCATTGGCAAGGCGCAGCAGGAGCTGGGCGTCGTTGCCAGGCGGCAGATGCTCTTCGAGCCAGGGTATCACCCGCTCCCCGGCGGGGCGCCGAAAGTGAAGCATCTGGCAACGGCTGCGCACGGTGGCCGGCAGCAAGGCCGGCGCGTGGCTGACCAGCAGCAGCACGGTTCCCGCGGGCGGTTCTTCCAGTGTTTTCAGCACGCTGTTGGCGGCATTCCGGTTCATGTGTTCGGCGGGAGTGATCACCCCGACCTTGTAGCCGCCCCGCGCGCTGCGCAGGGCCGTGAACCGTCCCAGCTCCCGTACCTGGTCGACAACGATTTCGCGCCGATTCTCCTGCACGTTGATCAGCATGGCATCGGGATGGCTGCCCGCCTCGAACAGCCGGCAGCCGCGACAGTGGCCACAGGCCCGGAAGTCATCCCCAGGCTGCTCGCAGAGCAGGCTGCGTGCCAGAAAAGCGGCGAACGCGGCTTTTCCCAGACCCGACGGGCCATGAAGCAGCAGGCCGTGCGGCACCCGCGTCTGCCGCAGCCAGGGCACGACGTGCCCCCAAACCTCGCCCTGCCAGGGTAGAAGACCGATCATCCCAGGAACTCCTCCAACACCCGGCGCAACCTGACCTGGACCTCGGGGATCGCCGCGGAGGCATCGACCATCCGGTAACGCTCCGGGTGGCGCCGTGCGCGCTCGTGATAGGTCTGCCGCACGCGCTCGAAGAAGCTCTGCGCCTCTATCTCAAAGCGGTCCTTGCCGCTCCTGCCGCGAATCCTCTCCATGCCCAGATTCACCGGCACGTCCAGAAGCAGGGTGAGGTCCGGCCTCAGGCTACCCTGCACCCAGTCCTCCAGGGCCGCGATGCGACCGGCGGGGATCCCGCGCCCTCCCCCCTGGTAGGCGTAGGTGGCATCGGTGAAGCGATCACAGAGCACGCAGGCCCCCCGCTCCAGCGCCGGCACGATAACTTTATGCAGGTGCTCGGCGCGCGCCGCGAACATGAG
>CAYWTP010000149.1:0-8339 GCA_964461215.1 uncultured Ectothiorhodospiraceae bacterium | reverse complement strand
GACAGCGGGACAGGATGGTCACCGGCAGCTTCTGCGGATCGGTGGTCGCCAGCAGAAACTTGACGTGGGGCGGCGGCTCCTCGAGGGTCTTCAGCAGGGCGTTGAAGCTGTGAGCCGAGAACATATGCACCTCGTCGATGAGATACACCTTGTAGCGGCCCCTGGCCGGAGCATAGGGGACGTTCTCCAGCAGGTCCCGGGTCTCGTCCACCTTGGTGCGGGAGGCGGCATCCACCTCGATGAGATCCACGAAGCGGCCCTCATCCACCTCCCGGCAGGCACTGCACTCGCCACACGGCGTGGAGCCGACGCCCTGCTCGCAGTTCAGGCACTTGGCCAGGATGCGCGCGATCGTGGTCTTGCCCACCCCGCGGGTGCCGGTGAACAAGAATGCGTGATGCAGCCTGCCGGCGTCCAGGGCATTGCTCAGGGCTCGCACCACGTGGCTCTGGCCCACCAGATCGGCAAAGATCCGCGGCCGCCACTTGCGCGCCAGGACTTGGTAGCTCATACGTGGGAATTGATGCTATCGGGTTGAGCGGTAAGCGTCACACCATGACCGTAGGTTCACGGGCCGCGACCATCGCCGGAACCAGGGGCCCTGCGGGTCTGCCCTCACCCAATGGCCCTCGGCCCTGCGCCTGCTGAAAGGGCGGCGACCCGCGCCAGCCGCACCCCGGCACCCGCATTGACTGCTGCCGCTGCTCCCTTCCGGGCCTGACGGGGTTCACAATCTAGCGTTGCGAAGGGACCGACGCGGGTCACCATTAACTCGTTGGAACGCGAATCCGGGCGAGCGCATCGCCTCGGGTGGCGCAGCGGCGAGAATATATGCCCTGCGCCGCGGGTGGCCGCTCCCGGCTCCTGGCCGGGCACCTGGAAAACGGCCCGACACCAAACCGATACGCCCGCAGATTCAGCATCTTAATCCATGCCACAGGATTCGGCGCCGGCGGGTAGTGTAGCAAACCCACGGGTAGAACCTCTAGCGGCACGCGCCCCTCCCTTCACCTCAGGTCAGCTTGAACCAGTCGACCGGTATCACCCCGGCATAGTCGATGAAATCCACGGCGAAGTGGGCCAGCATGATGGCGGGCAGCGAGCGGGTACGCAGGTAGACCAGCATGAACACGGCCCCGATGAGGGCGGTCACCAGCACCGCGTGCAAGCCGGCGCTCCAGTGGATGAGGCCGAAAGCGACGCAGGAAGCTGCCACGATGGCCGCGCCGTTGCGCGTGTACCGACCGATGAAGGCACACAGGTAGCCGCGGAACACCAGCTCCTCCACCACGCCCACCATCAGCAGGCCGAACGTCAGATCGATCCAGTCCCAGACCTTGCTGGTGATGGCGGGCATCGCGCCCAGCTCGGGGTATCCGGGCAGCGCCTCGATCAGCCGATACCCGTTCTGGTCGATGAGCGTGCCGGCCAGGGCCGTGATCAGAAACGTCGCCAGAAACGCCGGCAGCGGTTGGGGCACCAAGCCGAATGCCGCCGGCGGCATTCGCCCGCCGCGAACCAGCCAAAGGGCCAGCAGGAGCGGAAACAGCTTCACCGCCGTGTAGTCGATCAGCAGCCACCAGCGCCAGTCCGCCAGATAGATGTTGGCGAAGTCGTTCAGGTAGAACGGGGCCGCGAGCAGCACGAGCACCGTCAGGTAGCGCCTGTTCTCGTTCATCCGTCAGCGAGGCGCAGCCGGGGCCGGCCGGAAGACGGGCCGTAGACATGAAGTGGCGTAGCCGCGGGAGATCACTCCTTGAGCTTGATCACCAGCTTGCCTTCTTCAACGTGGATGTCGTCCACTCCATCGGCGAAGGACTTCCAGAAACCCTCCTTGCCGCCATACTCGCGCACCAGATCGATGTTCTTGATGCCGCCCATCCAGGCATTGGGCAGCGGCACACCCATGATGCTGATGCCCCTGAGCACCACCACCGGCCTGCTCCCCCGATATGCCAGCTCCACCCCGGCACGCACCTTCAGGGTCTTGCCCCCGAGGATGGGAAAGTCCGGATCCATCGGCACCAGCAGCTTGGCGCTCACGAGGTTGTCCGACAAATCGATGGCCAGCTTCTGCGCCAGGTCGGTGTTCTTCGCCAGCAGGGCGTTAAGCTCTCGCTCCGAGAAGGCAACCTCCCGCCGGGCACCCTCCTCGCTGTAGCGCTCGGGCTCCAGATGACTGGACTGGGACGCAGCCCCGGCCTGCGGGGACTCCAGGCGGTTCAGCTTGGCGTCCAGCACCTTCTCTTCACTAGCGCTCAGGGTCACCGGCTTGAAGTGGGTGGGGAACACATAGGTCACGACCAACCAGTAGGTGAGCCCCACCGCCGCGATGATGGACAGCAGCACGATGAGCGTGACGTGCAGCCAGTCGAAACGGCGCCCTTTGCCTGGTGTCGGCGCAACGGGGGCTTCGGCAGCGGTGGAGTCGGCGCTCATGAGCGCATGCTGCCCGAGGCCACGCCGGGAGTAAAGCACCGGCAGGGTGCGCCGCCCTCCGGGCGTGAGAGCACAAGGCAGGGAGCGGTGGGGACCCCGCTAGCGGAGGTGCCTGGTCAATCCACCCCACAGCCATTAGCCTATGGCCCACGGCCCGCGCCGGAAGGCTCAGTGCGCTGCAACGTCCTGGTTGCCCGCCCCACCCCGTGGAAGAATCGCCATGCCCCCCCGTGAGAGAACCGCCCTCGAGCAACGCCCCACCAGCCGCAACCTGCGGATCCTCGTGCACCTGCTCGCGTTCCTGCGCCCCTACCGCCTGACTCTGGCCGGCGCCGCGACGGCCCTGTTGGTCGCCGCCGGTGCCGTGCTGGGCTTCGGCCGGGTGCTTCAGCACATGGTGGACCAGGGCCTGAGCAGCGGCTCGACCGCCGCCCTGAACCAGGCCCTGGTGCTGTTCCTGGTGGTAGTCACCGTAATGGCGGCCTCGGTGGCTGCCCGGGTCTATCTGGTGACCTGGATTGGCGAGCGCGTGGTGGCCGACATCCGCAAGGCCGTGTTTGCCCGGGTGCTGACGCTGGAGCCGGCGTTCTTCGAGACCACCCGCACCGGCGAAGTCATCTCGCGCCTGACCACTGACACTTCCTTGCTTCAGGTGGTGGTGGGCTCCACCCTGGCCATCGCGGTGCGCAACCTGCTGCTGTTCACCGGCGGGCTGGTGATGCTCGCCATTACCAGTGCCAAGCTGGCGGCCTTGGTGCTGCTTGGGGTGCCGGGCGTGGTGGTGCCGGTGTGGCTGCTGGGTCACCGGGTACGCCGGCTGTCGCGCACCAGCCAGGACCGCATCGCCGACATCGGCGCCTATGTGGACGAGGCGCTGTACGGCATCCGCACGGTCCAGGCGTTCTGCCACGAGCGCATCGACGGCGAGCGCTACGGTGGCCAGGTGGAGGCCGCCTTCGATGCCGCCGTGGCGCGCACCCGCACCAGCGCCTTGCTCACGGCCCTGGTGATGCTGCTCACGTTCGGCGCCATCAGCATCGTACTATGGGTGGGCGGCCACGACGTGCTGACCGGCCGCATCAGCGGCGGCCAGCTCTCAGCCTTCGTGTTCTATGCGGTGCTGGTGGCCGGCTCGGTGGGGGCGTTGAGCGAGGTGGCCGGCGATCTGCTGCGCGCCGCCGGCGCCACCGAACGCCTGCTGGAGCTAATGCACACCGAGCCCCAAATCCGCGCTCCGGCTGACCCCGTGCCTCTGCCCGATCCGGCCCGCGGAGAGCTGGGGCTCGACGGCGTCAGCTTCCGCTATCCCTCGCGGCCGGAGACGCCGGCTCTGAGCAGCTTGTCCCTCGCCTTGCGGCCCGGGGAAAGGGTGGCCCTGGTGGGCCCGTCGGGGGCGGGCAAGTCCACGGTACTTCAGCTACTGCTGCGCTTCTACGATCCGGACGCCGGCCACATTCGCTTCGACGGCGTGGATCTGCGCGCCGCAGATCCGGCGGCGCTGCGCAAGCGCATCGCCTTGGTCCCCCAGGATCCGGTGATCTTCGGCGCCGATGCCTGGGAGAACATCCGCTACGGCCACCCCGGGGTATCCGACGCGGATGTGCGCAAGGCCGCAGACGCCGCCCATGCCACGGAGTTTCTGGACCGGCTCCCCCAGGGTTTCGGGACCTTCCTGGGCGAACGCGGGATCCGCCTGTCCGGCGGACAGCGCCAGCGCATCGCCATCGCCCGGGCCATTCTGCGCGACCCTGCCCTGCTGCTTCTGGACGAGGCCACCAGCTCGCTGGACGCCGAGAGCGAGCGCCTGGTCCAGCGGGCCCTGGAACGCCTGATGGAGCACCGCACCACCCTCATCATTGCCCACCGGCTGGCCACGGTGCGCAAGGTTGACCGCATCGTGGTCCTGGACCAGGGCCGCATCGTAGCCAGCGGCAGTCACGATGAGCTGGTTGCCCAGGCCGGCTTGTACGCCCGTCTGGCGGCACTGCAATTCCACGATGCGGCCTAGCTTTAGGAAACGTTTCCGCAGTCGATAGATCCTCCCAGGAGCGACCCCCGGGAGTTATTCCCGGAGCAATGCGAATCGGCCTCACTCAACCACGGGAAGCGCGTGGACGCGGTCCGTGTTTGAGGGGGCAACGGCGTGGATGAACCATCGAAGCGAAGTAAGGAGCGGAGTCATAATGGCTAGCGTCTCGGCACTCGGCAACTGGCACATTTCATACCGGCTGTGGCTGGTCAACCTGCTGGCCGCTGCCGGCATGGTTGTTATTACGCTTCTTGGCCTGAACGCCGTTAAGTCAGAGACCATGAGCGAGCGCAGACTACAGGCTCGCGAGGCGGTGGAGACGGCCTACAGCCTTCTGGCGCACTTCGAGCGCCAGGTGCGCGACGGTGTCCTGGACACGGAGACCGCGCAGCGGCTGGCCAAGGAGGCGGTGAAATCCCTGCGCTACGGGCAGAACAACTACTTCTGGATTAACGACATGCAGCCGCGCATGGTCATGCATCCCTTCAAACCCGAGCTGGATGGCAAGGATCTATCGCAGATCGCCGACCCGAACGGCAAGCTGCTGTTCGTGGCCTTCGTCGATCAAGTGCGCCGCGCCGGGGAAGGATTTGTCGACTATTTCTGGCCCAAGGCCGGATCGGACGTGCCCGTGGCCAAGGTATCCTACGTCAAGGCTTTCGCGCCGTGGGGGTGGATCGTGGGCTCGGGGGTCTACGTGGATGACGTGGAAGCGGTTTTCTGGCGGCTGGCCCGCCAGCAAGGGGCTGCCGTTGCCTTGGTGCTGGTCGTGCTGGTGGCCTTGATCGCGCTCGTTGCACGAAGCATCGTGGCTCCGGTCCGGAGCCTGCGTTCAGCGATCCTGGAGGTGGCCGACACCGGCCGGCTCGACAGCCGGGCGCCGGTACACGGGCACGACGAGCTGGGCGAGACGGCCCTTGCCTTCAACGACATGCTCAAGCGGATCCGGGGCTTCGTGCTGGAAGCACACCGTGCATCCAACCGTTTGTCCTCTGGCGGCGATCAACTGTCCCGCGATGCCGGGCAAACGTTGGAGAACATGCAAGGCCTGCGGGAACAAAGCCAGCAGTCCGCCACCGCCATGACCGAGATGACCACCTCCTTCAGGGCGGTGGCTGCCAGTGCGGAAACGGTGGCCGAGTCCGCCCGTACCTCCAGCACGGAGGCCGACCAGGGCCGGACGCTCGTGGCCGAGACCATCTCATCCATCGATCGTCTCGCCAGCGACATCGAGGCCGCGGCTGGTGTCATTGCGCGCCTGGAGGGCGACGCGCACAACATCGGTGGGATCCTGGATGTCGTACGCGGGATCGCAGACCAGACCAGCCTGCTGGCCCTGAACGCCGCCATCGAGGCAGCGCGGGCCGGAGAGCAGGGCCGGGGCTTCGCCGTGGTGGCCGACGAGGTACGCACCCTGGCGCAGCGCAGCCAGGACTCCACCGAAGAGATCCAGGATATGATCGCTCACCTGCAGACCGCAGCGCGAGACGCCGTGTCGGCCATGGAGCAGGGACAGGCCAGGGCCAAGGTGACGGTCGAAGGCGCGTCGGGAACCAATGGCGCCCTGGAGCGGATCGCCGCAGGCGCCATGCGCATCAGCCAGATGACCGATGAGATTGCCAGCGCCGCCGAGGAGCAGAGCGTGGTGGCCGACGAGATTAGCCGCAGCATCGTCCTGATGGACGACTTCGCCGAGAAGACCGGCCGGATTGCCGAGAGCACCGTCGGCCAAGGCCAGCGTATCACCGAGCTGCTGGCCGACCTGAGCGACGAGATGCGGTGGTTCAAGGTCGGCAATGACAATGGGCTCGATCTGTCCAGCGCCAAAGCGGCGCACATGGCGTGGAAGGCGCGCCTGCGTGCCTTTCTGGACGGGCAGGCCAGCCTGAGCCAGGAACAGGCCGTTTCACACCGGCACTGCGACTTCGGCAAGTGGTACTACGCCGAAGGTATGCAGCGCTACGGAAATATTCCGGCGGTGCGGGAGCTTGAGGCCCCGCATGAGGAGCTGCACCGGCTGATCGCTGCGGTCATCCGCGCCCGTTCGCAGGGAAGCAAGGCCGAGGCGGAATCCCTTTACCGCCAGGTGGAGCCCGTGTCCCAACGCATCGTGCGCCTACTGGACGAAGTGGAGCGCGAGTCGGTGCGAATGGCCGGCACCGAGGGTGCACAGGCCGGCTGAAGCGCTCCCCGCCGCTTGCGCTTCCTGACCATCCGCTAATGACCCGTTCCGGCGACGCAAAGCAGGCTTGCCACCGGGATTAGCAGCACCAGCAACCGATCGCTGACAGTAAGTCACTGAAAATATTATGAAAGCGCCTTGACAATGGTGAGTGTCTGAGTTATTTGCTTAAGTAAGCCCCAGCAAAGCGAGGTGGTCGCTATGGTTTCGCTTACCGAAGGCAGGGGCCTGGTCACCGAGTCGAGCCTGGAAGCCTTCTTCCACGACTCGGTCCACCAGGCCATCCACGACTTGCAGGTGGACGCAGAGGAGTCCACCGTCCACTACCTGGTTCATCTGCTTACCCGATACTCCCGCTCCGAGCACTTGTTCGACCACACCCCCGACGGTCGCATGCTCCGTCCCCTGGCCCAGCTCTATGCCGACGCCGTCGAGGCATCCTCCGGCAGGGAGCGCAGACTCATGCTGCAGCGCCTCGGGGACGTGGCCCTGTTCATCGCCGGGCTGTTCTCCGGCAGCCTCGCCCGCAAGCCGGTGGACGTCGGCTACTACATTGCGATGGGCGGAAGCGCCTACGCCTACCTGTTCGAGAACGCCTGGCAGACACCCCGCGACCAGGCCCTGGCGAGTACCTTCCGGGAGCTGTCCCGGGGCTTTACCCGGTTCGTGGATGTGCTGGCCGAGGTGGGCGAGCAGGCTTGCGGCGGCGCCGAGGACGCGGTGCTGCGCCTCTACGAGGCCTGGACCAGAACGCAGAGCCCTCGCCTGGAGCGCCGCCTGCGGCGCCTGGGCGTGGTGCCGATGCGCTCGGCCCGCGCGCACTGAGGCGGCGATGGATCTCAACGAGCTCCAGAGCCGGCTGGAGCATCTCTATGACGTGCGCACCCCGCACCGGGTGAAGGACTTCCTCCTGCACGATCCGCAGTTCGCACGGATCTTCATCGACGACACCTCGGCCCAGAGCTGCCCAGAGCGACTGCTGGTGGCCCAGGCGGAGGACGCCGTCGATGTGTCTTTGTTCCTGCACCAGGAAGTGGTCGAACGGCTGGTATCGGACAATCCTGTCGATCGCCTGCACGCAGGCAACCTGCAGGACTTCTGGTTCGCCCTGGAGGGCGTCAGCCACTTTCTCTATCTCGCCTGGCGGGCGGGCATCGAGGTGCCCCTGACCCTGCTGGAGCTGGAGCTGCAGGCGGAGGTGGACAAGTTCGTGGCCACGGCAGCCCTCATATACCAGCAACACGGTCACGTCGCCGGACGCTCGCTCTGGCACACCTTGTTCAAGCGCATCCGCTTCAGGGACAGCATCGACGCCGAGCAGCGCCGCCGCTACCAGGAGGCGAACCGCCTGGCGGCCCGCTACTGCGAGAGGCTGACGCGCAGCTACGCCCTGGCACCGGCTCAACCAGCCCTGATGCGCGAGCTGCGCCGCTTCTACCGCATGCCCCAGCTTGAAAAGATCCGCTATATCGAGTCCACGGCGGCCGTATGACGTGTGCTTGTCACTAAAGCAGATGATGGATAAGGATCCGTTCACCGGCGAAGCTATCGGCTGCGCCGCCGAGGTCCATCGTGTTCTCGGACCGGGCTTGCTCGGGTCAATCTATCAGCAGTGCTTGGCACATGAGGCATAGGGGAACGGTATTCCTTCCGGCGTCGGCACCGGGCTGCTGATCAACTTCGACGTCC
>CAYWTP010000148.1:0-8344 GCA_964461215.1 uncultured Ectothiorhodospiraceae bacterium | reverse complement strand
GCCACCGGCGCCATGTTCGTGGACCGCTTCATGACCACCGCCATGCACTACCCCTGCAACTACGGCTATGTTCCACACACGCTGTCGGCCGACGGCGACCCCGTGGACGTGCTGGTGGTCACCCCGGTGCCGTTGATCAGCGGCGCGGTGGTGCGCTGCCGCCCGGTAGGAGTGCTCAAGATGACCGACGAGTCCGGCGACGACGCCAAGGTGCTGGCCGTGCCGGTCGACAAGCTGTGTAAGGCGTACCGCAAGGCCCAGGAGGTGAGCGACATGGCGCCGACCCTGCTGGACCAGATCGCCCACTTCTTCGAGCACTACAAGGACCTGGATGAAGGCAAGTGGGTGCGAGTGCAAGGCTGGGGCGGCGCCGACGAGGCCAAGGCCGAGATCCTGTCCAGCGTCGATATGTACAAGAAGGCGCCGGAGAAGCCGAATTTCTAGGCCTTAGACCGTAGGCTGTAGACCGTGGGCGGAAGAGCCCCTCTCACCTACAGCCCACAGCCCACAGCCCACAGCCCACAGCCCACAGCCTATGCGCGTCGCCATCCTCTCCGACTCCCACGACAACCGGGATCTGCTGGTCGCGGCGGTGGAGCATGCGCGGGCGGCCGGGGCCGAGGCGGTGCTGCACGCCGGGGACGTAGTCTCGCCCTGGGTGCTGGGAGCGCTGCAGCCCCTGGGTCTGCCCGTACACGTCGTTCACGGCAACAACGCCGGTGACCTGGTCATGCTGGGCAAGCTGTCCGGGCGTAAGGGGAGCGTCATCCACTACCACGGGGCGGACGCCGATCTGGAGCTGGGGGGGCGGCGCATCTTCCTGGTTCACTACCCCCACTACGCCGAAGGCATGGCGGCTCTGGGCAAGTGGGACGTGGTGATCTGCGGCCACAGCCACCAGGCGCTCATTGCCCGGCGCGCCAACGTCAAAGGTGGCAGGACGGTCCTGATAAACCCCGGAACCGTAGCGGGCATCGACGCCCCGGCCACCTACGTGCTGGGCGATCTGGAGACCCTGGATTTCCGAGTCATCGCCGTGCCCGCCGGCTCCTAGCTCGTGTGTTAAAGTAGAGCCAGGCAATCACCGGTGACGCTGAGATGGACAAGATGGACGCATTTCTTCAGGCCCAAGCCAAGGCCGATTCCCTCAAGGAGGCGGCCTTGGGCGAGGTTCGGGAGTACGTGAAATCCGTACAGGCCAGGATGGGCGTGAGCATGGCGGAGGTGCTCGGGCCGGACATTCTCCATATGCTGAGTCTTTCGGCGGTCGCTCCGGCTCAGGTCACGACTCCGGCACGGACCCCGGCTGCGCGTCCCATGCACGCCTGCTATCTGAATCCCACGGTGGTCAATGTGCCGCAGGAGATCGAGAAGAAGATCGACTTCCTCTCCCGCCTGGCCAGCAATGATCTGATCTCCTTAGCGGACAACCCCGATCACAGCGAGGCGGAGTGGCTGCGCAGCGCCAGCGCGCAGGAGCGCAAGAAGATGATCGTGCCCAATCCCAAGTGGTGGCGCCATCCAATGACCACTGACGCCGAGCGCAACGCCTGGAAGCCCTGAGGGCGGGCCGCCTATGCCAGCCTGGTGAGATAGCTGGGCTTATGGACTGCCGGCAGCGCCGGCAGCCATGATGTCCAGGATCCCCTCCTTTAGCGCCAGCACCCGGCTCTTGAGCTCCGGGTCCAGCTCCGGACCGCCGTGGATCAGCAGGTCCAGGTTCATGGTGATGAGCCAGTACTTGCCCGCTGGATCCTCGTACATCGCGATGTGGCACGGCATGAAGGCCACGAAGTCCTGGTTGTACTCCAGCAGGGCGGCCGCCGTCAGGGGGTCACAGAACTGAAAGATCTCCACGTATGGATAGGGTTTGCCGGTACGGGCGCGGACTTCCTTGTCGAACGCCAGCCTGTTCAGCAGCTCGATATTGCGCTGGGTCGCGCGCTGGATCATGGCCGCGGCGGCCTGCTTGGCGCTGACGCCATCGGCCAGCGGCATTTTCACCACGCTGGCCGATGCCACGTTGCTCTCGATGGCGCGCCGCGCGAAGTCGGCCATTACCTGGGTGGCCTTGGGGTCGAAGCGCTGGGTGGCCCGCCATCCCTGGAAGTACGCGGCACCCGTCAGGATGAGCCCAAGCACGCCGAGGGCGGCGAGAATGTTGATGATCCTGCGCTTCATTCGCCTCCCGCGCCGTAAAGGATACCGAAGGCGGTGAGCAGCTCCGCCGTCTCGAACAGTGGCAGTCCCATCACGCCGGAGTAGCTGCCCTCCAGCCGCTGCACGAAGGCCGCGGCCAGTCCCTGGATCGCATAGGCCCCGGCCTTGTCCGCGGGCTCACCGGTGGCGCAGTACGCCGCCCGCTCCGCGGGCGTCAGCACCCGAAACCAGACCGTGCTGGCGCTCAGGCGCACGGCCTCCCGGGCTGCGTCGGCGACAGCCACGCCCGAGAGCACGCGATGACTGCACCCCGAGAGTCTAGCCAGCATCTGGAGGGCGTGTTCGCAGTCCGCCGGCTTGCCCAGGATGGTGTCATCGATTACCACCGCCGTGTCGGCGCCCAGTACCACGCCGTCGTGGCCGCTGCCGAGGTGGCGGCGCCCCGCGCGCGCCTTCTCCAGCGCCAGACGAGCCACATAATCTCCGGCGTGCTCTCCGGGCAGGCGTGCCTCGTCCACCTGCACCGACAGCGGCGCGAAGCGCACCCCAAGCTGCCCCAGCAGCTGGCGCCGGCGCGGCGACTGCGAAGCCAGGTATAAGTGTGGGAGGAGGCTCACGGGCGATGGTAGGGGTGGTTCTCGGCGATACTCCAGGCCCGGTAGATCTGTTCGGCTACCACGACCCGCACCAGCATGTGGGGCAGTGTCAGTGCGGACAAGGACCAGACGTGCTCGGCCCGCTCCAGACACGCGGGCGCCAGACCATCGGCTCCCCCTACCAGCAGCGCCACGTCGGTCCCGCCCTGCAGCCAGCGGTCGCAGCGCCGAGCCAGCTCCAGCGAGCTCCAGCTCCTGCCGGTCTCGTCCAGAGCGATGAGCAGGGCCCCGGGGGGAGCCGCCTCCAGCAGTCGCCGGCCTTCTTGCTCTCTGAGCTTGTCGATGGGCGCGTTGCGGGTCCGCTTTGCGGCCGGCACCTCGTGCAGGCTCAAAGCACACCGGGGCGGCAGGCGTCTGGCATATTCGCGAAATCCTTCCTTTACCCAGCCCGGCATGCCCCGCCCCACGGCAATCAGCCGAATTTGCATGCTAGCCCGCAGGCTACCTTGCGGCGCTCTTGGCGGCTCCGTCGCCGGTCCACAGCTTCTCGAGCTGGTAGAAATCGCGCACCCGGGGCAGCATTACGTGCACCACAACGTCGTAGAGGTCGATGAGCACCCACTCTCCCTCGCGCTCACCTTCCAGCCCCATCGGTGGATGGCCCTGGTTCTTTGCCTTTTCCACCACGTTGCGGGCGATCGCTCTTACCTGGCGGTCCGAGCTGCCGCTGGCGAGGATCATGTAGTCGGTCACCGATGTGATCCCGCGCACGTCCAGGACCTTGATGTCGAACGCCTTGATCTCTTCCAACGCCTCAATGACGAGCGCCTTCAGGGGTTCAGTCGTTAGCAATATAGAGCCCTCTGTCCTCGATTAGCCGGAGCACGGCGTCCGGCAGCAGGAAGCGCGGGTTGCGCCCCCGAGCGATGAGCCCGCGGATGCGCGTGCCGGAGATCTCCAGTGCCGGAATGTCCAGAATGTGAATGGCCCCCGCCGGCCGCCTGCGCAGTTCCTCAGGCGTCTGCACCCGGCGCGCGGCCAGCAGCTTGGCCACCTCGCCCCCTATCGGTACCTCCGCCCCCGGGCGGCGGGCTACGCCGATGTGCGCAAGCTCCGGAATCAGCTCCCAGCGGTGCCAGGTATGCAGCCCGGCGAAAGCGTCGATGCCCAGAAGCAAGCACAGGGGTCGCTCCGAAAACTGCGCGCGCATGGATTGCAGCGTGTCCACCGTATACGAAGGCCCCTCGCGCGCCAACTCCCGCGGGTCCAGCACCAGCCCCGGGGTGTCCGCCAGAGCCGCCTCCAGCATCGCCAGCCGGTCCGCCGCCGCAGCGATGGGGACTTCGCGGTGCGGCGGAACCCGGGCCGGCACCATTCGCACCTCGTCCAGCCCCAGCCCCTCGCGCAGCTCCAGTGCCAGGCGCAGATGGCCGTGGTGAACCGGGTCGAAGGTGCCGCCGAGGACGCCGATCACGTTTTCGCTAACCGTGCAGGGTGAAGCGTGAAGCGCAGGGCGTGACCGGTCAGCATTCTGCCTCCTGCCGTAGAGTGTGAAGAGCAGTTCGCGAACGGCAAGCGACACCTCGCACGATCAGCTGACCAAGCACGACCGACGATTTACAATTCACCCCTCACGTCCTGACATGCCCATCTCCCAGCACGATGAACTTCCGGGACGTCAGACCTTCGAGGCCTACGGGGCCACGGGCATGCAGCTTGTCGGTGCTGATGCCGATCTCGGCGCCCAGGCCGTACTCGAAGCCGTCGGCGAAACGCGTGGAGGCGTTGACCATCACGGAGCTGGAGTCGACTTCGGTCAGGAAGCGGCGGGCGCGGGTGAGGTCTTCGGTGATGATCGCGTCGGTGTGCCGGGAGCCGTGGCGCTCGATATGATCGATCGCCTGATCCAGGCCTTCCACCACCCGGATCGAGAGGATCGGCGCCAGGTACTCCGTGTCCCAGTCCTCGGCCGTGGCCGGGACCGCGTAGGGGATGATGGCGCGGGTGTGCTCACAGCCGCGCAGCTCCACGCCCTTCTCGCGCAGCTTCTCGCACAGTGGCGGCAGGACCCGTTCGGCGATGCCCCCGGCCACCAGCAGGGTCTCCATGGTATTGCACGTACCAAAGCGCTGGGCCTTGGCGTTGAACGCCACGCGCACCGCTTTGTCCGGGTCGGCCTTGTCGTCCACGTAGACGTGACAGATCCCGTCCAGATGCTTGATCACCGGGACACGGGCCTCGTTGCTGATCCGCGCGATCAAGCCCTTGCCCCCACGGGGCACGATGACGTCCACGTACTCCGCCATCCGGATCAGCGCGCCCACGGCCTCGCGGTCCGTGGTCTCGACCACCTGCACCGCATCGGTAGGAAGCCCGGCCGCGGAGAGGCCGATGTGGATGCAGGCGGCGATGGCCTGATTGGAGTGGATCGCCTCGGAGCCGCCGCGCAGGATGGCGGCGTTGCCGGACTTCAGGCACAGGGCCGCCGCGTCCGCGGTGACGTTGGGACGCGACTCGTAGATGATACCGATCACGCCCAGCGGAACCCGCATGCGGCCCACCTGGATCCCCGAGGGACGGTAGCTCATGTCGGTGATGGAGCCCACCGGATCGGAAAGCGCCGCCACCTGCAGCAGGCCCTCGGCCATGGCGGCGACGCGAGCGTCGGTCAGCTCCAGGCGGTCCAGCATGGCCGCGTCCATGCCCCGGGCGCGGCCCGCCTCCAGATCCTTGCGGTTGGCCGCCTGCAGGGAGGCCCGCTCCTTCTCAATGGCTGCGGCCATGGCGTGCAGTGCTGCGTTCTTGGCCCCGGTCCCGGCCCGCGCCAGCTCCCGGGCGGCGGCTCTTGCCCGCTGGCCCAGGTCGGTCATGTAGCTTGCAATGTCCATCGGTGACACCAGTGGTGAAGGGTGAAGGATGTAGCGCGAAAGGCACTACGTCTGAAACGGTTGGGCTGACTATCCACTTGGCTCTTCACGCTTCTCGTACGGAGCGCTCCAGCGGCACGCCGGCGAGCGCCATGGCCAGGCGCATCAGCTCGTCCCAGGGAGTGCCCGGCTCAAAGCCCTTGATCACGCGGTCAACCCGGCCCAGCTCCCGCAGCAGTGCCAGCAGGTCTCGGTGGGAGTGCGCCCCGAGCGCCCGCTTGTACAAGGGCTTGCGCTTGTCCCAGATCCTGAACTTGGCGAGCAGTGCCTCCACTGCCGCCCCGGACGCCCTCTCGCGCGCCATGCTGCACAGGGTACGCAGATCACGGCCCAGCGCCCAGAGCACCAGGGCCGGCTCGGCGCCCTCCAGGCAAAGCCCCCGCAGGATCCGGGCGGTGCGCAGCCCGTCGCCCGCCAGGGCGCTGTCCACCAGATCGAAGATCTTGAAGCGGGCGCTGTCCAACACCGAGGCCAGGACCTGCTCGGCATCGACGGTGCCCTCCCCGTGCAGCAGCCGCAGCTTTTCGATCTCCTGGGCGCAGGCCAGCAGGTTGCCTTCCACCCGATCGGCGATCAGCTCTGCGGTGTTCCCGTCCAGGACCAGCCCCAGCCCACCGGCCCGGCGCTGGATCCAGCCCGGCAGCCGTGCGGTCTCCACGGGCCAGGCTTGTACCACGGTGCCGGCGCCGTCCACGGCGCGGTACCAGGCGGCCGAGCGCACCTTCGCCTCCAGTGCCCCGGTGCTGACCACCAGCACCACGTCTTGGGGCGGCTGGTCGGCGTAGGCCCGCAGGGTCTTGGCTCCCTCCTCGCCGATCTTGCCGCCGGGGAGCCGCAGCTCCAGCAGACGCCGTGCCGCGAACAACGACAGGCTGACCGCCTCTCTTTGCAGACTGCCCCAGTCGAAGCCGGCCTCGGCGTCGAATATCATCCGCTCCTGGAAGCCGTCGGCCCGCGCAGCGGCGCGGATGGCGTCGAGGGACTCTCGCACCTGCAGGGGCTCGTCGCCATAGACCAGATAGACGGGGGCTAAGCCCCGGGCCAGGTGCCGGGGAAGCTGGTCGGGCCGGACCTGCACCCCGGTCAGCCGCCCTGGGTTGCGGCCATGCGGCGCAGGACCTGCTGCACGGCGTCCCGGCGCATTTCGTCTCGCAGCACGTCCTCTTCCCGGCTCTTGCCGAGGACGGCATCCTGGTCGTACACGTAGTCACGCACCAGCCGTACCTGCTGGGGGGCGAGCAGAACGCTGCCGTCCGCCCGGGTCATGCTGACCGAAACCGTGTAGGCGAGCTCATATTCCCGCGCCTTGCCCGTGTTCGGATCCACCGAGAGCACGCGGCGCTGAAAGTCCTCGCCCGAGAGCGCCAGCGTTGCGTCGGCCGGCTCGGCTCTGGTGGTGACGTGGGCCCCCCCGGCCTTGAGGTAGATGGACAGCTCGTCCTGCAGCAGCCGGTTCGGGGCCTCGATCCTCACCGTGGAGATGTTCGCCGGCAGCTTGACCTCGCCGCGCAGGTGAAATCCGCAGCCGGCCAGGGCCAGGATCAGAACAAGGAGCCAAGTCCTTCTCATAGTCGTCATACCACAATGTTTACGAGCTTGCCCGGTACCACGATTACCTTGCGTACGGCTCTGTTCTCCACGAAACGGGCCACGTTGGGATCAATCGCGGCCGCGGCCTCGATGTCGGCCCGGCTGGCGGCGGACGGCACGTTGATGCGTCCCCTGAGCTTGCCGTTGACCTGCACAACCAGCTCCATCGTCTCTCTGGCCAGGGCGGGTTCGTCCACCGCGGGCCACGGGGCGTCGATGACCGCACCCGCGTGCCCCAGGGCCTGCCAGAGGGCGTGGCAGATGTGGGGAACGATTGGTGCCAGCAGAAGGGTCACCGCCTCGAGCGCCTCCTGCATCACGGCCCGGCCCTGGGCGGAGGTGTCCTCGGCGCGGCCCATATTGTTGATCAGCTCCATGACCGCGGCGATCGCGGTGTTGAAGGTGTAGCGCCGGCCCACGTCGTCGCTGACCTTGGCGATGGTCTCGTGGACCTGGCGCCGCAGCGCCCGCTGCTCGGCGCTCAGGTCTCCAATCGCCAGAGACGGCGCCGGCTCCCCGTTGAGGTGGGAGGCCGCCATCTTCCACAGCCGCTTAAGGAAGCGGAAAGCCCCCTCCACGGCGCTGTCGGACCACTCCAGGGATTGCTCGGGGGGAGCCGCGAACATCACGAACAGACGCACGGTGTCGGCCCCGTAGCGGGCGATAAGCTCCTCCGGATCGACGGTATTGCCCTTGGACTTGGACATCTTGGCCCCGTCCTTGAGCACCATGCCCTGGGTGAGCAGGTTGGTGAAGGGCTCGTCCGTTTCCACCAGGCCTTCGTCGCGCAGCAGCTTGTGATAGAAGCGGGCGTAGAGCAGGTGCAGGATCGCATGCTCGATGCCGCCCACGTACTGATCCACCGGCAGCCAGTAGCCGGCGCGCTGGTCCAGCATCGCACGTGCGTTGTCGGGACAAGCGTAGCGGGCGTAGTACCAGGACGACTCCATGAAGGTGTCGAAGGTATCGGTCTCGCGCTCGGCCGGACCGCCGCACTGCGGGCAGGTGGTGTGGCGAAAGCCGTCGAGCTGCTTCAACGGCGAGCCCGGATCGGCCAGGGTCACGTCCTCG
>CAYWTP010000147.1:0-8405 GCA_964461215.1 uncultured Ectothiorhodospiraceae bacterium | reverse complement strand
AAAGTACGCCATTCCCACAAAGGATCCGCCGACGGCGTAGCCGACAATGCTTACCTGGATCATGGCGGCGAGATCCGACATCCATATCGAGTCTGGGCGCCCTTTAGCGTTGCGTATGATCCAACTCGCCGTACGCCAACTGAACAGACCCAGCAGCAGAAACAGAGTCAGCCCCAGGAAGCCGTGTTCCGCCAACACCTGGAACCAGTTGCTATGGGCATCATGCACATCCTCAGGAACAGGTGCCCAGACGTCAAAGAAGCGCCGACGGAATACCTCAAACCCTCCGCCGATGACTGGCCGGTCCTTGGCCAGATTCCATGCGAACCACCATGCATTGATGCGCCCCATGGCAGACTGGTCCTGCTGATAGGTTTCAATCGTGTGCATGCGATCGAAGTAGCTCGCCGGCATGAAATTGTAGATAGCGAATGCCGTGACTGAAACGATCACCGTGTTCAGCAACTTCTTTCGACTTTTCAAAATCAGAAAGAGCACCATCGCGCCGTTTGCCAGCAGAGGGCCGCGGCCGTTGGTACCGATGGCGGCGAACAAGCAAAGCACCATGGCAACACCCAGCAGCACTTTTTGCCAGGTACGCGGTACCGTGAGCTGCGCCCATCGCATCAAGGGTATGACCATGGCGAGGGCAAGGCCGAACGTTCCCCGGGCGGTGATGAACGTCAGTGGAGGACCCATAACATTGTGGACGCCACCGTGAACGATCGTAAAGATGCCTCCCTTCACACCATAGAACGCCAACGATCCGATGATCACCCAGACGAGCGCCTTGATCCGAGCCTCGTCTTTCATGATCATCAGGATAATGAAGGTGAAGAGCTGGATCTTCCATACCTTGTCCCACTGATCCCAGGCATCCGACTGATTCAGGGCAAAGAAGGTCGTAATGAGCATCCAAAACACGAACATCAGTAAGGTGACACTTGCGGGCGTCCAGGGGATCTTCTTCTCTTCCTTCGACATGAATATCGAGACGAGCGTGACGAGCGCGATGATGAGGCCGAACGGGAAGGAGAATGCGAAGCCATAGCAGAGTCGGTGCGGAGCCATGATGCTGACCCACGTCCACAGCAATATGCCCACCCATGGCCGCTTGAAGATGAGCGGCAAAAAGGCGAATATGATGCCGGTAACGAGAAGATCTCTCACGGGCCGACCTTCCTTAGGTACCTGATCCAGCAGGGGACACAGACCGCGCCCCGGATTCTCCGGCTTGAGCCAGCTGCCTGAAGCGCGCGCACAGAATCGACACGCGCGAATCCCACGAGTTGGCTTCCGCATAAGCCCTGATCAAGCCGGCATCCCAACGCCGCCTCAACGCGTCATCGATAGCGTCCCGCAAAGCGACCGGCCGGGCGAAAGGAACCACCACGCCGATGCTGGAGGAGCCCACTACCTCGGCGTTGCCTCCCACGTCCGTGGTGACCACGGGCAGTCCGCAAGCCATCGCCTCCAGGAAGACATTGGCCCAGCCCTCGTTGCCGGTCGCCAGCACGAAGACGTCGGCCGCAGATAAGGGTACCTTCAGCGCGTCCGGTGCCACAGGGCCGAGGAATCGGACAGCATGGGTCAAGCTCAGGTCCGCGACCTGCCGTTCCAGGCGCTGCCGCCAGTCACCCTCAGGACTCGCTCCACCCACGATGAGGTAAATCAGGTTCGGAAACTGCCGCCGAAGCGCAGGCAGAAGCTCGATCACGCGGTGAAAACCCTTGCGTTCGACCAAGGCACCCACTGAGATTAAGACGCGCGCATCTGGCGCCAATCCAAGCTCTTGGCGCACGGCTTCTCTGGGCAGGGGCCGAAACCGATCTGTATCAACACCGTTTCCGACGACTTCGATCTTGCTTGGGTCCGCGCCCAAGCGAGTCACGTGGTCTTTCAGCGAACGCGAAACCGAGAACACATGCCTCGCTCGGCGTAGTGCGAGCATCATCCGCCGGCGGCGCGCCGGGTCTTGTGACAATGGCAGCTCGGTGCCCCGCAGCGTGATGGTTACAGGCACCCCCAGCCGGCGGCCAAGCAAGGTAGCCGCGTAGCCGTCCGGATAGGCAAAATGCGCGTCGATGAGGTCGAACCCAGGCTCGCGCCGCAGGCGCGCCAGCAGCGGAAAGCTCGCCAGCGCCATTGATCCTCCATCGAGCGTCCTCAGCAAGCCGGGAACCGACGGGAAGCGCGGGTAGTAGACCTCGATTCCGTCCTGGTTCTCGCGCTCGCCTGGCATGGGCCGGTAGTGCGAACGCCACAGTCGCACCAATCCCTGCCCCGGGAACCACGGCTGAGGCGAGACCACAGTCAGCGGCAGCTCGCGACCTACCCTGAACATCCGCTCACGGATGAACAGCCCCGCGCCGGGCCTCACACTGCTCGGAAACAAGCTGGAGTAGACAAGCAGCCTCGGCTCAGGCACGCTGCGGACCCGCTTGCGTCAAGCGCTGGTAAACCGGCTCATAGCGGGCAACGCTGGCGGCCCAGCTGCGCTCGCGCTCCACGAACCGCCGCCCCGCCTCCTTCTGCGCCTGCCAGCGCTCGGGATGTTGGAGCAGCCCGACGACAGTACCAGCCAGGGCTTCAGAATCCCCGGCCGGGAACAGCAGGCCGGTCTCGCCGTGAGCGATTAGCTCGCGGTGCCCGCCTACATCCGAGGCCACCAGTAGCCGGCCACGCGCCATCGCTTCCAGCGGCTTGAGCGGCGTCACGATATCGGTCAAGCGCATCTTTAAGCGGGGATAAACAAATACCGTGACCAGATCGTAGTAGCGCTGGACCTGATTGTGGGGTACCCGTCCCGTAAAGACCACCCGGTCGGAAATTCCCAGCTCGGCGGCCATTCGCCTGAGCAGCCCGTCCTCACGGCCGCCGCCGACCAGGAGCAGGCGCGCCTCGGCGACGGCCTCGAGAATACGCGGCATGGCGCGCATCAGCAGGGTCAGGCCCTCGTAGGCATAAAAGGAACCGATGAACCCCAGCACCGGCTTCCCATCAACGCCAAGGCTGTGCGCCAGCTCGCCATCCGCCTCTTGGCTGAGAGGAAATTCACTCAGGTCTACGGCATTTGGAATTACCGTGACCTTAGCCTGCGAGATGCCCCGCCCGAGGATGTCCGCCCGAAGCCCCTCGCAAATGGTCGCAATCGCGTCGGCGCGATGAAAAACATGGGTTTCCATTGCACGCGTCACCCGATAGCGCAGGTCGCCTTCGCGACAGGTGCCGTGATCCACGGCCGCGTCTTCCCAGAAGGCCCGCACCTCATAGACCACAGGGATGCCGAGCCGCCGGCCAACGCGCAGAGCAGCCAACCCGTTCAGGGCGGGCGAATGGGCATGAAGAACGTCGGGCCGCAAGCGCCGCGCCACCTCATCCAGCCGCTTGGTCAAGGAGCTCGCAACCGACCACTGGTCCAGAACCGGCAGACGCGCCAGAACCCCGTCCGCCGGCGCGCTCCGGTAAAAGCGAAAGCCATCCACGTCCTCCTCGAGGGGAGCTTCCTTCGCCGCCAGCATGTGCTTGGGACTGGTCACATGGCTGGTCTGCCAGCCTCGCAGCCGCTGCTGCTCGAGAATTGCACGGGTACGGAACGTATAGCCGCTGTGCAGCGGGATGGAGTGGTCCAGGACATGAAGTATGTGCATGGCTCAGCCGGCCCGATCGGGCAAGGACCAGAACGCCGCAAACATCATGAGGGCCCACAGGGAGGTACCGTGGTCGCGAAGTCCGGACTGATGCTCATCTACCATTCGCTTGATCAAGTCACGGTTGAATAGAGCGCTGTCGGCCAGAGCTTCCCCAAGCACGGCGTCCCGAAGCCGCTGCTTGAGCGGGCCGCGGAGCCAGCTTGCTAAAGGTATCGAGAAACCCATTTTTGGCCGGTATAGAACCTCCGGCGGAAGGTAAGGCTCGAGCGCCTTCTTGAAAACATACTTGCCTTCGCGTCCCCGCACCTTCAGCCTTGGGGGCAGCAGGGCAACCCACTCGAGAAGCTGATGGTCCAACAGGGGTACTCGCACCTCGAGGGCGTGAGCCATACTGGCCCGGTCGACCTTGGTGAGCATGCGTCCGGGCAGCCAGGTCTTGATGTCAAGATACTGTACCAGAGAGAGGGGATCCCGTGCCGGGGCTTCACGCGCATGCTCGCGCAAGACCTCGACCGCCCGGTAGCCCTGAAGATCGCTCCTGAGAGATGGGCTGAAGAGCCGCTCGCGCAGCGCATCGCCAAGCATTGACACCCCGTGGAAATAGCCTTGCACCGAGTCTCGGGCCAAAGCCTCGAAGGTCGCCTTGGCCCGCAATGCTCTGGGTGCCCAGTCGGCTTTGGGGTAGACTCTGCCCAGCAATCCAAACAGCGCCCCGCGCATCCGGGCGGGAATTATGCCTCGCACCTTCTCCTCGTAGAGGTGCCAGCGGTAGCGGCGGTAACCCGCCAGGGCCTCGTCGCCGCCGTCGCCGGAGAGCGCCACCGTGACATGGCGGCGCGCCACTTGGCACACACGATAGGTCGGAAGTGCCGAGCTATCGGCAAACGGCTCGTCGTATAGCCCGGCCAGCGTACTGACCAGGCCGAAGTCGTCAGGGTCCACTTGTTCCGTGTAATGGCTGGTGTGGTAGCGCTGCGCCACCCGGGCCGCATAGCTCGATTCGTTGTACGCGGGATCGCCAAAGGAGATTGAGCACGTGTTTACCGGGCTGTCCGACAGACCGGCCATCATGGCCACTACGGCGCTCGAGTCCACTCCCCCGGAAAGAAACGCGCCCAGCGGTACTTCGGCTATCAGGCGAATGCGCACTGCCTCGCGCAAACGTTCGACCAGCTCCGCCCTTGCATCCAATTCGGCCTCCTGCCCGCTCGAGAGAAAGGACAGGTCCCAGTAGCGACGTGGCGCTCCTACGGCTCGGCCGCGGTATATGAGCAGCGTATGGCCCGGCGGCAGCTTTGCCGCAGAAGCGTAAATGGTCTTGGGATCCGGTACGTAGCCATAGGCGAAGTAGTCTTCGACGGCCCGTGCGTCGAGCCGGCGGTTGAATCCCGGATGAGCCAGCAGGGCCTTGAGCTCGGAGGCGAACAGGAGCCACCCGTCTTCGGTCTGCGCAAAATACAGCGGCTTGATACCCACCCTATCGCGTGCCAGGAATACGGCCTCGCGGCTACGGTCCCAAACCGCAAACGCGAACATTCCGCGAAATCGTGTGACACAGTCCTCACCCCACTCTTCCCATGCGTGCACAATCACTTCCGTGTCAGAGTGCGTGCGAAGAGTATGACCGCGAGCGGCGAGCTGCTGCGCGAGATCTTGAAAATTGTAGATCTCCCCATTGAAGACCACGGCAACCGACTGGTCTTCGTTGTAGAGGGGTTGCTGACCCGCCGCAACGTCGATAATGGATAGCCGCCGGTGCCCGAGACCTATACCTGACTCCAGGTGCGTGCCGCCTTCATCAGGCCCCCGGTGTGCGAGCGTCTGCGTCATGCTCGCGAGCAAAGCAGGCTCGACCGGCCGTCGTGAACGCAAATCAAAAACGCCGGTGAGGCCACACATGGCGTGTGCTACCCTGAACGAGCCGTCCGAGCTTCGTCGACGGAGGCACTCTTGAGGCTGGAGAGAATGGACGGCCACATGTCGCGTGCAAAGTCCTGCAGCACCGCACGCTCTTCCCGAAGTTGACCCCGCAGCGGCGTGTACAGAATAACTGCCGCAGCGCGATCGGATTTGCCGAACACCCGGTCCTTCGCGTCGAGCAGCTTGCCTACGTAGGTGTTCGATGTGACCACGCCCCCGATCCAGTTCCAGTGCCACACCAGATAGTCACGGTTGTTCGAGCGAAGAACAGTCTCGACGATCATCCGTGTCTTACCCCCAATCTGCGCGCTTACAGTCCGTTGCTCCGTCAAGTGCCACACCGGATCCTTCTGCTTTGCCATTACGTTCTGCGTGTTTACCAGTTCCCGCCCCTGGCCCTGACTCACATAATACGGCAAGTAAACTCCCACGAGCTGACCAGCCTTCTCGTAGGCAGCCCGAGCGATTCCGGCCATCCCCCGGTACCGAGGCGCCCAGTCGTGCATGGGCTGCGCCAGCAGATGCCACCCCGCGGTAGCAGCAGGGCGAGGAACCGAAATCTGAACCGCCTTGGCGATCCCCCCTGCGCCGAGCGAATTCACCGCCGGCCACATGCCGACGGCCACCAGAGCGCCCGCCAGCACAATCATCGGCCCATACCTGGTCACCTCTTCGGCCGCTACGTCACTCACTGTCCCACTTCGTTCGCCCGACGGATTATCGTCTTCCCGCCAGTAGGAGCCTATCCAGAACAGCAGAAACACCACAAAACCAAAGAAGACCCAGCCATAAATGATGTGGTCGACGCCCAATGCCAACTTCATGTGGCTCAGATGGGCGATCATCACAATCATGTAGGCTCGAAGCCCGTTGGCAATGACCGGCACCCCAAACGAGAACAAAATGAAGATGAGGCGGCGCCAATTGCTGCGGTATGTGAGGTAGGCATAGAGAAAACCCAGCGTCACGGAGGCGATGAGGTAACGGACCCCGCTGCACCCCTCCACCACGGACCAGCTACCACTGGGGATCGTGAAGTATGTGCCCTCCCAGTACACAGGGATTCCGGTGAGCTTGATAAGGTGAACGGCGAACGACGCCGTGAAATCCATCATCGGCGGAATGAGCTGTTCTCCCATTGGCACTGCCAGAAACAGAAATCCCAACGGGAAGGTGATCTTCTTGACCGCACGCCACCCGAGTGACGACCACGCCGCCAGCGGCAGCATCGCAACGAAGCTCAATTGCTCAACGACCAGCACGCCGGTCAAGCGTGCAAGCCACCAAAGCAGCCCTGCGATCGCCAAGCCGGCCACAGCCAGGTAGCTCGTCGATGGCATTTCGGCCAGGAGTTCCTCACGCTTGCGCCAGATTAAGAAGGCGCTGATCGGAATGATGACAAAGCCGTGGGCAAACGTCTCGGAGCGCCACCAGATGCTAACGATGGATGCTCCCGTGTCGAGGAAGAGAAACAGGATTGCAGTCACCAAGAGCGCGGTCCGGAGCCCGGCGGACCGCCACGCGGCCGTCATCTCCGTGCGCGACTGCTCAGTCTGCATCAGCGCGGCGTGCTCCCGAAGTACCTCGTTCATATTCGCCTTCCGCGGCCTTCTTGTGCGTTGCTGCCGATCGTCTCTCGCGACCTGTGACGGAACTTCAGCTTGCCTACCGCGCACCGGTCCCTTCAAGGAGTTCGACCACCCTCTCCAGATTCACGGACCAATCGTAGTGCTTGGTCGCACAATCCCGCCCCAGTGCGCCGATCTCCGCCGCGTCACCGCTTTCCAACATACTTATCGCCTTGTCTCCCAGCTCTTGCCCGGTGGTTGCCACGGCGTTTGCAAGCGCCTCGCACGGCTCGATGCCTTCGGCCGCCGCGGGCGTCAACAGCAGCGGTCTACCCATGGCCATTGCCTCCAGTACTTTGTTCTGTATGCCACGAGCGATCCGCAGCGGCGCCACCGCAATCTTGGCGTGTGCAAGATACGGCCTGACATCTGGCACGGTCCCTGTCACGTGCACTTGCGCCAGCCTGCCCAGCACCCTCACCGCGGGCGTGGGGCGAGCGCCCACAATGTAGAAGTGAACACCGGGACGGCGGCTACGAATGGTGGGAAACACCTCATTTGCAAACCAGGAGACCGCTTCAACGTTGGCCCAGTAGTCCATGGCCCCGGTAAAGACCAGCACATCCTTCCTGTCCCCGTAAGGGTTCGGATATTCCCGTTCCGGAGAAAAATAGCTCAAATCGACCCCATTGTTGAAGTACGTCACGCGGTCGGCCGCCTTTGGCATCAGCCGCCTGAACAAGTCGGCTTCTTTTGCAGACACGAAGGTGCTGGTATCGAAGGCCTGACCGACCTCGCCTTCGTACGCCAGCAGCGTCCTGCCTTCTCTCGCATACACCCATCGTGCAGGCCACGGCTTATTGGCGGCATATTGACGCCACTTGTCCGAATCAACGTCCACGAAGTCGATGATCTTGCGGACACCCTCGCCAACGGGTCCGAGCAGGTACTGGGCCATCGACGAGGAAAACACCACTGCCAACTCCACCTCACGCTTCTCCAGCAGGGTGCGAACCCACTCTTGCATCGCTTGGCTCCGATAGTACGGAACCGTCAGCGGCTGCCGCGTAATCAGATACAGAAGGCTCCGTAGACGGGCCGCCGGCGCACTCAGCGGGACCAGATGCACCTGTGCACACATCTCACGGAGCTTGGCAGCGTACTGCCAGTCTGCAGGATCGTCGACAAATGCCCCCAGATGAACCCTGTAGCGCCGGGCAAGGTGCATCAGCAGGTGGAAGGAACGAAGCTTATCCCCCTTGTT
>CAYWTP010000146.1:3925-8406 GCA_964461215.1 uncultured Ectothiorhodospiraceae bacterium | reverse complement strand
ACATCGACGCCGATACCTTCTTCACCAAGCTGGAACACTTCGGGACGCCGCCCGCCGGCAGCGGGCACGATCGGGAGAGCGCCTGCGCTAAGAGCGAGGCGGAGTAGGTTGCCGCCCTCCGGCGCGTGGGGCGTCGGTGAACTATCGAGGGTTTCCGGGCTGAATTGCGGCACTTGGCGACACACGGCAACTATGTGTTGGGCAGCCCCCGTTTCCAGGAACAGGTGGCCAGGGCCATGGGGCGCCGTGTGGTACGCGGGCGAGCCGGTCGACCAAAGGGGCAGGTTGACACGGCGACGGATGATCCGCACCCTCCGTGCATCAAGGGGTTAGCGTTCTCAGAGCGCCGAACCCGCTAAGTTGAGCTAGGGCAGTCTTCGCCTTTCCTCTGCGTCGTTGCGCCTCTGCGGGAGAACTTCTTGGAATTCTTCCTGCCATGCAACCCGGCTCAGTCGTACTTCAGATACCGGTAACGGTCGTCGTCCGGCGTGCCTTCGAGGGGGCCACCTTCCTGCCCAGGTCGCCAGTCGACCACCTCCTCGATCTTGCGGGCCAGGACGAAGTCCTTGTCGGTGATGCCGCCGGCGCTGTGGGTGATCAGCGACACGGTGACCGAGCCGTAGCTCACCTGCAGGTCCGGGTGGTGCCAGGCGGCTTCGGCCAGGTGGCCGATAGCGTTGGTCGCCAGCAGGCTGGCCTTCCATCCGCCGGTCTTGTAGGTGCGGCGTAGGCAGCCGTCTTCCAGGCGCCAGTGGGGGAGGTCGGAGGCAAGGCGTGCCGTAACCTCCTCGTCGGTGTAGGTTGCCTGCTTGGGGGACTCGTTCATGGCAGGGCTCTCCCGGCGCGGTCTGCGGAGTAGGTACCATGGGTGCGCCGCGTGGCACCCAGTACATCCAGCATAGCCTGCGCCTTGTCCAGGATCTCCTGGAATTCTGCCTTCGGGTCGGAATCCGCCACGATGCCGCCGCCGGCCCAGAAGTGGACGCTGTTTTGGTGGTGAAACAAGGTACGGATGGCGATGCTGGTGTCCATGGATCCATCGTTGCCCACGTAGCCGATGGCGCCGCAGTAAATGCCCCGGCGGTAGGGCTCAAGCTCCTCAATGATCTCCATGGCCCGCAGCTTGGGCGCGCCGGTGATGGAGCCGCCGGGAAAGCAGCCGCGCAGAAGGTCCGTGGCGTGGCGGCCGGGTGCCAGGCGGCCGGTCACGGTGCTGACCAGATGATGCACGTTGGGGAAGCTCTCCACCTCCAGCAGGCGGGGCACGGCCACGGAGCCAACCGCACAGGTCTTGCCCAGATCGTTGCGCAGCAGATCCACGATCATGATGTTCTCGGCCCGGTCCTTGGGGCTGGCCGCCAGCGCTTGCGCCAGCGCCCGATCTTCGTCGGGATCCGCCGAACGGCGGCGGGTGCCCTTGATCGGGCGGGTCTGCACCAGACCGTCCTTCACCTGGAGGAAACGCTCCGGCGAGTTCGAGAGCACGCTGCCGTAAGGCGTGCCGAAGAAGGCCCCGTACGGGGCGGGGCAGGCGCGGCGCAGGGCGCGGTAGATGGCCCAGGGCTGCCCCTCGACGGTGACGGCGAAGCGCCGCGCCAGATTTACCTGATAGCAGTCCCCGTCGCGGATATAGGCCTGAATACGGGCGAACGCGCGGCCATAAGCCTCTTCATCCATATCGGCGATGACCGGCGAGCGGACCGCGTAGTTGCCGGAAGGACTGGTGGCTGGCGAGCCAAGAAGGTGCGGGACCTCGTCGGGGTACTCGCCGACGAGCCAGGCCTGCCGGTCATGGTGGTCTACGACCACCGCCCAGTCGTAGATTCCGACCGCCATCTCGGGCACCCGGATGTCCGCCGCTGCCCGTGCCGGGAGCCGCTCGATCCGGCGTCCGAGGTCGTAGGCAAAATAGCCAATTGCACCACCGCTGAAAGGCAGGTTTCCCGGCACTGACCCGCGAAGCTGGAGGGCGCGGCGGAGCAGGGCGAAGGGATCGTCGAAGGACCAGCGGGCCCCGTCCGGTCCCTTCATGCGGGTGACCTTGCCCTGGGTCACCAGAGTGGCGCGTGGTGCCGCGGCCAGAATATCGTAGCGAGACTCCGGGTAGTAGGGATGGCCGCTGTCCAGGAACACCGGCCACGGCAGGTGGAGGAGACATATAAACAGATCGGCGCTGTCGCCGGGGTAGGGCAGCTCGACGGGCCGCGGGTCGATCATGGCGTGGTGCCGGCGGGCTTACCGGCTCAGCTCTTGAGGGCGGCCATGGCCACCAGGATCCAGGCTGCGAGGAAGGCCGAGCCGCCGAAGGGCGTGATCATCCCGATCCAGCGCAGGCCCGACAGGCTCAGCACGTACAAGCTGCCGCTGAAGAGGATGATTCCCGCCAGCAGCAGCCAGCCCGCCCAGCGCAGCGCGGCCGAGGCGGGCATCCAGTGTGCCATGATGCCCACCGCCAGCAGCCCCAAGGCGTGGACAATGTGGTACTGCACGCCGGTGTGGTACACGGCGAGCATGTCCGCGTCCAGGCGTCCCTTCAGGCCATGGGCTCCGAAGGCGCCCAGGGCCACTGCCAGGAAGGCGTTGATACTGCCCAGAAAAAGAAAGGTGCGGCTCACGTCACATTGGCTCTCAGCTCTTCGGTGGCACCGTAATCCGGATCTTGGCCTCGGGATGGTGCACCTGGATCAGCTCGCTCCACCTGTCCACCTCATCCTTTGGTACATCGACCAGCAACAGAATCCAACCTTTCATGATTCCGGCCTCGAAGGCCTCGATCTCCTGGCTCGGGACGTCCTTGGCCACCAGCCCTGATACCACGGCTCCCAGACCCGCTCCGGCGAGACCCATGGCGGCGATGGCCGCCCCGCCTACCACCAGGCCGGCGGGAGGGAACGTCACCGCCAGCAGCCCGCCGAGAATCCCGGCGACGCCGCCCAGCGCTACGCCGGCCTCAATGCCGTGGGTAAACTCACTCTTCTGCAGCATGCCCGCCTCGGGGAGTCCCTCCATATCGACCGTGGCCCCGGCGACCGCATGCAGGTGCTTCTCCGGGATGCCTTCATTGCGTAGCTCGTCCACCACCGAGCGGGTGACCGCCACATTCGGGAGCATGAAGTAGAGCCTTCTCATAGCAAGATCCTTCCTTTCAGCCTCGGGTACGGTGGAACGCCGGCCGTAGGTGCATAGGGGTTCGGTCAAGGCCTGGGCGGCGCGAGGCGCAGGGGCCGCCGGCCGCAGCGATAGCGGGCGTCGAGCGTACAGGGACGTATTACAGCGTGTCCCGGAGGCTCGTGCCCGTCAGGCCTCGCCCGAAATCCTTGACCGATCACCGATGGTCGGACGGGCTGTCCTGTCCGCAGGCCTACCCGTAGTAATCAGGCTCGTTGCCAGGCCTCCATTTGATGTTGCAGCCCATGCTGGCCTTCTGCTCCGCGGGTACCGGCTGCCCGGCCAGCACCGCATCGGCAGCCGCGCGAAGGTCCTTGCCGGTGACCGGGACGTTGTTCCCGGGACGACTCTCATCGAACTGCCCCCGATAGACCAGCTTATGCCCCCGGTCGAACAGGAAGAAGTCCGGGGTGCATGCGGCCTTGTACGCCTTGGCCACCGCTTGATCTTCATCATAGAGGTAAGGAAAGGAGTAGCCGACGGCGCGGATCTCCTCGGCCATCTTGTCCGGGCTGTCGTCCGGGTGGGTCGCCACGTCATTGGAGTTGATGCCGATCATCGCCAGGCCCCTGGGCTGATACTCGCGGGCAAACTCGGCAAGGGCGCTGCGGAGGTGCTTCACGTACGGACAGTGGTTGCACATGAACACCACCAGCAGTGCGGGCGCATCCTCAAAATCGGCCAGTGAAACTTGTCGGCCCGATGGATCCGGAAGCGTGAACGCCGGCGCAGCGGTTCCCAAATCGAGCATCGTGGACAGTGTGCGGGCCATGGTGGGTTCCTCCTGACTCGGATGGCGGCTATGCGGTATTGTACTGCGCCTGCCATTACGTTGAGCGGAAAGTTCGGACTAATGCACTTGCAGCTGCGCCAGCTCGGCAAGGATTGACATCACCAGGCTCTCGCCCTGTGCCGACATGCCGCGGCACAGCTCGCCGGGATCCCGTTCGCCATTGATGAGAGGACGCACCGCGGCGGCCAGCCGCGCCATGTCACCCCCGGCGCGGCTCATCTGCTCGGCCATCCCGGCGACGAACTGCAGGGCCCGCGTGTCTCCCCGCGATGCGGCGTGAATCATCGCTGCGAGGCCAGGAGCAGCCAAGCCGGGATCGGGAGCGGCGTCCGGCCGCGGCAGGCTGCGCGGATCCTGGAGCCCGCGCAGGATCGCCTCGACGATGGTACGGTCCTCCTCGTCGAGGCCCTGCAGGATTCGTTGCTCACGGCTGCCGGAAAGGACCCGGCGAATCGCCGTGACGAGGTCGGTCCAGCCATTGGCTGCCGAAGCCCGCAGTATGGGTTCCAGCTCACGCACC
>CAYWTP010000146.1:0-3915 GCA_964461215.1 uncultured Ectothiorhodospiraceae bacterium | reverse complement strand
CGAATCAGGGCCGCGTGGATCTGGAGGATTTGGGCCTGCTTGTCGGGAAACGTTGTCATAAGGCTCGGCGCGGGTGCCTGGGTCGAGGACCCGAAGCGCAGAGATTATCGCATATCCGCTCTCCGGATCGCGCCGACAGGGCGTAATCCCGTGCTCCTCACGTCTGAATTGCGATAGACTCTTGCCGGTCACGCCGAATCCTGGCAGCGGTCTCTGCGTCGCTGCCGATCCCACGACTAAGAGGCTCTGAAATGGACGAATCCCATGGCGCGCCCCGGCGTCCCGTAGTGCTTATCATCCTGGACGGCTTCGGGGCCAATCCCTGCAAGCTGAACAATGCGGTGGCGATTGCCGATACCCCGTGCTTTGATGAGTACCTGGCGCGCCACACCCACACGGTGATCCAGGCATCGGGGAAGGCCGTAGGCTTGCCCGACGGCCAGATGGGCAACTCGGAGGTGGGACACATGATCCTGGGGTGCGGGTCCATCGTGCGCCAGGACCTGGTACGCATCGACGACGCCATTGCCGACAACAGCTTTTTCGATAATTCCTCCCTGATTCGGGCCGCCGACGCCGCTCTTGCGGCGCGCCGGCCATTGCACCTGCTCGGCCTGGTATCCGATGGCGGCGTACATAGTCACATGCGCCACCTGCTGGCGCTCATCGAGCTGTGCAAGCGCCGCGGCGTGATCCCGCTGCTGCATATGATCACGGACGGGCGCGACACGCCGCCCAAGTCGGCCCTGGGATATCTGCCCGATCTGGAGGGGGCCCTGGGCAAGGCGGGCGGAGCCATTGCCACGGTCTCCGGGCGCTACTACACCATGGATCGCGACAACCGCTGGGATCGCACGGAGAAGGCCTGGCGCATGCTGGTGCTCGGCGAGGGGCGCAAGGCACCTTCCGCGCGCGCGGCGATCGACGCGGCCTACGAGGCCGGCGAGAGCGACGAGTTTATCCTGCCTACCGTGGTGCAAGGAGCCGTGCCCGTTCGCGGCGGTGATCAGATGGTCTTCTTCAACTTCCGCAAGGACCGCCCGCGCCAGATCGTCACTGCGTTGTTCCGGCAGGAGGACGATTTCGAAGAGTTTGAGCGGCCCGACTTTGCCCCGGTCGCGGTGACCTGCCTGATGGAGTACGACAAGTGGTACGGGCTGCCGGTGGCCTTCGAACACGACCGGCCCGCCATCACCCTTGCGCAGCTCGTCAGCGAGGCCGGGCTGAAGCAGTTTCACTGTGCGGAGACCGAGAAGGCCGCCCACGTGACCTACTTCTTCAATGGCGGGCGCGGGGACGCATTCGCCGGCGAGGATCGGGTGATCATCCCTTCGCCCAAGGTCGCCACTTACGATCTGCAGCCGGAGATGAGTGCCGCCGCCGTTGCCGACGCGGTCATCGAGGCCATCCGCAGCAACAAGTACGCGCTCATCGCCGTCAACTTCGCCAACGGCGACATGGTGGGCCACACGGCGGTACGGGAAGCTATCATCAAGGCGGTGGAAACCTTGGATCATGAGGTCGGTCGGGTATTGGATACGGCGGTGGCGGCCGACTACTCGGTGATCCTGACCGCTGACCACGGCAATTGCGATGAGATGGTGGACCCGGCCACCGGGACCCCGCAGACCCAGCACACGGTTTATCCAGTGCCCTGCATGATCATCGATCAGCATTGCTGGCAGCTCTCTGTGGGCGCCGGGCTATCGGGAGTTGCACCGACGGTCCTGCACTTGTTGGGGCTGCCCAAGCACCCCGGAATGACAGCCGACTCCCTGCTGCTTCAGCCGATCCGGACCTAGGCCGTGGACAGTGGGCTGTAGAGGTGCCGAGTTGTAACCCGTGCCACTTCCTAGCCTGCGGTCCAAGGCCTAGCGCCCAAGAATGGGTGTCAGCTGGACCCGGCCGTGGTACTAACGGCGGACTTCGTTCCCCCCCTCAAACAGATCACCGGCCGCGGCCGCGCTGAGGAAGCGCCAGGGCAGCGGAAGCAGAGCAGGCACCAGGCGACGATAGCGGCGATAGATCTCGCCATGATAGATCAGTAGCTTGCGCTCCTCCAGGCGCGAGCCGATGACGAAGTACGCGCTGATCAGGACTGCCGCGGTCAGGCGCGCGGCATCCATATCGCGGGTCCACACCAGCACCAGGCCCAGGAAATACCAGGGATGGCGGACGAACCGATGCAGCGGAGAGAGGTGAAAGCGTTCCTGGTCCATGACCGAGCGCTCCCGCGCCCGCCACTGGCGCAGACCCAGGAACTCGCTGCCGTCGTAGTAACGCAAGGACCACAGAAATCCCCCTATCGCCAGTAGGGCCAGCCCGTTGGCGAACCAGAACCCGATCCCGGTCCACTCCCAGAGCATGGGTCCATGCAGCCGGTAGGTGAGCCAGGCCGGGGGCAGCAGCAACGCCACCGCCAGCGTGTTGAATGCGAGGCGGTAGGCGGACATTGCAGCCGGCCACCAACGGGCCAAGGCGTGCTTGACGGGCAAGGAGGCCAGCAGGGAGTGCAGACCGAAGTACGTGCCCCAGACCACTGCCAGCAGAATCAGATCGACGGTAGGCGGGGACACAGTCATGGCACTGCGAGCAAGGAGCTTCTGTTGAGGGCAAGGGCAGACCCAGTATACAGCCCTGCCACGACCGGAATCGCCCACGGGGGCGCCCGGACGAATGGATTTGGGTTACACTTGGCCGGCGTGCGGTTCCGCATGCGGCGGACGGACACGTTCCTGCCGGTCGTTGCTCCATTTACGCATTGGGCTCGCGGCCCCGGCCAGCGGCCCTCTTTGGGATATCCACACGGGAGACAAGAATGCTCGAGTACAAAATGAAGAAGGCAGCGGTGCTCGCTGCTGTTGTGGGAATGGCTCTGGGTAGTGCCGGCGTGTCTGCCGAAGAAGCCGCGCAAGCCCCGACCGCCTCGCCTGCTACCGAAACGGCCGCGGCGCCGGCCGCACCCGCGGCCGTGCCCCCGTGGGGCGGCTACCCCGGAATGGGTTATCCCGGTGCGGGATATCCGGGCATGATGGGTTATCCCGGCATGGGTTATCCCGGCATGGGCTACCCCGGCATGGGCTACCCCGGCATGATGGGTTATCCGGGAATGATGCCCCCGGACATGTCCGGCCCGCCGGACATCGGCGATGCGGAGGCCTACTTCGCCAAGCGCGAGAAGGAGATGGAGGATCGGATGCGGGCCATGAGTCCTCGCAGCAGCGCCCGCCGCGAGTGGAACACCGCCAAGCGCGACTACTATCGTCGGATGTTTGAGGCCCAGCGCCCGGCCATCGGTGGCCCCATGGGTGCGCCGGAGATGCCCGCAATGCCCGAAGGACCGGCGGCTCCTGCTATGCCCGCAATGCCCGAAGGACCGGCGGCTCCTGCTATGCCCGCAGTGCCCGAAGGCCCCTCTGCGGAGGGTCCGGAAGGCATGCCCTCCAAGGACGCCATGAATCAAATGTTCGAGCAGAAGCGTCAGGCCATCGAGAACCAGCTCCGGGCCATGAGCCCCATGTCGGCCGCCCGGCGTGACTGGTACAAGGCTCGCCGCGACTACATGCGGCAGATGTTCCGGGCCCAGGCCGAGGGCATGCGCGGATATGGTTATCCGGGCATGCCGTACCAGAGCCCCTGGGCACCGCAGGCCTCCGACCTCCAGCAGGCACCCCAGGCGCCGGCTGCCGCGGCGCCCAAGGCCGCTCCACAGGCGGCACCGGCGCAGGGCCAGGAGGCCACGAAGTAAGCCTGAAGCCGGTACCGTACCGGCGGTGACAAGAGGGCCCAGTCCGCGCGAGTGGACCGGGCCTCCTTCGTTTGGGGGCTCCGCGGACAGTTTACCTAACTCGCAGGGCAGCCCTGCTCCGTCTATGGCAGGCGGTCGCTGCTGGTATCGGAGGGAATGGAAGTGGG
>CAYWTP010000145.1:2461-8411 GCA_964461215.1 uncultured Ectothiorhodospiraceae bacterium | reverse complement strand
CCACCGTAGCGGGTGCGGCGAAAATCGTTGACACCTTCGCGGGTACCCGGCGGCAGCGCGGAGACCGGCACGGCCTCCGGCAGGCCGGTGGCGTCTGGAGGAATGTTGTAGAGCACCCAGTGCACCCACGTCATCTTGGGCGCTCTGGGATCCGGCGCATCGGGGTCATCCACGATAAGCACCAGGCTCTTCGTCCCGTCCGGGACACCCTCCCAAGCCAAAGGCGGGGAGATATCCTTTCCCTGACAGGTGTATTTGGTGGGAATCTCGCCGTTCGGCGAGAAAGCTTCCGAACTGATGGTCATGGTCATGCCCGTACCTCCCGGCTCGTCGTTCCCGGTCACCTCAGGCGCCGCGTCCGCTGTCGCGGGAGCCAGCGTACCCATAGACAGCAGAGCAATACCTGCAATCGCGCGCAAGCAAGCTGTGGGGTGGACCCGTCCCGGCATCATCGACTCCCTAGCGGCGGCAACGTCGGTACGCGCGCGCCGAATTGTCCGACGCGCCAAGAGTATACGAAAATGCCGGGACAAATAACCGCCTGCCACGGGGGCAATACATGCAAGCAGAACACTGGGATCCCGACACCGACGGGCCGCTCGGCGAGCAATCCATGCGCCGCAAGCTCGCGGCCCGCGGCTACTCGGTTACGCGCTACGTGTACCCGCCGGGCACCGCTTTCCCTGCCCATACGCACGGTGTGGACAAGATAGACGCGGTGCTCTCCGGGCGTCTCCGTATGACGATGGAGGGCGGCTCCGTCGTGCTGGAGCCGGGCGACTGCCTGGCCGTCCCACGGGGAACCGTTCACAGCGCCGAGGTCGTCGGCAGCGAGGCGGTGGTGAGCCTGGATGCGGTGAAGGCGGGGGGATAGCGGAAGTAGCGAGAGTGGCTGGATCGAGGAGAACGGGGAGCCTGCTCACCAGCGGGGAGTACAGCCGACACGAAGCGAGCCTCCACTCCCGCGTGCTCCGTGAGTCGGGCGCAATCCGTTCCCATCGGCGGGCCAGAAGCTGCATGGGATACGCGTCCGCTCCACCGACGAGACGACGCTGTCCATGTCCCCCTGACCTCTCGCCGTGCTTGAGGGACACCAATGTCCGCACCCCTCGGGAACCGCGCCGTGGTCACCGACCAGCCGAGTCCTGGCGACACCGAGCTGGACCTTTATGGCCTCGGCAGGGGTCAAATTCCAGGTGTGGAGCACACCGAACTTCACTTAAGATCCCGCTCTTGCAGCACCTCAGACCGTAGGAGGGCTTCCATGATCACCGTCCGACCCGCAGCCGAGCGTGGCCACGCCAACCACGGCTGGCTCGACACTTGGCACACATTCTCCTTCGGCGATTATTATGACCCCGCCCACATGGGCTTCTCGGCCCTGCGCGTCATCAATGACGACCGGATTGCACCGAGCGGCGGGTTTCCCACCCACGGGCACCGGGACATGGAGATCGTCACCTACGTATTGTCCGGCGCATTGCAGCATCGCGACAGCCTTGGCAACGGCTCGGTCATCCGCCCGGGGGAGGTCCAGCGCATGACGGCCGGGACCGGCATTCGCCACAGCGAGTTCAACGCTTCCGGCACTGAGCCGGTGCATCTGCTGCAGATCTGGCTTCTGCCCGAGAGGAGCGGTCTCACCCCAGGGTACGAGCAGCGGCGTCTGCCGGACCAGGACGGCGGCGGCTTCCGTCTGGTGGCCTCCCACGACGGAAGCAACGACTCGGTGACCATCCATCAGGACGCGGCGTTGTACGTAGCCAGGATAAGGGCCGGCGCCCAGGCCTCCCTTGAACTGCCTCCCACCAGACGCTTCTGGGTGCATTTGGCGCGGGGACAAGCAACGCTCAACGGCACTCCCCTGGCGGCGGGCGACGGCGCGGCAGTGGAGAATGAGCCCGGGATCCGGGTGAGCAGCGACAGCGGCGCCGAGGTCCTGGCGTTTGAGCTGCCGTAGTTCGTGACTCGTTCCTCGTAAGGCGTGATGCGGCAGGGGGACAGGCTATGCGCACAGAGCCGCAACACGCGGGTGACCCCGGACCGACTTCCAGGACCGGCGGTTACCCGGCCTTCCGTCGTTCTTCTCCCGTCACGAATCACGAGCTACGAGTCACGGTATTCTTAAGGAATTTCAATGCGCCCCAACGACCTCAACGAGCATGAGCTCCGGACCGGGCCCAGCAACGTGCATGAGCTGATCGCGAGGCGCTGGAGCACGCGGGCTTTCGACCCACGGAAGCCGGTCACCCGCGACGAGCTGCTGAGCCTCGTGGAGGCCGCCTCCTGGGCGCCATCATCCCACTGCGATCAGCCGTGGCGGTATGTAATCTGCGACCGCTTCAGCGACGAGTCGGCCTGGAACAATGCGCTGGCCTGCATGAATGAGAAGAACCGGCGCTGGGCCCGCAACGCGCCGCTGCTGATGCTGGCGGTCGCTTGTGAGCGATTCCGCGGTACGGGCGAACCCAACCGTTGGGGCCAATACGATACCGGAGCAGCCAGCGAGAACCTGAGCCTGCAAGCCACGGCCCTGGGTCTGGCGACCCGTCAGATCGGGGGCTTCGACACGGCGCAGGCCAGAGCAGCCTTCGATATCCCGGACGGTTTCGAGCCCATGGCGATGATTGCCCTAGGACACCAAGCGGGCCCGGACACCGTGCACGCGGACTTCATAGAGGCAGAAAGCGGGCCGCGCAAGCGCGGGCCGCTGGGCGAGCGCTTCTTCACCGGGGGCTGGAACAGACCGCTGGAGTGAGGGGCAACGCGTACCGGAGAGCCTGAGAACCTGGCTCCCGGTACGCGCTACCATCGGGGGACGAGCTACTGCTTGGCGTAGTAGGCCGCCATATCCGCGATGTCCTCGTCGGTCAGATCGCCGACGAAGCCCTGCATCACGGGACCTTCAACCGTCCCGTCCTTGTATCCCTTCATCATCTTGATGAAATCGGCTTCAGGCATGCCGCTGATCTTCGGGTTGTCGGGCAGAATGCCCTCGCCCTTCTCCCCGTGGCAACCCGCACAGACGGCTACCTTCTCAGCCCCCTTGGCCGCATCGCCCGCGGCCTGCGCCACGCCCGCCAAGGCCGCCAGAGAGCCCGCGACCACCAGAACTGTGATTCTCTTCATGGACTACTTCTCCTTCGAATGGCCACTGGAATCGCTCATATTCGAGCGCGAAGCAAGATGCTACGCCAGACCAGTATCGTCCGGCAATGCAAATAGCTTAATCGGCGGCCTCCGTCACAGCCGGTTCGCCGGGGGTTAACCCCCGGTACGACCCGGTGCGTTTGATCACGGCGGAATGGTACGGGCACGGGCCCAGCAGAGGTGCGCCCCGCCCAATGGACGGCAACAGGAGACACCCACGATGCGTATGTTCACCTTGCTCTTCGCCCTCGCGATCGCCGGCGCGGCGCCGGCGGCACTGGCCACCGGAACCCGCCCCGGCGGGCTCGCACCCGGCCTCGATCCTGGCAGCCTTGAGGTGACCAGGCTCGGCGATACCAAGCCCGAAGGCACACTGGATCTGCCGCTGCAGCACACGGACGTCAGCGTGGAAGTCTCGGGCTTCGTGGCCCGGGCCACGGTGACCCAGCACTACCACAACCCTTTCGATAGGCCCATCGAGGCCGTCTATACGTTTCCGCTGCCCCGGGACGCGGCCGTGGAGGACATGCGCATGACCGTCGGCGAGCGGGTGATCCAGGGACTCATCAAGCGCCGGGACGAGGCCCGGCGGCTCTACGAGCAGGCCCGGGAGCAGGGCCAGCATACCTCGCTGCTCGAGCAGGAGCGGCCCAACATCTTCACCCAGTCCGTGGCCAACATCCTGCCCGGGGAGGACATCGTGATCACCGTCCGCTACGTCAATATCCTGAAGTACGAGGGAGGCGCCTACGAGCTGGTCTTCCCCATGGTGGTAGGCCCGCGCTACATCCCGGGCGAGGCAGCCCTAGGCCGTAGCGGCACCGGCCGGGCCCCGGACACCAACGCCGTCCCGGACGCCTCCCGTATCACCCCGCCAGTGCTCAAGCCCGGGCAGCGTAGCGGCCACGATATCGCCTTGTCGGTGAAGCTGGACGCCGGCGTACCGATTCAGGGCGTGCACTCAATCTCCCACGCGGTGGACATCCGCGAGAATTCGCCGCGCGAGAGCATCATCAGCCTGCATCCTTCCGACACCATCCCCAACAAGGACTTTGTGCTGCGCTACCAGGTGGCCGGCAAGGCGCCGGCCCTGGCCGTGATCCCTCACCACGACGAGCGCGGCGGATTCTTCACCCTGCTGATCCAGCCGCAGCGCACCGTCGCCGACGACGAGGTAGTACCCCGGGAGCTGATCTTCATCGTCGACACCTCCGGCTCCATGAGCGGGTTTCCCATAGAGAAGTCCAAGGAGGCCATGCGGCGCCTCATCAACGGCATGCGGCCCGGCGACACCTTCAACGTGGTACGTTTCGCCGGTGACACCGGGACCCTGTGGCCGGCCCCGCGTCCGTATACGACCGACAATGCCCGCGAAGCCCTAGCCTTCGTGGAGCGCATGCACGGGGCCGGCGGCACCGAAATGCGCAAGGGGATCCTTGAAGCCCTCGCGCAGCCGGCATCCGGCGATCACCTGCGCATCGCCTTCCTGCTCACCGACGGCTACGTGGGCGACGAGATGCGGATCTTCCAGGCCATTGAGCAGGAGAGCCGCGGAGCCCGGGTATTCACCCTGGGGGTGGGCTCCTCGGTCAACCGCTACCTGCTTGACCGGGCCGCGGCCCTCGGGCGCGGCGAGGCTTTCTATCTGCGCCAGGACGAGGACAGCAAGGCGGTCATCGACCGCTTCTACCAGCGGGTGGACCGACCGGCCCTGGCCTACATCAGCATCGACTGGGGTGGCTTGGACGTGACCGACCTGTACCCCGCCAAGATCCCCGATCTGTGGGCGGGACAGCCCGTGCGCATTCATGGGCGCTATGCGAAAGGCGGGGAGGCAACCATCACGCTGCGCGGACAGCTCGGCACTCGGCCGTACGTCCAGACCCTGAAGGTCCACTTGCCGGCTGAGGAGCCCGAGAACGAGGCCATGGCCAGCGTATGGGCACGGCAGAAGGTACGTGCCCTTATGGACCGCATGGTGCACGAAGGCCGGACCGAGGCGCTTGTGAACGCGGTCACCGAGACTGGCCTCGAATACCGCCTGATGACCCAGTGGACCAGCTTCGTGGCGGTGGAGGAAAAGATCGTCAACGTGGACGGCAAGCCCACCACGGTGGTGCAGCCGGTTGAGCTACCCGAAGGCGTGTCCTACGAAGGGGTGTTCGGCACACCCGGGGAGGCCGCACAGGATGCCATGAGCAAGAGGGCGCTCGCTGGAGTCGCCCAGCTCGCCGGTTCCCGGCGCCAGTTCATTGGCGCAATGGCCCCGATGCCCACATCCGAGCCCGCCGCCGTTCGCAAGCGCGCAAGCACCGTAAATGAAGAGCGCACGGATGAGGCGAAGCCGGCGGCAAAGACCGAATCGCAGCTCAGCTACGAGTCGGTCTCCGTAAGTGGTGGCCTCAGGTACCCAGCCGTCATGGCGGTGCTGGAAGCCAGGCGCGGCGCGCTGGCGGAGATCTGGGCCCGTCACCTGGCCGGCAGGGCCGGTGCCCCTGAGCGGATAAGGGTCATGCTCATCATCAACGCCGACGGCACACCCGCCTCGGTCAAGATCGAAGGGTTGACCAAGAAAGACAACACCTTGGCCGAGTCCTTGAAGAAGACCTTCCTAGCCTGGCACTTCCCATCCGTTGCCGGCGGAGGCCGGGCCCAGGTGCGGTTCGTGGTGCAATGGTCCGGCTGAATCTTCGCGAGCAAGCTCGCTCCTACGACGCCGTGCCACCCTCCACGTAGGAGCCAGCTTGCTGGCGAACCGACGAACCACGCACCGCAGGCTGCCCGTCTCCATCGTGGACCT
>CAYWTP010000145.1:0-2361 GCA_964461215.1 uncultured Ectothiorhodospiraceae bacterium | reverse complement strand
GCTCCTACAACGACCCCGATCCACCGCGACCCGTAGGAGCCAGCTTGCTGGCGAACCGACGAACCAACCACCGCAGGCTGCCCGTCTCCATCGTGGACCTTCGCGAGCAAGCTCGCTCCTACAACGACCCCGATCCACCGCGACCCGTAGGAGCCAGCCTGCTGGCGAATCTCGCATTCCCTTAAAGCCAAACGGCATCCCATAGCGAATAATCTCCGACGGCGTGAACCAATCCGGCGCGAAGAGGATTGGCGACCACATAGCGAGCCAGCGCCTGCAAGTCTTCCTCCGCACGCACGGCGTGGTCGTGATATCCCTTCTGCCACACCCTCTCCGCAAAACCCAATTCCTTGTGAATTGCTATTGCAGTTCGAGACTTCACGCGCTGGACGAGCCGGCTCAGCTCGCCGCGTTTCAGGGACAACAACCAGTGAACATGATCCGGCATGACCACCCACGCCAGAGACTCGGCAAGGCCCGCATCCGCGACGGCGCGCATCTCAGTCACCAGGAATCTGCCTGCATACAAGCTCCCGAATACAGGATTCCGGTCAAAAGTCACGGCGGTAACGCGATACGGTCGACCGGGCTCAGAGACGCGTCCCTTGCGCAGATTCCGTCCGTGGTAGCCGACCCGCATCCGTGCTCTTCCTCGCTAAAGAATCCTCACCCACGTAGGAGCCAGCTTGCTGGCGAACCGCTGTACCAAATGCCGGCGAACTCCCGCTGCCGGCAAGAACCTTCGCGAGCAAGCTCGCTCCTACGACGCCGATCCACCGCGACCCGTAGGAGCCAGCTTGCTGGCGAATGCTCAGGCCCAACGCGGACACACGCACCGGCGGCAAGACCTTCGCGAGCAAGCTCGCTCCTACGGCGCCGCGCATCTCCCCCCACGTAGGAGCCAGCTTGCTGGCGAACCGGTACACCAAACGCTGGCGAACACCCGCTGCCGGCAAGAACCTTCGCGAGCAAGCTCGCTCCTACCTCCTACCTTCATTACCTGTAGGCGCGCATCTGCCCCACCAGCACCCCCTGGATCTGATCGGGCTTGTACTCCATGGGGATCATCTGGCTGTTGGCGGGATAGAGGATCACCTTGCTCCGTTTCTGCTCGATGCGCTTCAAGGTGGCCTCGCGGCCGTCCACCAGCGCCACGACGATCTCGCCGTTGCGGGCATGGTCGCGGCGCTCGATCACTACCCAGTCCCCGTCCAGGATCCCCTCCTCCACCATGGACTCGCCCCGGACCTGGAGCACGAAGGTCTCTCCCTTGCCGCGCAGGGCCGCCGGCACCTCCATGGCCTGCGGGTTCTCGATGGCCTCGATGGGCCGGCCGGCAGCGATGAAGCCCAGAAACGGTACGCCCCGCTCCTCCTCCTCGGCCTGGGGGGTCAGCCGCACGCCCCGGTGCTTGTGGCCCATGGGCTCGACCAGGCCGGCGTCGATGAGGGCCTGCACGTGCTTGTGCATGGAGCCGCGGGAGGTGACCCCCATGGCCCGGCACAGCTCGTCCAGGGTGGGCGGATTCTCCAGCTCTTCCTGGTGGCTCACCAGATAGTCGTAGATCGCCTGCTGCTTGCGTGTGAGTGCGGATCGCCGCATGTGCTCCTCCTCTGTTTCCGGCCGGAAGCCGGATCCTTTTCCCCAAGACATGCTGATACCGGCGAGGGAAGGTGCCGCATCCCCGCTGATGCTCCGCCGCCTGCACCGAATCTGCCACCCAAGATCCACAACATCCGGGGCCGCAGAATCAAAACAAACCCTATATACTGTGTATCAACGAATCAGAGTTGCAGTTTTCAATCCGTTCTGTAGTCTTAATAGTAGAAAACAAGAGGGGAACACGCAATGTCCAGTGTTCTGGAGCCGCTGCGGCCCGAGGTTCCGTCCCCCACCGTGGAGGATAGTTTGGTCGCCGACGTGGAGGCTTTGGTGGCCGGGCTGAAGCGCCACTATGGCCGGCGTATCACCGGCGAGCTGCTCCTGCCGGCCGCCGAGGGCCGCTACGCGGACTTCCCCGCCGATCTGGACCGGCGCCTCGCAACGGCCCTGAAGGTTCGGGGCATGCAGCGCCTGTACCAGCACCAGCGTGAGGCCTGGACGCATGTGCGCGCCGGCCGCCACACCGTCATCGTCACCCCCACCGCCTCGGGCAAGACGCTGTGCTACAACCTGCCGGTGCTGCACGCGGCCATCTCCGACCGCGCCAAGGCCCTGTACCTGTTTCCCACCAAGGCGCTGTCGCAGGACCAGGTCGCCGAGATCATGGAGCTCAACCAGGCCGGCGATCTGGGCGTGCGCGCCTTCACCTTCGACGGCGACACCCCGGGCGATGCGCGCAAGGCGGTGCGCACCCGCGGC
>CAYWTP010000144.1:0-8414 GCA_964461215.1 uncultured Ectothiorhodospiraceae bacterium | reverse complement strand
TTCCGGGGGGATGTATTACTCAACCTGGACCCTAAAGGGCGTCTGGCGATACCGACGCGTTACAGGGACCGGCTGGCCGAGGCTTGCTCCGGATCGCTGGTGGCTACCATCAGCCTGACCGAGCGTTGCCTCGCCGTTTACCCGTTCCCCGAATGGAAGCGAATCGAAGACCACCTTCAGAACCTGCCGGCCCTTGATCAACAGGCCCAAGCCATCAGTCATCTGCTGATCGGCCACGCGGCGGAATGCGAGATGGACAGCCACGGGCGGATCCTGGTCCCGCCCTCGCTGCGGGAATGGGCGGGGCTGGACAAGCGCGTCCGCATGGTTGGGCAGATCAGAAAGTTCGAGCTGTGGGACGAGGATGGATGGGCGGTCCGTCGCGAGGAGCTGCTCGGGCAGGTGGGGAATCTGCTCAAGGAGCCTTCCGAGGCGTTGCGTTCCCTGGTTTTGTAGAGGCGAGTCCACGTAGGCACGGTGTCGGCAGCCAGCCCGGCGCACGGGCCGGGAGAGCTGGTGCGAGATGGCGGCGACCCACCGGCCGGTTCTGCTCGGGCAGGCCATCGAAGCCTTGAGCCCCCGCCTGGGGGGAGTTTACGTGGACTGCACCTTTGGGCGCGGAGGCCATGCCATGGCACTGCTGGACCGGATTGGGGCGGAGGGGCGTGTGATCGGGATCGACAAGGACCCACTAGCCGTGGCAGCGGGCCAAGCGATTGCCGCGCGCGAGCCGCGCCTGGCCGTGCACCAGGGCGCTTTCTCGAACCTGCGCCGGTTAGCCGAGTCTGAGGGTGTGTGCGGCCGGGTGAACGGAGTCCTCCTGGATCTGGGCGTGTCCTCGCCGCAGCTCGACGACCCCGCTCGTGGCTTCAGCTTTCTCCGCGACGGCCCTCTGGATATGCGCATGGACCCTCATGCCGGCCCCAGTGCCGCGCAATGGCTGAATTCAGCCCGGGAGGGGGAAATCGCTCGCGTGCTCAAGGACTACGGGGAAGAGCGCTATTCCCGGCGCATTGCCGCGGCCGTCGTTCGTGCCCGTACGCATCAGCCGCTGGCCACCACCGCCGAGCTGGCGTCCTTGGTCGCGGCGGCCAGTCCCACCCGCGAGCGCGACAAGCATCCCGCGACGCGGACCTTCCAGGCTGTCCGCATTTTCATCAACCGCGAGCTTGAAGAGCTGGACGCCGTGCTGGATCAAGTGCTCGACGTACTGGCGCCGGGGGGCCGTCTGGCCGTAATCAGCTTCCATTCCCTGGAGGATCGGCGAGTCAAGCGCTTCATCCGGGACCAGGCGCGTGGTGACGATTTTCCTCCGGAGCTGCCGGTGCCGCACACGGCCTTGCGGCCGAGGCTGCGGCCACTGGGAAAGCCGGTACGTCCGAGCGCCGCCGACGTGGAGGACAACCCTCGGGCCCGCAGCGCGGTTCTGCGTGCGGCGCAGAGACTGTGATGGGAGTCCGTGCACGGCTCTGGACGGCCGGGCTGCTTGGTGCGGCGGTGTTTGCCAGTGCCATCGCGGTGGTGGTGGTCAAGGAGGAGTCCCGCAAGCTCTTCGTGGAGCTGCAGGGGTTGGAGAGAGCGAGCGACAAGCTCAGCGTGGAGTGGGGGCAGCTCCAGCTCGAGCAGAGCACGTGGGCCACCGACGCGCGTATAGAAGAGGTGGCCCGTAAGAAGCTGGACATGGTGGTTCCGGCCCCGGACGACATTGTGCTGGTGACGCCGTGATCCCGGAGCAGTCCTCAATCCCTGCTTTTCCCTGGCGCCGCCGCCTGATGGTGGCGATGGTGACGCTTTCCGCCGCACTGCTGCTGTGGCGCGGTCTGGACCTCACTCTTACGCATAAGGACTTCCTGCAGAACCAGGGTGATGCGCGCTATTTGCGGGTGGTGGCCATGCCGGCCCACCGGGGCATCGTTCTGGACCGCAACGCAGAGCCTCTGGCCGTAAGCACGCCGGTTGATTCGGTGTGGGTCAATCCGGGCGAGCTAGCCACCCAGCGCGCCCGCTGGCCGGCGTTGGCCAGGCTGCTGGATCTCACGCCTCAGAGCATCGAGCGCCTGCTCGCAGGCCGCATGGATCGCGAGTTTCTCTACCTCCGGCGGCACGTGGAGCCGGGGCTGGCGGCCCGCGTCCTGGCCCTGAAGATCCCGGGCGTGGCGCTACAGCGCGAGTACCGTCGCTATTATCCGACCGGCGAGGTCTGTGCCCACGTGATCGGCTTCACCAACGTGGACGACGTCGGCCAGGAAGGCCTGGAGCTTGCCTTCGACGACTGGCTGCGCGGCACGCCTGGCGCCAAGCGGGTGATTCAGGATCGTCTGGGCCGAGTGGTCGAGGACGTGGAGAGCATCGAAGCGCCGCGCCCGGGCCGCGACCTGGTCCTGAGCCTGGATCGGCGCATCCAGTACTTGGCCTACCGTCAGCTCAAGGCGACCGTCAGGCAGAGCCGGGCCAAGTCGGGGTCGGTGGTAGTGCTGGACGCCCGCACCGGCGAGGTCCTGGCCATGGTGAATCAGCCGGCTTACAACCCCAACAACCTGGCCGACCGGGTGAGCCGGCGCTTCCGCAACCGGGCGGTCACGGACGTCTTCGAGCCCGGGTCCAGCGTGAAGCCCTTTACCGTCGCGGCCGGCTTCACCTCGGGGCTGTTCCGGCCCGACACGATTATCGATACCACGCCGGGGCTGCTCAAGGTAGGCCGGTACACCGTACACGACGTCCACAACTATGGCGTCATCGATGTCGCGACCCTGATAAAGAAGTCCAGTAACGTCGGCGCCAGTAAGATGTCTCTGGCGCTGCCGCCCGAGGCACTGTGGCGCATGTTTTCCGGCGTCGGCTTCGGCTCCCTGACCGGCAGCGGTTTCCCGGGCGAGGCCGAGGGCATTCTGACCGATTACTCGCGCTGGGGTGAGATCACCCGGGCTACCCTGTCCTTCGGCTATGGCCTGTCGGTCACACCGCTGCAGCTTGCCCGGGCCTACCAGGCACTGGCTAACGGCGGCCGCTTGCTGCCGGTGAGCTTCAAGCGCTTGGAGGCGCCGCCCGCCGGCGTTCAGGTGATGAGCCCGAAGATTGCCAGGCAGGTGCGGCGTCTGCTCGAGGGCGTGCTCGCGGACGGTGGCACCGGCACCCACGCCCGGGTGGCCGGCTACCGGGTGGCCGGCAAGACCGGTACCGTGAAGAAGTCCATCGAGGGCGGATACTCCGATGATCGCTACGTGGCGGTATTCGCCGGCATCGCCCCGGCCTCCAGCCCACGCCTGGTCATCGTTGCCGTCATCAACGAGCCGCGCGGCGGTGAGTACTACGGTGGTCTGGTCGCGGGTCCTCTGTTCGCGGAGGTGATGGGCGGCAGCCTGCGTATCCTCGGGATCCCGCCCGACGATCGCTCGGCGATCGCCCACCACATCGCCATGAGCGGCGAGGCCCGTGGCGCACCCACCGCGGAGCCGTCGGGGGAGCTGTGATGATGGCTGTTCCCGCGATGCCTTGCGCAGCCCGGCTCAGTGACCTTCTGGCGGGAATGGTCCCGATGGGTACGGGCGAGGATCGCTCCGTCACGGGCCTTTGCGCCGATAGCCGCATGGTGGCCCCCGGCGATCTGTTTCTCGCCCGTAGCGGTGCGCGCGCCGATGGCCGTGCATTCATCGATGCGGCCATTCGCGCCGGGGCCGTCGCGGTGGCCTACGAGTCGGCCGAGCCGGTGCTGGGCGAGCGCGCCGGGGTACCCCTGGCGGGGGTTCCCGAGCTGGTGGCCCGCATCGGAATCATCGCCGAGCGCTTCTTCGGGCATCCTTCCCGCGATCTATGGGTGGCCGGCGTCACCGGCACCAACGGCAAGACCACGGTGAGTCATCTGGTGGCCGCAGTGCTGCACCAGTGGCCGTTGGCGGGCGCCAAGCCGCACCCCTGTGGGCTGCTGGGCACGTTGGGCTACGGGGTCTACGGCGCCCTGCGGCGGGGGCTGCACACTACGCCGGACGCCGTGGAGCTGCATCGCGCGCTGGCGAACCTGCGCGACCGGGGCGCCGGCCAAGTGGTGATGGAGGTGTCGTCCCACGGCCTGGCCCAGGGGCGTGTGGCTGGCGTGTCCTTCGACACCGCGGTGTTCACCAACCTGACCCGGGATCACCTGGATTACCATGCCGACATGGCGGCCTACGCCGCCGCCAAGCGGTCCTTGTTCCAGGTGCCGGGCCTGCGCCACGCCGTAGTGAACCTGGACGATCCGGTGGGCCGAATGATCTTCGACGATCTGCCCGCCGGGGTGGCCGGGCTCGGATACAGCCTGCGGCCGGCGCATCCCGAGGCGGCATTGGTGGCCACCCATCTGGAGGCCGGACCCAGCGGGCTGCATCTGCGGGTGAGGACGCCCCAGGGCACGGGGTCCTTAAGCAGCCCGTTGCTGGGACGTTTCAACGCCGCCAATCTGCTGGCCGCCCTGGGGACCTTGCTTAGCTTGGATCTGCCGCTGGATCCGCTGCTCGCTCGACTGGGCCGGGCGCGGACGGCACCGGGGCGAATGGAGCGCTTCGGTGCCGATCCCGGACGGCCCGTGGCCGTCGTGGACTACGCTCACACCCCGGACGCTATGACCCAGGTCTTGCACACCCTGCGGGCCCATTGCCGGCGTCGGCTCTGGTGCGTGTTCGGCTGCGGTGGTGATCGGGATCGGGGCAAGCGGCCTCTGATGGGCGCGGCGGCCGAACGTCACGCGGATCGGGTGGTGCTCACTGACGACAATCCGCGCAGCGAGGACGGCGACGCCATCATTGGCGAGATCCTGGCCGGCATGCAGGCCCCGGACCGGGCTCTGGTGCAGCGCGACCGTGCCGCCGCCATCGCCCTGGCCATGAGTAGTGCCGGTCCGGGAGACATCGTGCTGATCGCTGGCAAGGGTCACGAAGACTACCAGGAGCGGGCCGGAGAGCGCCGTCCCTACAGCGATCGCGCGGTGGTGTCCGCCCTCCTGGGCGGCCGCGACGGGGGCGGGGCGTGATCATGCTGGGGGTGTCCGAGACGGCCCGACTCCTGGATGCCCCGTGGTCCGGTGCCGACGTGCAGTACACCGGGTGCGGCACCGACACCCGTACTCTGGCTCCCGGCGCTCTGTTCGTGGCCCTGAAGGGAGAGCACCGCCACGGTCACGAGTTCCTGGAGCAGGCTCACGCGCGGGGAGCCGCCGCGGCCCTGGTGGAGCGGGGGGACATCCACATACTGCCCGCCATCGTGGTGGCGGATGCCCGCCGCGCGCTGGGTGATCTGGCCGCGGCGTGGCGCGCCCGTTTCGACTGCCCGATGGTGGCGGTTACCGGTAGCAATGGCAAGACCACGGTCAAGGAGATGCTGGCAGCCATCCTCGGGGATGCAGGGCCGGTGCTGTATACGCGGGGAAATCTCAACAACGACATCGGCCTGCCCCTGACCCTCACTAGCCTGGATCGCGGGCACCGCTTCGCCGTGCTGGAGATGGGGGCGAACCATGCCGGCGAGATCACCAACCTGGCCCGGATCGCGGCGCCCGCCGTGGGCATCATCACCCAGTGCGCGCCCGCGCACCTGGAAGGCTTCGGCAGTGTGGAGGGCGTAGCCAGGGCCAAGGGAGAGCTGATCCAGGGACTAACCCCTGGTGGTACGGCCGTCATCAATGCCGACGATCCCTACGCCGGACTGTGGCGGGAGCTGGCCGGTAGCCGCCGCATTCTGACATTCGGACTCGAGCACCCGGCCGACGTGACCGGCTCCTGGCAGCCCGGCGGCACCGGTAGCCGCATCGAGCTGCACACCCCAGCCGGCTTCGGGGACGTCGATCTGTCACTGCCGGGGCGCCACAACGTCATGAACGCCCTGGCGGCGGCAGCCGGCGCCCTGGCGCTCGGTGTGGAATTGGAAACCATACGGGCGGGGCTGGCACGGGCGCCAGCGGTGAAGGGCCGGCTGCAGATCAAGCGGGGCCCGCGCGGAGCGCGCATCCTGGATGACACCTATAACGCCAACCCGGCCTCTCTGGCGGCCGGCCTGGAGGTGCTGAGCGGCTTGCCCGGGCGGCGCTGGGTCGCGCTGGGAGAGATGGCGGAGCTGGGGGCGGCGACTGCGGATTACCACACGGCGGCCGGGCACCAGATCCGTGCCGCCGGCGCCGAGCGCGCATACGCGGTGGGCGACCACGGTGCCCTGGTGGCGGCAGCCTTCGGCGAGGGCGGCCGGACCTTCCCGTCTCAGGATGATCTGATCGACGCGCTTCGCGACGAGGTGCAGGCAGACGTGAGCCTCCTGGTGAAGGGATCCCGATCGGCTCGCATGGAGCGGGTGGTTGCGGCACTGGTGGAGGAGGGCTAGGGCCATGCTGTTGATGCTGACCGAGTACCTCACCCGCTATCACAGCTTGTTCAACGTATTTCAGTACCTTACGTTGCGGGCCATCCTGGGAGTGCTGACCGCGTTGATCATCTCCCTAATCATCGGGCCCGGCATGATCCGCCGCCTGAGCCGGTACCAGATTGGCCAGACCGTGCGCGGCGACGGGCCGGAGTCTCACCTGGCCAAGGCCGGTACGCCGACCATGGGCGGCGCCCTGCTGCTGGTGGCCATTGCCGCCACCACCCTGCTCTGGGCGGATCTGCACAACCGCTTCGTTTGGGTGGTTCTGGTGGTGACCCTGCTCTTCGGCGCCATCGGCTGGGTGGACGATTACAAGAAGCTCGTCGAGAAGAATCCCACGGGCCTGCGGCCCCGCTACAAGTATGCTTGGCAGTCTTTGATTGCCCTGTCCTGTGCCCTGTTCCTGTTCTTCACCGCCCACACGCCGGCCCAGACCGAGCTGATCGTACCGGTGTTCAAGACCGTGGCGGTGAACCTGAGCTGGGGCTTCGTGGTCCTGGCTTATTTCGTCATTGTCGGCACCAGCAACGCCGTGAACCTGACGGACGGCCTCGACGGGCTGGCGATTCTACCTACCGTCATGGTGGCGGGCGCCCTGGGGATCTTCGCCTATGTCACCGGTCACGTGAACTTCGCCGGCTATCTGGGCTTTCCCTACATCGCCGGTGTGGGAGAGCTGGTGGTGCTTTGCGGGTCCATCGTGGGGGCAGGGCTGGGCTTCCTGTGGTTCAACACCTATCCGGCCCAGGTGTTCATGGGGGACATCGGGGCCCTGGCCCTGGGCGCGGCCCTGGGCGTGATTGCCGTGCTGGTGCGGCAGGAGCTGGTGCTGCTGATCATGGGCGGGGTGTTCGTGGTCGAGACGGTCTCGGTGATCCTGCAGGTAGCCTCCTACAAGCTAACAGGTAAGCGGATTTTCCGCATGGCGCCCCTGCACCACCACTTCGAGCTCAAGGGTTGGCCGGAGCCCCGGGTCATCGTCAGGTTCTGGATCATCACCGTGGTGCTGGTGCTGATCGGCTTGGCCACGCTGAAGGTGCGCTGATGGCGGAGACGGCACCCGTGATGGGCCCTGAAGATACCGCCGGCGCTGGCGCCGGGACTCTGAGTCCCGAGGCGATGCCGCGGACGGTCGTGGTGGGTATGGGTCGCACCGGCCTTTCCTGCGCCAGGTTCCTCGCCGCCAGGGGAGAGCTTTTCGCCGTGGTGGACAGCCGCCCGAGTCCGCCGGAGCTGGCGACCTTCCGCCAGGAGCTGCCCGGCATCGGGCTCCGCCTGGGACCCTTCGTTCCGGCATTGCTCGCGCGTGCCCGGACCCTGGTCGTGAGCCCCGGCGTTTCGGTTCAGGAACCGGCCATTGCCGAGGCGGCCAGGGCCGGTGCCGAGCTGATAGGTGACATCGAGCTCTTCGCCCGTCATTGCCGGGCCCCGGTGATCGCCGTCACCGGCTCCAACGGCAAGAGCACCGTGACTACCCTGGTGGGTGACATGGCGCGGGACCAGGGCCGCGATGTCCGGGTGGGCGGCAACCTGGGGACGCCGGCCCTCGAGCTGCTTCGGACCACGGAGCCGGAACTCTATGTCCTGGAGCTGTCCAGCTTCCAGCTCGAAACCACCCGCTCGCTGCATCCTGCCGCGGCTACCGTGCTGAACGTGAGCCCGGACCACATGGACCGGTACCCGGATCTAAGGGCCTACGTGCAGGCCAAACGCCGGATCTTCGCCGGCAGCGGCGTCATGGTGCTCAACCGCGACGACCCGGTGGTGGCCGCGATGGCCTCACCCGGGCGGGAGATCTTTGGTTTCACCCTGGGTGTTGCCCAGGCCGGAGATTTCGGCCTGCTGTGCCTCTCCGACGGTCCCTGGCTGGCGGTGGGGCAAGAGCCGCTGCTGGCGCTTGCCGACATGCCCCTGCGCGGGTTGCACAACGCCGCCAACGCCCTGGCCGCCCTGGCGCTGGGTCGTGCCGTGGGCTTGTCCATGCCACAAATGCTGCGGAGCCTGCGGAGCTTCAAAGGATTACCCCATCG
>CAYWTP010000143.1:0-8447 GCA_964461215.1 uncultured Ectothiorhodospiraceae bacterium | reverse complement strand
ATACCGTGGTCGCTGCGGTCTATCAGCGACACCCTTGCCGGCATGGCCGGCACCCAACGCACCTTCGGCCCAAACCAGGTGCGGGCAGCCGTGAGGCTGCGGGGCCACATTCCAATCCCGCCCCGCTCTCCTGGAGGCAGCGCACCTTCCACACCCTCCTCCACTTCGGATCGCGGGGCCGGCCCCAATGCCGTGCCGTCAGCGAACCTCTACGCGCCAGGCGTTCCGTCTAGCCGACGGCTGGCTATGACCAGCGCAGTCCACCACCCCGCCCGTCTCTGTCGGCGGCGCAACGCGACGCCACAGAGACGGGCGCCATGGACCTGGCGCAATGCCAGCTCGACCGCGGCTTTCCGGCGGCTACCCGCCGCTGCAAAAGCCTGCAAAACCCACTGCTGCGGCGGCTGACCAGCGGTCAGCGCAGCCAGCACCCAACCCGCGGTCCGCGCAAAGCGGACCGTCCAGGGGTGCCAGGCAGGAGTGGTGCATCGTCCTGCTGTCGGACGCAGACAGCCGCGCGGCCCAGCGTGAGCGGCCCATGAGCGCGACCGGCGCTTAATCCGGTTTAACACTTACCAGAGCAAGGGTTGAGCATGGGCAAGGTCGGAGGGCAGCGCAACTTCGGCTACGGCAAGCAGATGGCCTGGGCGGGCAAGAACGCCCTGGCCGAGCGCTACGGTGACGGCCACTTCGGAACCCGGGCGGCCCACGAGGAGCGCTGGGCGCGATTTGCCGCGTACGCTGCGGGGGCGGGCATCAAGGACTGCCGGGCGGTGACCAGGGAGACTGTCACCAATTACGGGAAGTCTCTCGCGGGCGAGGCCCGGCGCGGTGCCATGACGGTGGCCTACGCTCAGAATCTCCTGTCCACCGTGAACGTGGTTCTGGAGACCATGCGCGGCGACCGGGCGGTAAGGGTGTCACCAGCGGACCTGGTGGGCCAAAGGGCGAATGTGCGCAGCTTGACCCCTGCCGGCCTAAGCCGGGAGCCGGTGGAGCAAGCCTGCCGGGCGCTGCGGAGCAACGGCGAGCCGAAAGTCGCTGCCGTGGCCGAGCTGGCCCGGGAGATGGGGCTGCGGTTCCGGGAGGTCTCCTTGCTCGATACGCGGGCCGCCCTGCGCCAGGCGGCGTCCGAGGGCCGGGTCAACATCACCCAAGGCACCAAGGGCGGACGGGGCCGGGGGGTGGGCCGGGGGGTGGACCGCTGGGTCCCCGTCTCGGATTCGGCCCTGCGGGCGCTGGAGCAAGCCGCCCGGACGCAGGATACCAGCCGCAACCTCGTGCCGCCGGCAATGAGCTTCCGGCAGTGGCGCAATCACGCCTACGGCGTCTGGCAGACGGCGGCCAGAGCGCACCGGCTGACCGGCTTTCACACCTGCGCGCCGATACCTTTACTGCCAGTCCGAGGCCCAGGCGCCCTTGCAGTAGCCGTAGGCGGTACAGTCGTAATCCCTGTTCGCCCGGCGCTTCCCGGGCTCGGCCTTGTGGGCCTTCCTGGCGTCCGGTGCGCGGGGACGCGCCGGCTTGGTGTGCATGGATGTATCAGTCTTCATGGCCAGGTTCCCGTCTTGAGGTCATTTCGTCCCGGTGATTCGCTGTCCACCCGTGGACGATGTCGGATAATGTCTCCGTTTGCCATGATCAATGCACATGCCATGCCCATACTGACAAGCCATTATCTATCAAAACGTTAGGACTCTTCTGCAGGGAGGCGACCAGCAAGGTGGCAAGAATCTCGACAACGATATGCCGTGGCGGACCATGCTGGCATGGCTCACGGGACCTGGTGTTGAAGCGTCCCGTGGACCGATCGACACTTGATCCTGCCCTAATGTGATAGACATCACATTCAAATCTGCCCAGGGCGCCATAGTGGACCGATGGAGGCGGAACTCGAGTGTAAGAAAATCCGACACACCCGTGGATTGCCCGGAGACGGAATGTCATGCTTCGGTCGCGACGGGCAATTAGTGTATGCTCTGGCGTACGGCGGGCATCGGCTGCCGCGCCAGCACAGAACCCCGATGTTGTATATTGCTGCTGGGTATGACCCGCCGTACCGGCAGCCCGAGGCATGGCTTAGATGAACAATGATCTCTGTACCGGTGGTGACGGCGATGCAGCCGGGGATACCCTGTCCCATTTCGAGTCGGTTCTGGCCAGTCGCACCAAGGTGCCGCCACACCGTCTCGGAGAATACCTTTCGTGGTCCGGCGAGGAGCTCAAGCAGGAGATCCAGGCCGTCAACGACATCCTCAAGCGCTTTGCCCAGGCGGTTGCAAACGCCATGGAGGACCCCACCAGTACCCACGAATTCCTGCGCAACCTTGATCTGAAGACCATATCCCACGACCACGACTGGCGGGCGATCTTCTCCACCATCAGGGCCCAGGACGATGGCGACGAGGGCTACAGCCGCGCGGTGCTGATCAAGTACCTGCAATTCCTGAGCTTTCGCAAGCGGCTGTTTGAATTCGTCTACTCGAAGAAAGCGAACCTGAGTGAAACCGGCGCCTACAGCGACGCCACGCTCTACCCGATGCCCGACGAGCCTTCGAAGCAAGGTATCCGCAACCTGCTGCGCCTGCCCCTGGGTGAAGCGGTGGAGCTTGAGGTGTGCGAGGGCAAAGAAGTGCCTGTCATTCTGGGTCGCCACAGCTTCCGCCTGACCGGCCGCAACCCACCCTGCCTGGTCGATGGAATGGGAACCAGCTATCCGCTGGGCCGGGGCCGCAAGATGGTGGGCCGGCATCCGGCCAGTGACGTGGTCATCTGCGCCGAGTATCCCCTGGTCTCACGCGCGCACCTCATCATCGAGAGTGACGGACGGAGCAAGCTTACGCTCACGGATCTGTCTTCCGGAGGAACCTTCGTCACGGCCGAATGCCTTCGGGGTCCGGCTGCCGCCCTGGGCCAGCCTGGCCCCAATTTCGGCTAGGCCCCCATGCCCGAGTCGCCGGGCGGAAGCTCGACAGGCTCCGCTGTCTTGCCGACCGGCCCCGCATTGGACGGGGACGCGACACCGCTACGAGCCATCACTGCAGCGCACAATTGATGGATGCCGTCCACCTGATCGCATTGTCCATGGGCACGGCCTGGGCCAGTGGCATCAATCTCTACGCGGCCGTCTTCATGCTGGGTTTCCTGGGCTCCACCGGACACATCGTCCTGCCCGCGGAGATGCAGGTTCTCAGCGACCCGCTGGTGCTGGCGGCGGCGGGCCTGATGTATTGCGTGGAGTTCTTCGCCGACAAGACGCCCGGTGTGGACACCGGCTGGGACACGATTCACACCTTCATCCGCATCCCGGCAGGTGCGGTGCTGGCCGCCGGAACGGTGGCCGACGTGGGCCCCGCAGCGGAGATCGCGGCCTTCTTGGTGGGCGGATCATTGACCGCGGCGACCCATGCCACCAAGGCGGGCAGTCGGGTACTAATCAACACCTCCCCCGAGCCGTTCAGCAACTGGGCCGCATCCATCGGCGAAGATCTGGCGGTGATCGGTGGGCTCTGGGCCGCACTGCATCACCCGTGGCTGTTCCTGGTGGCTCTGACCCTGATGGTGCTGCTGATGGCCTGGCTGCTACCCCGACTCTGGCGCGGGATCAAGGCCGTGTTCAAACGCCTGTCCCGGCTTTTTGGCGCGACGGCCGATGCGAAGCCGAGCGACTTCCCCGGGCCCGATCCCTGAGGCCGGCTTCTCGCTCCGCTTCGTTGCATTGACCGACGGGGGAGCCGGCCGGGTACCGCAGCGACCGCACTCACGCAGGCAGAAAGAGGGCCACGGCGTCGTCCAGGAAACGCATGCCTTGCGCGCTCGCCCGGATGCGCCCCTCGTACCGGGTAAGCAACCCCCGCTCAATCCCGGCTTCCAGCCCGGGAGACAAGGCCGCGATCGGCAGCCCGGTGCGGCTCTCAAAATCCGCCGGCAGAAACCCATCGGTCAGACGCAGGGCGTTCATCGCATACTCCAATACCAGATCCTCCTCGCCCAGCAGCCGGATCCCGCCTGCCGGGGCGTCGGCCGCGGCGGCCTCCAGATAGGCCCGCGGGTGGCGCAGCTTGCTCACCCGCCGGACCTCGCCCAGCCCGTGGTCCGTGAGCTTGCCGTGGGCACCTGCGCCAATCCCTAGGTAGTCGCCGAACTGCCAGTAGTTGAGGTTGTGGACGCACCGGGCCTCGTCCCTGGCATATGCCGAGACCTCGTAGCGGGCAAAGCCGGCGTCGGCCATCCGCTCGCGGCAGGCGTGCTCAATGGCATCCACCTCCTCCTCGCAAGGCAGTACGGGGGGCTCCCGATGAAACAACGTATTCGGCTCCAGGGTGAGCTGGTAACAGGACAGGTGCCGGGGCTCCAGGGCAACGGCGGACTGCACGTCCGCAAGGGCCTGCTCCGCCGTCTGCCCCGGGAGCGCGTACATCAGATCCAGATTGAAGTTGCCGAAGCCCGCCGCGTGCGCCGCTTCGGCGGCCCGCCGGGCATCCCGGCCGTCATGAATGCGCCCGATGCGGGCCAGCAGACGGTCATCGAAGCTCTGCACGCCGATGGACAGCCGGGTGACACCGGCGCCGCGGAATTCCCGGAACCGTCCCACCTCGACCGTCCCCGGGTTCGCCTCCAGGGTGACCTCCGTCTCCGGCGCCAGGGCCAGGCGCGCCCGGATCCCCGCCAGCAGCCGATCGATGGCCTCGGGCGAGAACAGGCTGGGCGTTCCACCACCGATGAATACGCTCAGCAGGCGCCGGCCCCACACACCGGGAAGCTCCTGCTCCAGATCCCGCAGCAATGCCTCCACATAGGCGGCCTCGGGGATCGGCTCCCTGGCCGCGTGAGAGTTGAAATCACAGTAAGGACACTTGCGCACACACCAGGGGATGTGCACATACAGCGACAGCGGGATAGGCTCGAGAGCCTTAGCCACGGGATCCACGGAAGGAGCTGGAAGCGCACGGCACGGGGTGTGAGGACAAATTCGCATACAGTCGTGATTCGCAGATGCCGCTCGATCGCCTTCCGCCCGTTTCAGGATGCGCCGACCTCATGGGAACTATCGCTGGGGGCGGGTCATCTTGCTTGTCCATGGCCGAGCGTGCATTAGCCCGCGAACGGCTCCGGTACAGCTTGGCGTTTGTTCGCGGCCTTGCGGCCGCTCCTACAGCCATCCATGTCCCGCCTGCGACGGGCCGCCCTGCTGTGCCATGCTGGCCTGGGCGGCGGGCAGATCCAGGACAATCCTTCCGTGTTGTTCCGTGGGTTCCGTGGCCAATTTCCCGCTTCTGGTCCGGATTCATATCGCTCCCCACTCCTAATGCCTCACTCCTTACACCTCACGCCTCACTCCCTTCAGCGCCTGCACCAGCTTGCGCAGGGCCTGGCCACGATGGCTGATGGCATTCTTGGTCTCGGCAGGCAGCTCGGCCGCAGTGCACGCTTGGGCCGGCACGTAGAACACGGGGTCGTAGCCGAAGCCGTTCTCCCCGCGCGGAGCGTCGATGATGCGGCCCTCCCAGGTACCCTGACAGATGACGGGCGTGGGATCCTCGGCAAACCGCAGGTACACGACCACGCACTGGAAGCGGGCACTACGAGCACCTTCCGGGACTTGCCCCAGCTCCGTCAGGAGCTTGTCCAGGTTTGCCCGGTCACTGGCCCCCGGTCCCGCATAGCGCGCCGAACGAATTCCGGGAGCCCCGTGCAAGGCGTCAACCTCGATGCCCGAATCGTCCGCGATTGCCGGAAGCCCGGCGTGGGCCGCGGCGTTGCGGGCCTTGAGGATAGCGTTCTCGACAAAGGTCAGGCCGGTCTCGTCGGCCTCCGGCACGCCGAGCTCGGCCTGGGGCACGACCTGTAGGTGAAAGTCCCCCAGCAGGGCGTTGAATTCCCGCACCTTGCCCTTGTTGTTGCTGGCCAGAACGACTCTGCTCATGGGTAGGCTCCTGCTCAGCCGGCCAGGGCCTCGCGCTGGTGATCCAGGATCTCGCCGATGCCCTTGCCGGCCAGGCCCAGCATGCTCTGCAACTCGTCGGAGCGAAAGGCATGGCCTTCGGCGGTGCCCTGAAGCTCGATGAAGGCACCTGCCTCGTTCATGACCACGTTCATATCGGTCTCCGCGGAGGCGTCCTCGGCGTAGTCCAAATCGAGCACCGGCCGACCCTTGTAGATCCCCACGGACACCGCCGCCACCATCCCGTGGATAGGCGACTGCCGGATGGTGCCGCGCGACCTCAGGTGCTCAACGGCGTCCACCAGGGCAACGTAGCCCCCGGAAATGGACGCGGTGCGGGTGCCACCATCGGCTTGCAGAACGTCGCAGTCCACCACGATGCGCCGCTCGCCCAGAGCCTCCAGGTCCACCACGGCGCGCAGAGCGCGCCCGATGAGGCGCTGGATCTCCTGAGTGCGCCCGCCCTGGCGCCCCTGTGCGGCCTCCCGGGCCATGCGCTCGCCTGTGGACCGCGGCAGCATTCCGTACTCGGCGGTCACCCATCCCCGGCCACGGCCCCTGAGGAACCGCGGCACCGCCTCCTCGACACTGGCGGTGCAGAGGACGCGGGTATCGCCGAACTCCACCAGCACCGAGCCTTCGGCGTGCTTGGTGAATCGGCGGGTAAACCGGACTGGGCGAAGGGCGTCGGGGACTCGACCGCTGGGGCGCATGGCAGTTCCTTGAGGTTGGCTGTCGACTGGCGAGGAATTGCTAAGCGTAACAGAAGTCACGCCGCGCGCCCGCCCTTTGCCTGCCCTCTGTTCCGGTTTACCATGGCCGCCCCGAATCACAGGACACCAGCAATGATACGCAGTATGACCGCCTTCGGGCGCAAGGAGGTGCGGGAGGACTGGGGCAGCGCAGTCTGGGAAGTGCGCTCGGTCAACCACCGCTATCTGGACATCAGCATGCGCCTGCCCGAGGAGCTGCGCGCGCTGGAGCCCGAGGTCCGCGCGCGCATACCCGGGCGCATCCGGCGCGGCAAGGTGGATTGCCAGCTTCGCTTCCAGCCCGCCGCGGGCGACCCGGACGCCATGAGCGTAAACCACGAGCTGGCGGCCCAGCTCGCCCGGGCCAGCCGCGAGGTGGACCAGATCCTGTACAATCCCGCGCCGATCAGCTCCATGGATCTGCTGCGCTGGCCCGGCGTGCTGGAAATGAATCGTCCGGATACCGAGACCATCGGCAAGGCCTTGCTCAAGCTGCTGGATTCGGTGCTGGAGGAGATGGTCGCCATGCGTCGGCGCGAGGGTGAGCAGACCGCCGGCTTCATCGCAGCACGCCTGGAGGAGGTGCAGCCGCTGATCGACGGCGTCCGCGCCCGGCTGCCCGAGCTGGTGAGCGCAGCCCGGGAGCGCCTCCACACCCGCCTGGGGGAGCTCAAGGGCGAGGTGGACGAGCAGCGTCTGGAGCAGGAGATCGTGCTCTTCGCCCAGAAGGTGGACGTGGCCGAAGAGCTGGACCGGCTGCAAACTCACATCGCCGAGGTACAACGGGCGCTGAAAGACGACAAGGCCGTGGGCCGGCGCCTGGACTTTCTGATGCAGGAGATGAACCGGGAGGCCAACACCCTCGGTTCCAAGTCCGCCGACAGCGAGACCACCCGCGCCGCGGTGGACCTGAAAGTCATCATCGAGCAGATACGCGAGCAGGTCCAGAACGTGGAGTAGGCCTAAGGCCTAAGGCCTGAGGCCTGAGGCGTGAGGCTGTAGGCAACGGATCCCGCCCTCCTCAAGCCTCGGGCCTGATGCCCCACGAGTCAACGAACAAGCCATCACGACCATCGTCTCACTCCGACCATGTCCGGCACCCTCTACATCATTTCCGCGCCCTCCGGCGCAGGCAAGACCAGCCTGGTCAAGGCCCTGGTGGAGTCCAGCTCCGACCTCATGGTCTCGGTGTCGTTTACCACGCGACGCGCCCGTCCCGGGGAGCAGGAAGGGGTGCATTACCACTTCGTCGACGCTCAGACGTTCCAGGCCGTGCTGGCAAAGGAAGGCTTTCTGGAACACGCCCGGGTGTTCGACAACGACTACGGCACCTCCAAGGAGTGGGTGCTGAAACGCCTGTCCCAGGGCAACGACGTGATTCTGGAGATCGACTGGCAGGGTGCCGGACAGGTACGCCAGCGCATGCCCGCAGCGGTGGGGATCTTCATTCTGCCGCCCTCCCGGCGGGAGCTGGAGCGGCGGCTGCGGGGACGTGGCACCGACAGCGACGAGGTGATCGCCCGCCGGATGCGGGACGCCGAGGCAGAGATCTCCCACTGGGCCGAGTTCGACTACTTGGTGGTCAACGACGACTTCGCCACGGCCCTGGCGGATCTCCAGGCCATCGTGCATGGTCATCGGCTGCTGCGCTCGGCCCAGAGCGAGCGCCATCGGGCGCTGCTGGCGGAGCTTGTAGCGCAACAGCGCTGATCCCGTTAGACTCTAGGTTGGTTTCGCGGAACACAATATCC
>CAYWTP010000142.1:0-8455 GCA_964461215.1 uncultured Ectothiorhodospiraceae bacterium | reverse complement strand
TGTTTACGGCGTGTCCTGCGGACCTCACATGGACGCCACGGCCTAAAGATCCTACCTAGGTGCGCCGCCTGGGGCGCGCCGGCAACCGCTCAGCCCTGCGGGATCTGCAATCATGACTTACTGTGTAGCCATGAGCGTCAACGAAGGCCTGGTCTTTGCCTCCGACTCGCGGAGCAATGCCGGAGTGGACTATGTGACCACCTTCAGCAAGATGCACGTGTTTACGCCCGACGAGGACCGCATATTCGTGATCCTCACGGCCGGCAACCTGGCTACCACGCAGGAGGTTCTGTACCGGCTGCAACGCGATCTGGACGAGCCGGACTCGCCTACCAGCCTGCGCAGCGTATGCTACCTCTTCGAGGCGGCCGGCTATCTAGGCAGGCTGAGCCAGGCGGTGCAGGGGGATCATGCGGCCGCCATGCAGCAGAGCGGCTTCAGCGCTGAGTGCAGCTTCATCATCGGTGGACAGATCCAGGGCCAGCCTCACGGGATCTTTCTCGTGTATCCCCAGGGCAATTTCATCTCCGCCTCGCCGGAGACCCCGTATCTTCAGATCGGTGAGACCAAGTACGGCAAGCCGGTGCTGGACCGCATCATCGACCCCGCCTTGCCGCTGAACGACGCCGCGCGCCTGGCTCTGGTGTCTCTGGACGCGGCGCTGCGTTCCAACATCTCGGTGGGTCCTCCCCTGGAGCTGGCTATCTGCCCCAGGGGCGGCCTGGAGATCGCCCATTTCCTGAAGCTGAACCCCGGCGCGGAGTTCTACACAGGCCTGCAGCAGCGGTGGCAGGATCAGATGCGCCAGGCCTTCCGCAGTCTGCCGAGGTTTGACTGGGAGTAGGCGGGGCTGCGGCCCCCCGCGAATCAGCGATCCTCGCCGAACTGGCGCTCCCGGCGCTCGCGGCGCTCCTGGGCCTCGATGCACAGGGTGGCGACGGGCCGCGCATCCAGACGCTGAATCCCGATCTCTTCGCCGGTCTCCTCGCAATACCCGTAGCTTCCGTCCTCGATGCGCTTCAGCGCCGCCTCAATCTTGGGCAGCAGCTTGCGGTAGCGGTCGCGGGTGCGCAGCTCCAGAATATTGTCGCTCTCCTGGCTAGCCCGGTCGGCGTCGTCGCCGACCACGCGCCCCTCCCCCTCCACACGCAGGTGCTCGATGGTCTGCTGCGACTCGCTCAACAGGTTTGCCTTCCAGTCCAGCAGCTTGCGGCGGAAATAGGCGAGCTGGCGCGGGTTCATGTAAGGCTCGTCCGAAGACGGCCGGTAATCGGCGGGAGGCTCGTCCCACCTGGGCTCCCTCTTCATCGACTCGGACATCGTACCGTGGACCTCCTTCGGAGCGGTCCGTTCCACGGCGGACCGGCTATACACATGCGTCAATCCCAGGGTCCGCCGGGGGGCCTGAATCCCCAACTGCCATAAGATAGCCTCATCGCCGTTTGAGTGCGACCCTTAAAGCGTATAACGTTTTGGCCAGGCGCTTTGGGAAGGTTTGGTCCATGCGACGGCTGGTGGTTTCATTGCTCAAGGGCTACGGCTATCTGGTGAGTCCCTTGCTGGGCAACAACTGCCGTTTCTACCCCAGCTGCTCGCAGTACGCGCGCGAGGCCGTGGAACGCCACGGGGTGGGCAAAGGCCTGTGGCTGGCCCTGCGCCGCGTCTCCCGCTGCCACCCCTGGCATCCCGGCGGCTACGACCCGGTCCCCGGCACACACTCCCCTTCTCCGCCGCCGGATCGGAGCCCTCCGAAGGGTTCCTGAGGCTGTGGGCCCTAGGTAAAGAGTGGGAAGAGCGCCGAGTCGGCTGGATCCCCATCCCCCTGCACGACCGGCCGGCGCACAGGTGCCCCGCGCCCACGGTCTACGGTCCAGAGCCTAGCGCCGCCGGCGCCGCAGCAGGCCCGTGGCCAGGGTCGATACCAGGTATGCGGCCCCGGACAGGAGGATAATGGTGGCCCCGGCCGGCAGGTCGGGGGCGTAGGACAAGGCCATGCCGCCCGAGGTAAGTATTGCCCCCAGGGCCATCGCCACCAGCATCATCCGTCCCAGTGTTCCCACGTACTGGCCCGCTATGGCCGCTGGCAGCGTGAGCAGGGCGAGCACCAGGATCAGACCCACGACCTGGATCAGCAGAACCACGGTGATGGCCACCGTGCACAACAGCAGCAGATAGAAGAAGTCCACCGGTATGCCGCGCACGCGCGCGAACTCCTCGTCGAAGGTGACGGCGAGAAACTGCTTGTAGAACAGCAGCACGGTGAGAGCGATGACGCCATCCAGGGCGGCCATGAGGTAGAGATCTTCGCGGGGGACCAGCAGGATGTTGCCGAACAGGTAGCTCATCAAATCCACGTTGTAGCCAGGGGTGCGCGAGATGAACAAGATGCCCACCGCCATGCCCACGGCCTAGACGGCCGCGATCAGCGTGTCCTCGTGCTCGTGCCAGCGCAGGTTGACCCAGCCGATGATCAGACCCGCCGCCAGAGCAGCGACCAGTGCCCCCCCCATAGGATTGGCGCCGACGAAGTAGGCGATGCCCATACCCCCGAGCACACTGTGAGCGATGCCGCCGGCCAGAAAGCCGATGCGCTTGACCACCACATAGGTGCCCACGATCCCGCAGCCGATGCTGGCCAGAATCCCCGCCAGCAGAGCGTTCTGAAGAAAAGCGTGGCTGCCGAGGGCGGCGAGGAAGTCGCTCATTTGGGCTGTGGGCTGAAGGCTGCAGGCTTTAGGTAGAGTGGCTCAGGAGTTGGGGGTGCGAACGGATGCCGCGGGCGCCTCGCTGTCCATTGTCTGGTTCTCCCGCCACGGTTAAGGGACAGCCGCGCGCCTGGCGATTTCATCAGGCCTTCTACCCACAGCCTACCCTCAGTGCACATGATGAATCATCCGCACCGGCGCCCCGTACAAGGCTTCGATGGTCTTGCCGCTGATGGCGTCGGTCTGGTGACACATGAGGGTACGGTTCAGGCACGCGACTCGCGTTACGTACTGAGAGATGAACCCGATGTCGTGCGAGACCACGATAATGGTCAGGCGTCCGGCGAAGCGCTTGAGCAGGCCGAAGATGTCCGACTCCACCCGCAGGTCGATGCTCGAGGTCGGCTCGTCGAGGATGAGGATCCGGGGCTCGCAGGCCAGGGCGCGAGCGATGAGCACGCGCTGGAGCTGGCCCCCGGAGAGCGTGCCAAGGCGGCGGTAGGCCAGATCCAGGACGTCGGTCTCTTTCATGGCCTGCTGCGCCACGGCTCGGTCCCGGGTGCCGAAGCCCCCGAGGGCGCGGCTCTGACCCAGACGGCCGAGGGCCACGGTGTCGCGGACGGAGATGGGGAAATCCCGGGCGAATGCGGGGTACTGGGGCACGTAGCCCACGGCCCTGCGGCTGCGCCGGGGTCTCTTGCCCAGGACGGTCACCCGGCCGTTTGCCGGCTCCAGCAGCCCCAGGATGATCTTCAGCAGAGTGCTCTTGCCGCCGCCGTTAGGACCCACCAAGCCCAGAAATTCCCCTTCCGGAACGCTCAGCTCGACATGCTCCAGCACAGGCGGGCCACCATAGGCGAAGGTCACGTCCTCCAGCCGTACCGCCGGCCCGCTGCTCATCGCATCGCCTCGGCGAATACCTGCGCCACCCGTTGCAGGTTCCGTACGTAGTCCTGTGACAGCGGATCGACCTGGACCACACGGCCGCCGATGGCTCGGGCTACCCGCCGAGCGCTGGCGGTGCTGAACTGGCGCTGGACGAATATCAGCTTGATCCCCTCCCTCTTCGCGTGGTCGATCAGCTCCGCCAGTGCCCGTGCTCCGGGCTCCTTGCCTTCCTGCTCCACCGCCACCTGGGTGAGTCCATAAGCGTCCGCGAAGTAGCCCCATGAGGGATGGAACACCAGAAACCGGCGATGCGTGATGCCGCGCAGGGTCCTGCGGATCGCAGCATCCAACGCCTCCAGGTCGTTGGCGAATCGTGCAGTGTTGTCCGCATACTCCTGACGATGGGCGGGGTCGAGGGTGGTGAGTGTAGCGCGGATCCGGGCGGCCATACGCTTCACCAGCAGAGGGTTGGTCCACACGTGGGGATCCTTGCCCTCCTCCCGGCCGCCGTCTTCGGCATGGTGGTGGGCGGGGAGATTGCGCAAGGTGATGCCGCGGCGCAGGTCGACGATCTCCATGCGAGGGTTTACGGCGCGGACGCGGTCCATCCAGACGTTCTCGAAGGGCATGCCGATACGAAAGTAGACCTGCGCATCCGTCAGCCCCGCCATCTGGCGCGGGGTCGGTTCGTAGGTGGCCGGGCTGCGTCCGGGACCCACCATCACCTCCACCCGCACGTGTGTACCGCCCACCCGCTCCACAAAATACCTCTCGGGTGGGATGCTGACGACCACGGATATGGCGTCGGCCCCGGCGGCCGGCTGCGGTCCGGCGAGGATGGTGGCCGCCAGCAGCAGCCACGCCCCCGCCGGCCGCAGGCCGCCGGGCCGGGGCGCTGGTGCGTGCATACGGCTCACGCCCGCGCCTCTAACGGCGTTGTCCTCCGGCCGCGGGCCAGCCAGCCCGCCATCAGGGATGTCGCCGCCAGCGCCCACACCAGCACGGGGCCCGAAGGCACGTCAAACAGGGCCGACAGCACCAGCCCCAGGGCATAGCCGGTCACGCCGATCAAATAGCCGTGCCCCAGCGAGCCGCCGGATCGGTGGCGGCGCAGGGCCAGGGCCGGCAGGATCAGGCTTGCGAACACCAGGTAGACCCCCAGAAGCTGTACCGAGGCGGTGACCGCCAGGGCGAAGACGAGGTAAAAGCGCAGCCGGCCGACGGGCTTGCGCAAGCCGAACCACACGGCCAGCAGTGCGGCGTAGAGGATAGCCGTAGATCCGATCTGCGGCCACCCTACCCAGAGAATCTGGCCGGCGAGCAAGTCCTTGAGGTGCTCGCCCCCATGGGGATTGTTGGCCAGCAGCAGGATCCCGCCGGTGGCGGCGAGAACGAAGGCCACCCCGATCAGCGCCTCCTGGCTCTCACCCCAGCGCCGTTCGGTCCAGTGCAGCACCAGGGCGCCGGCCAGGGCGCTTGCCGCCGCTACGACCTGCACCCCCAGCCCGTGGGCGTCCCAGCCTGCGCTGTCGGCGGCGACTACCCCCAGCCCGGCGATCTGGGCGATGGCCAGGTCGATGAATATGATCCCCCGCGCCAGTACCTCGCGGCCCAGGGGCACGTGAGTGCTTACCACCAGGAGACCGGCCACGAAGGCCGGACCCAGGATGGAGATGTCCAGGCCGTCCAGGTTCACGAGCCGCCCTCCAGCAGGCGGCGCACCGTATCGTCGAACAGGCCGAAGAGATCCTTGGCCTGATCGGTGCCACCGACGGTGAAGGGCAGCGTGACCACGTTGATCTTCACGTGCTCGGACAGCCATCGCGCAGGCTGCGGGTCGGCGTACGGTGCCTGGATCACCATCTTCGCCGGCTGTGCCTGGAGCAGGTCCTTGACCGCGGCCAGGTGCGACGCCGTGGGAGGGATCCCGGGCTTGGGCTCGAGCTGCGCGACCTCGTTCAGTCCCAGCCAGTGGTTCAGGTAGGCCCAGCCCTTGTGGTAAACCACGATAGGGACCCCCTTCAGGGGTGCGGCTTCCGTCGCCCAGCGCGCCATCGCCGCGTCCCAGCGTTCCTGAAAGTCGGCGAGCCGGTTGCGATAGCCAGCGGCGTCCGCCGGGTCCAGCTCGGCCATCCGTGCCGCCAGGGCCGAGGCCACCCGGGCGATGTTACGGGGGTCCGTCTGGATGTGCGGATTGCCATACGGGTGCACGTCGCCCTCGCTGCGGTCCAGGCGGGTGGGGATGTCGAGCATGGGCACATGCTCGGCTGCCAGAAAGTAGCCCGTGCCCCCGATCTGGATGGCGGGATTGCCCGCCTGGCGCAGGATCATGGGCAGCCAGCCGATCTCCAGCTCCGCCCCCGTGCATACCACCAGGTCGGCACGCCGGGCCTTGGCGATGAGGCTCGGCCGGGCCTGTATGTGATGCGGATCCTGCATGGCGGTGGTAGCGGTGAAGACCGACACCTGGCCCCCGCCCAGCTCGGTAGCCAGGGCGCCCCACTCGGGCTCGCAGGCGAAGATCTTGAGAGCCGCCGAGGCCGGCGGCACGAAGGCGAGGGCCACGACGAGGCCAAACAATCCGAACAAATGTTTCATGGGGGTTCTCCTCAATATTGGTGGGCGCCGTGAGCCCCCAGACTGACGATGTACTGGAGGATCCACTGATTGTCGGTTATGGGACTGCTCTCATCCCGGTTGAGCTGCAGCCGGAAACGGCTGAACTCGCTGTTGCTCCAATCCACCATCACGCTATACATGCGCGGGTCGTGGCCCTGGATGTCCAGGGCCGAGCCCGCGAACGCCGGCCCCGGATCGTCTGCCTTAAGACCAGACCAGCGCAGGCCCGCCCGCCAGCGGGGCATGAACTGATAGACCCCTTGCAGGTACCAGCCGGACTGGCGTCCATCGTAGGACAGCCCGTTTCCGGCTGAGATCCCCGTGGCGGGGGTGAACAGCCCATCCTCGGCGCGCCGAAAGTACTCGCCCTGGAGCTTGAAGTTGGTGTCGTAGGTGTTGCCGTTGGGCGCCCACTTCCAGATGGCGTCGGCGATCCACAGCTTGCTGCTGCCGGTGAACACGTCGGGGTTGCCGGGATCCCCGCTGTCCCGGGCGTCGGCATCGGCATACAGATAGGACAAGCCGGCCCGCCAGCTGCTGCTCACGCCCACGTCCCCGCCCACATGGCCGAAGGCGCTCCACGCACCCTTGCCCTGGTTGGAGGCCCCGCCGGCGGGAAAGCCTGCGCCGCGGAAGGCTTCGCCTCCCAGCTCCACGAACAGATCCGTGGGGGCTACCCAGCGAAGCTGGACGCCGTCGTCACCGAATTGCTTGTTCAGCATGGCTCGATAGGGTAGGGGGCGGTCGGCGAAATCATCCACGTGGGGGTGCTGGCCGTTGAGATAGCCAATGCTGGAGTAGAATCTTCCCGCCTTCGCGGTGAGGCCGGCCGGCAGAGCCAGGGTCTGGATGTAGGCTTCTTCCAGGGCCACGCTGGTGTCGCCGTTCTCCTCGGCCATGGACGCCGTCATGCTGCCATAGAACTTGTCGTCGATGTTCGCCGCGAAGTGGACTTCGGACTCACCCAGGGCCAGGCCTTCCAGACCCCGGCCGGCCTCATCGCCGGTCGCGAAGCCCGCAATACCGCCATCGGTACCACGTTGGAAGTCCCGGTACCTGCCATCGAGCACCACGCCGATGGCGGGATTGAAGGAGTTGGCTGCGGCCGCTGGGGCCGGAGCCGGCGGTGGCGGCGTGCTGGCGGCTACCTGAGCCTCGGTGGCGGTCTTCTCCACCGCTTTGAGGCGTGCTTCCAGGGCCTCGATCCGGGCCTCGTAGGACTGTCTGAGCTGCTCGATCTCTTTCTTCAGTGCCGTCACGTCGCTTGCGCTGGCGGCGCTCGCGACGGGCGAGGCGAGCACGAGTGCCGCCGCAACGGCGTAAGCCGATTTACTCTGCATGGTGTTTTCCTCTGTCGAATACGCAACCGAAGACCCGCTCCCCCGTCTTGCGACCGGAGAGCGGGTTTTTCACTTGGATTCAGTCGAGTTGTACCGGCGGTGCCCGGGCGTGGAAGCCGAGGACGATAGTCGGACGGCTGATTAGGCCTGGTGGCGGGAGGATCGCGGCCAGAGGCTTGGCCACCGGGCTTTGTACGATGCCCGAGTGCAGGTAGTTGGTGCCGGCATGCGCGTGCAAGCAGATCGGACAGTCCGCGTGGTTTCCCTGCAGATCGTGCTGATAGTGGTGGGCGTAGAGCGCCCACTGGCCCATGATGGCCAGGGCCAGGATCAAGGAGGCGAGGAAGGGCTTCCGGTGCGGGTGCATAAGCCGCAGTAAGTTACTCCAGCTCGAGTATAAAGTCCCACTGGGCCTGCGTCACCGGCATGACTGAGAGCCGGTTGCCCCTGCGTACCAGGGGCATGCCCGCCAGCTCCGGGCATTGCTTGAGCTGACTCAGTGAAATCGTGCGCTTGAAGCGGCGCACGAAGCCCACGTCCACCCTGAACCACCGCGGCTGGTCCGGGTCGCTCTTGGGGTCGTAATGCCTGTCCTCGGGGTCGAAAGCCGTGTCGTCCGGATAGGCTTCCTTCACGATCTTCATGATTCCGACGACGCCCGGCTCCTCGCAGTTGGAATGGTACATGAAGACCAGATCACCCTTCTTCATCTGGTCGCGCAGCATGTTGCGGGCCTGGTAGTTCCTCACCCCGTCCCACGGCTCGCGCCTGCCCGGCCTGGCCTTAAGGTCGTCGATGCTGAACTCCGAGGGTTCGGACTTCATGAGCCAGCGGTTCATGGGGGTGACGGCTCAGCCGTGAGGGGCGAGAGAAACAGGGGGGGTGGGGGGTAGGATGGGGTAG
>CAYWTP010000141.1:0-8546 GCA_964461215.1 uncultured Ectothiorhodospiraceae bacterium | reverse complement strand
CGCAGGGCGGTCCCGGCATGATGGGCGGCCCCCGGGGCGGTCCCGGCATGATGGGTGGCCCGTATGGCAGTCCCGGCATGATGGGCGGCCCGTATGGCGGCCCCGACGTGGCGGGTGGTCCGTATGGACCAGAGACTGATTGATCTCCCAGCCAACCGCAGATCCGTCAAGCCGGACGCCACCAACGTCTGCGCGGAGCTGGGAACGCCATCATGCCCTGCTTGGACAGAGCGCTTGTGATGCCGTGCGCGCAGACGTTGCAGCAAAGGACTTGCCGAAGGCAGCAGGGGCCACCCCATTCTAACCGCAATGCGTGCGGGTCCCCGGCCCCGCGGGTGGCCTCGCTGCGGCCGGGTGGCATGCAGGCGACCACCCGGCCATCGCTGGCGACAAGAAGCCCGGGCGTTTTCCGCGTGGGAAGAAAGCATTGTACTTCAGGATTGACCGTGCCGCTGGATACGGCCGGAGCGACGGCACGGGCTGTGCGCTAGGGTACGGAAGCCGATCCGCGCATGGAGGATGATGTCTACGATGACCGATTACCCTCAGGAAGCTCCCCCTTGACCGCAGGGAGCGCAGCGAACGTCAGCACGCGCCAAGCACGTCTCGAGGGCGGAGGCCGCTAGCCGGTGACCGTCAGCGTCAGTATCGCGCCGTTCCTGTCTGGTGTTCAAGAGAATGCAGGCAACAGAAGGCGGGAAACACAGCTATTTATGCATCTGGAGCAATCATGAAACATTCATTCACCAAGAAACAACTCGGCCTTGCGGTATCGTGTGCACTGGCACTGGGCATCGTATCGGGTGCGGCAAGAGCGGAAAGCAGCCCCATAGCCAGGGCATACGTCACTGACCAGCGCGAAGCGGTCGCTGCGAGCGCCTACGGAGAGTGCTGGCACACCGGCACAGCCCTGCCGCCCTTGGAGTCCGCGATTCCCTGCGAACCGCGCATGGCACCTGAACCGGTCGCCATGGTCTCGGAACCCACGCCGAGAACGGTTGCCGTGACATTCGATGCCGATACCCTGTTCGATTTCGACAAGGCGGAGCTGCGTCCGGCAGGCCGTGCGGCACTCGATGCCTTCCTTGGCAAGATCGCGGATCTGAGTCCCGAGACCATTACCGCCGCTGGACATACCGACCGCCTGGGCCCGGACAGCTATAACCAGCGCCTTTCCGAGCAGCGCGCGCAGGCGGTGAAGTCCTACCTGGTCAGCAAGGGCGTCCAGCCCGATCGCATTCAGGCCGAAGGCAGGGGTGAAGCCCAGCCGGTCACCAGAGCTGGCGAATGCGCCGGCGCCAAGAACGCCGAGGTAATCGCCTGCTTGCAGCCCGACCGTCGAGTGGAAGTCCAGGTGGTCGGTAGAGCCGAGGTCAGATGAGCCCTGCGCGGCGCGCTGGGTCTGTTGCGCCCAGGCGCGTCGCTGTAGCTCGGCGTCACAATCCTGCGGCGGGGCTGCCGAATACGGCTACTCCCGCTTCGGGACTACAGGATAGATAATCGGAGCAAGCGATGAAACGAATCAATCCCCTCAGCGCGGCCGTGGTCGCGGGAGTGTTGCTAATGGCACTGTCCGGCTGCACCCAGCAGGAGGGCCCGGCGGAGACGGCCGGCAAGAAGGTGGACAAGGTGCTGGATAGTGCGGGGCAGCAGATCGAAAAGGCGGGCGAGAGTATCCAGGACACGGCCGGAGGCGACAACAAATAACGACGCGGAAATGGTAGGACCAAGTCATAGGTAGGATCTTTAGGCCGTGGCGTCCATGGGAGGTCCGCAGGACACGCCGCGGAGGACCGGGTCGAGTTGGCGCCCTTCCGGGAGGCCGTCCGGCCGATCGCGAGGCGATCCAGCGCTGCATGAACACGGCCCATGGCAATGGCGGGGTCTGCCTTTGCGCGCGGTCTCATGCGTTGGGCAAAGGCCGGACGAGACGCAGCGCCTCAACCTCGATCAGTCGATAGGCCTCCGCCAGTCGTGCCGCCCAGGCGGCGGCGCCCGCCGGCGTCCGAATCCCGTCTTGGCGGATCTCGAGCATGACACTGGGCAATCCGCGACCCTCGCCGTGCACCGGTATCGTGTAGTCGATGTCGTCTTCAATTGGATAAGGCTCGTTATCTCCGACAATGATGCCCCCACGGTGGGCGAGCGCCCGGCGCATCAGCGCGGCGAGGCGCCGATCGCGTCCATAGGACACCCCCACGTGCCAGGGTCGCCGCCGGCCGTTAAGGACCGGCGTGAAGCTGTGCAGGCTGAGCAGCAGGCTCGCTCGCCCGGTACGGCCATCAAGCAGGCTCTCGATGGCATCGTGGTAAGGCCGGAACAGCGAGTTGATTCGGGCCTCCCTGTCTCTCACTGACAGCCCGCGGTTTCCAGGGACGGCCACGCCGGCACTTTCTTCGGCAATGGAATCCGCGCTGCGCAGCGGTCGATTGCAGTCGATGACCAGACGTGAGTAGCCGCTCACTACCAGGGGCGCATCGAGATGAGCCGAGAGGCCGCGCGCGACGTCGGCCGCACCCGGATCCCAGCCGATATGATCGGCCAATTGGACCGCATCGATGCCAAGGGTGCCGAGCCGTTGAGGGACCCTGTTGGAAGCGTGATCGCAGACGAGCACGGCGATACTGCTCCCGCCGGCATTGACCGTCTCGACGGCAGGCGGGTCATCATCCCCCAGCAACGTCAATGTCGCCAAGTGCCTATCCGAACCCATCTTCGCGTACCTGTTGGCGATGCGCCGCGCCTGCACTTGGCGCGCGTCAGTACCACCGCGTGGACCCTCACTTCATCCGTCCAGACCGTGAAGCGCTTGAGCACATTCGGGCCGAAAGTGTTGCTGATCGCTACGTCCGACGCATCCCGGCCCTGGGCGATCAACACGCGCCCGATCCGCGGCATGTTGTTGCGCGCATCAAAAGAATGCCAGCGGCCGCCGGAAGCATCGGCGGCCCCAGCCACGGGGACGCCGGCACACCTGGCGCAGTCAGTCGATCCAACTACCGTCGTAATACTCGTTGCCCGACTCGTTGAGGATGTAGTAGTGGGACCAACCTGTCTTGTTGGCAACCACGCAAGCCTCTCGTGCCGTGCGGAATTGCTGGAATTGATTTACCTCGGTCTGTCGATACGATGACATGCACCCCGATATCGCGTGGTCAAGGGTGAACTTATCGGACTTCATAAGGCGGTACATCGAGGATTCCTTGCGTGAGCTCAGGAACGCTTGACGAGCAGGGGCGGGAAATCCGGGGCATGCTTCTTCACCCGCTTGGCCGCCTTGCGTTCCTTCGGCGTCAGTGCCGCCTGCTTCTTCGCTTCCTTGTTGGAATGCTGGGACTTGGACATGGTGTCTACTCCTGCCGGCTCAGACCCATTGAATCTTCAGTTGGAATACTCATCCGTCGGATTGCTCGAAGTTCTCGATAGATCCCTTTCAGGTTGCTCCAAGGGTATCTCGCGGTACGCTTGGAGCGAGGCTTCGGTTTCGAAGTAGATCGTCAGGTCGTTGGTGTCGTCACCCTCGACGACGTGCGGACGGTCCTTCATGTCGGTGATGTCGAAGCCGTTGATCGGGTCCGTGGTACTGATGATATGAGTCTTGTTCATGAATAACCCTCCGTGGGTTATGGTTACTCTGCTAATGTCGGAAAGCGGCGCACCTTATAACTGACAAACCTTGTCAGGAATAACCACGATACGCTCTCCGTGCCCAATAGCAAGGAGTACTTGTCGAGACTGCGCGTATGATTCGAAGAAGTGCAACGGCGCATAAGCCACCCCAATCACTTCGCCGCCGTCCCTGGTACAGTGGGCGGCGGTACCGGCTCGTAATGAATTGGTTGTTGTCTGGACCCTGGCGCACATAGCACGCCGGCAAGGCACCGGGGCGCGCAACCCGCCGCTCCGGGGGCCTCGGCAAGCCCGCAGGCGAGGCCCGCTACGTTCCCGTCGTACGCTATGCGCTGCGAGCGGCACGGCTCCGGCCCCGCTCGACCCGCGGCCGGAAGCGCACCTATGTACGGTATCGAACAGACCGCGCAAGATGCCAGGAGCAACCATATAATCTATGGTCATCGGCTCAATCAGGCCGGACAGCGGCTGGCCGATCGTATAGGCGCGGCGGTGTGAAGCAGTGCGTGGGATTAGGAACATCCTCCGTCAGGCTCGACTCTGCCGCCGAAGGAGACTGCACAACCAATGACTCATACTGGCACGCTCGCATCAGCAAGGATCTATGATCCGATACTGCGGCGGATTCAGAAGCAATTGGCCGACCGGGTCAAGATTCCCTTTGAGATCCGCCTATGGGGAAACCGTGTGTATCGCTTCGGACAGGGAGAGCCGGCGGTGGACATCCTGGTCCACGATCGCAAGGGCCTGGCCGCCCTCGGCCGCCTGGACGAGCTGGGCATTTGCGAGGCCTACATGGACGGCAGCCTGGACGTCGTGGGAGACATGCTGCGCTTCGTCGGTCTGCGCGGGACCCTGAGCGACCGGCATCCGCTGGTCAACCTGTGGCGCCGGGTCGCGCCGTGGGTCGTCGGACGATCCACGACCAACCGGCAGGCGATTGCGGCCCACTATGAATTTGCCAACGACTTCTACCTGAAATTTCTCGACCCGACCCGCTGCTACTCGCAGGCGGTGTTCGAGCGCGACGACGAAACCCTGGAAACCGCCCAGTTGCGCAAGCTGACGTTTGCCGTCGAGTCCTGCGGTCTGAAGCCGGGGGACCGCGTCCTCGACGTCGGCGGCGGGTGGGGCGCGTTCACGGAGCATGCCGGCCGGAAAGGCATTCACGTTACCTCCCTGACTATCTCCCGGCAGTCGGAGACGTACCTGACGGACCTGATTCGGCGTCTCCACCTGCCCGCCGAGGTGCTGAACCAGGATTTCCTGACGCATGACCCGCCCGAACCCTATGATGCGATCGTCATCCTCGGGGTGATGGAGCATCTGCCCGATTATGCCGCGGTGCTGCGGCGAGTCCTACGGTTGCTGAAGCCGGGTGGGCGCGTCTATCTCGATGCCAGCGCCTTCCGTGAAAAGTACGTCAAGCCCACCTTCGTCTCGCGCTATATCTTTCCGGGCGACCATTCCTACTTCTGCCTGCACGAATTCCTCGCCGCGGTGGCCGAGACGCATTTGGACGTGCTGGCGGTATACAACGACCGTCATAGCTACTTCCTGACGTGCAAGGCCTGGGCCGAGAATCTGGAAGCCGCGCGGGAGGAAATCGTCCGCCGCTGGGGTGAGGCGCTGTACCGCCGGTTCCGGCTCTATCTCTGGGGTTCGGCCTTTGCCTTCGACCATCGCGACATGGAGGCCTTCCGGGTGCTCCTGGAGCGGCCCGCGGCCGCAGAAGCCCACTGAGCCGACCGCCGACCCCCGATTCGATTCCGTTCCCCGGGCGGGGGCCTTGAGGCTGCGTGCGGTGTCCGCCAGGGAAACGTTCTCCGCGAGGACCCGCTCACGCGCGACGTGCAGCTCGGCGCTCGAGTACGCGGGATAGAAGCCGACGATGCGCATGCGCGGACCCAGCCGGCCGCACGTCCCTCGACCGCCGCCGCCTCCGCACCGGTGCCTGGGATCATGATGCGGCGCAGCAGGCGGCGGAAGCCACCGTGCGCCACCCGTCCGCGCACGGCCGCCAGGGATGCCGAGCGCGAGCAGCACCGCCAGGGTCCCCGGCCCAAGGCGCCGGGCGCGGGCGGGTCGTGCCCAACATACCGTATGCCATCGGTGCCGCAAGGCTGAATCCCAAGACCCGGCGACTCCCCGTTCCTGCGAACGCGCAGGGTGCGCCGGGGGGCCCCGCGCGCGTCCGTACGGTTGCGCACATAGCCGGTCTTCGTATAATAATGCCTAAGTGGCATTGTGATTGCGACATACGATGCAGGGAGGACGACCATGTCCGCCACGCACCAGGATCCCCGCCAAAACCACCTGCTGGCCGCGTTGCCGGCTGGCGCGTACGCAGACCTGCTGCCGCATCTGGAGCCCGTCGAGTTAGCCCTCGGCGATGCGCTTTACGAGCCCGGCGGGCCGATGCGCCATGTCTATTTCCCGACCACCGCCATCGTGTCCTTGCTCTACGTCATGGAAGATGGGGCGTCCGCCGAAATTGCGGTGGTGGGCAACGAGGGCGTCGTCGGCGTCGCCCTGTTCATGGGCGGCGAAACCACCACCAGCCGGGCCGTGGTGCAGAGCGCCGGCCATGCCTACCGGCTGAAGGGGCCGCTGCTGAAGGACGCGTTCTTTCGCGCCGGCCCGATGCAGGGTCTGCTGCTGCGCTACACCCAGTCGCTGCTGACGCAGATGGGGCAGACCGCGGTGTGCAACCGCCATCACACGGTGGACCAGCAACTGTGCCGCTGGCTGCTGCTGAGCCTGGATCGCCTGCCCTCGAACCAACTCAGCATGACCCAGGAGCTGATCGCCAATATGCTCGGGGTGCGCCGCGAAGGCGTAACCGAGGCGGCGTGCAAGCTTCAGAAGGCCGGTTTGATCGAGTACGCCCGCGGCCGCATCGTAGTGGTGGATCGGCCCGGGCTGGAGGCGCGGGTCTGCGAATGCTACCGGGTCGTCAGGAAGGAGCTGGACCGCCTGCTGCCCACAGCCCTCGCCGTGTAATCCGCAGGGCCGTTCGGCCGCTGTGTGCGCCACCGAACGGAGCGCGCCCGGCAGTTCTATTATTTCCATCTGGATGTCGGGCCTTGCCATGCAATGGGGGTATCTGAAGCGGTTCCCGATCGACACCCTGAAGATCGACGAATCCTTCGTGCGCGACATCGCCACCGATACCGACGACGCCAACATCGTCTGCGCGATGATCGGAATGGGGGCAAACCTCAGGCGGCGGGTCATCGCGGAAGGGGTGGAAACGCGCGAGCAGCTCGCATTTCTCCGCACCCGGCACTGCCCGCAAGGGCCGGGCTTTTATTTGAGCCGTCCGCTATGCGCCGAGGACTTCGCGCGCTTGCTCGCCGCGGGGAACAACGCGCTGCGAACGCGACGGCCCGCGCATCGGGAGGCCGCCATCGATAACTGACCCCCGCCCGAGGCGGAGGCACCTCCGGTCAGTCGATCCAGGTGCCGTCGGAGGACTCCTGACCGGACTCGTTGAGAACGTAGTGGCGGGACCAGGCCTTGTCGTCGGCATCGCGCACTCCCATCGCCGCCGCCGTGCTACACTCCCCACAGAGAACGGCCTGCGACCGATTCGCCCAACAAGCCTGGACAGGAGACGACCATGGACATCACTGGCATTGGCGGCCTCATCATATTGATCGCGGATATCTATGCGATCGTAATGATCCTGCAAAGCTCGGCGAGGGGCGTCGAAAAGCTGCTCTGGGCCCTGGTCGTATTTCTCCTGCCTCTGATCGGCCTGGTTATCTGGTACCTTGCGGGACCCGGCAAGAAGCCATTCTAATCAGGACGGACGCATTGTGCGTCCGTCATCAGGAATACGGCATATCCGTAGGACTGGGCGCCGACTTGCAGACCCCAGGAGCCGGTGACGGAGTTGTAGTAATCGACGACCTGCGGAGCCCTCCAGCAACTCGCCTTCCCCATAGCTGCCGCCGGACACGAAGCCGGCCGGCCCCTGCTGCGCCCGTTCCAGAGCAGGGCGGCCGCCTTGCAAGGCGGCAATACGGCCCCGGATGCTGGGCCGAATCTAGCTCAACGATCGGGCGCCGTCTATGCGGTAAGCTACGTAGCGCCCCAGGCGAACGCGGGACATTGCCATGTGCCCTGCCGTACAGAAGGTTCCGCTACCAGGGTATAATTTAGGAAGATTGACTCACCACCCACAAGAGAACCTCGTCATGCATATCACCTGGAGTCTGGGCCCCCTGGTTTCGCTGATCGCGGGCATTCTGATCCTGGTCATGCCGCGGCTGCTGAACTACATCGTCGCGGCCTACCTGATCGTGTTCGGATTGCTGGGACTGTTCGGCGACGTTAGTTTCACCTCATAGGCTAGTTCTTAAGCCAAGTACGCGGTGTCCATGTGAGGTTTGCAGGACCGTGAGCAGCAGGGATGCTGCGACCGAGCCCACACGGACGTGTTCACGGCGTGTCCTGCGGGCCTCACATGGACGGCACGGCCTAAAGATCCTACGTATGAGTTTCACCTAAAGGGCGCGGGCGCCGCCGGGGACGCCCCACGATGCGGACCCGGATCGCAGTGACCGACGCATAGAGCCCTCGGGGTCCGGCTTTCCATGCGCGGCCGCAGGGGGGTGGCGGGAAACGCAGGCCAGCTCCCGCCGCGCATGGGTGGAGAGCCACCAAGGCCACTGAGCGGCCGATTCAGCGTATGTCCGTATCCGGCAGCAGGCGGTCGAACTCCTTCTTCACGACCGCGTAGCATTCGCACACGCGCGCTTCCAATCCCGGCCGATCCACCACGGTGATGTGGCCGCGGCGGTAGTGGATCAGGCCGGCGCGCTGCAATTCCCCAGCCGCCTCGGTGACGCCTTCGCGGCGCACCCCCAGCATGTTGGCAATCAGCTCCTGGGTCATGGTCAGCTCGTTCG
>CAYWTP010000140.1:0-8574 GCA_964461215.1 uncultured Ectothiorhodospiraceae bacterium | reverse complement strand
TCACCCTGGACACCGAGTCCGGCTTCCGGGACGTGGTCTTCATCACCTCGTCCTATGGTCTGGGTGAGAACGTGGTTCAGGGCGCGGTGAATCCGGATGAGTTCTATGTCTTCAAGCCCACGCTGGCCAAGGGGTTCCGGCCCATCATCAAACGCCATCTGGGCGAGAAGGCGATTCGCATGGCTTACGCCGCCGGCACCGAAGGGCCGGTAGAGAACGTGGACGTGCCCGCAGCGGAGCGCAGCCGCTTCTCCATCAGTGATGACGAGGTGCTTGAGCTGGCGCGCTACGCGGTCATCATCGAGAACCACTACTCCGCCAGGGCCGGGCAAGCGCGGCCCATGGACATCGAGTGGGCCAAGGACGGCCAGACCGGAAAGCTGTTCATCGTGCAGGCCCGGCCCGAAACCGTGCACTCCACCCAGGGTGGCCCCGTTGAGGAGACTTACACTCTGGAAGGACGGGGCAAGGTGCTTGCCACCGGCAAGAGCGTGGGCCGCCGGATTGCCGCCGGTACCGCCCGGGTCATCGCCAGCGCCGCACGCATGCGGGATCTGCGGCCCGGCGAGATCCTGGTCACCGACATGACCGACCCCGACTGGGAACCAATCATGAAGATCGCCGGAGCCATCGTCACCAACCGGGGCGGGCGCACCTGCCACGCCGCCATCGTCGCACGGGAGCTGGGGATCCCGGCGGTGGTGGGGTCCGGGGACGCTACCCGGGTCATCCCTTCCGGTCGGGAGGTTACGGTGTCCTGCGTGGAAGGGGACGTGGGCTACATCTACGACGGGCAGATTCCCTTCAGGAAGGAGACGGTGGACTACAGCAAGCTGCCGCGGCCCCGTACCAAGATCATGCTCAACGTGGGCAACCCGGACGTTGCGTTCACCGCCAGTGCTTTGCCTAGCGACGGCGTGGGCCTGGCCCGCCTGGAGTTCATCATCAATTCCATGATCCGGGTGCATCCCCGGGCGCTGCTCGGGTACGACGGCCTGGACCCCGCTCTGCACCGCCAGATTGGCGGTATCATTGCGGGCTACCCGGGGCCCACGGAGTTCTACGTGGAGCGTTTGGCCGAGGGCGTCGGCACCATCGCCGCGGCCTTCTATCCCAGGCCGGTAATCGTGCGCATGAGCGACTTCAAATCCAACGAGTACGCCGAGCTGATAGGCGGTGAGGCCTACGAGCCCCACGAGGAGAACCCCATGATCGGGTTCCGCGGCGCGTCGCGCTATCCCTCCGAATCCTTCGCCGAGTGCTTTGCCCTGGAGTGCGCAGCCATGAAGCGGGTGCGCGAGGACATGGGCCTTACCAACGTCGAGCTGATGCTGCCCTTCGTGCGCACGCCAGAGGAGGGCAGAAGGGTGCTGGATTTGATGGCCGAGCAAGGGCTCAGGCGCGGAGAGCGGGGGCTGAAGGTCAATCTCATGTGTGAGATCCCCGCCAACGTGATGCTGGCCGGCGAGTTCCTCGATGATTTTGACGGCTTCTCCATCGGCTCCAATGATCTCACTCAGCTCACTCTGGGCATCGACCGCGACTCGGGTCTGCTCACCGGCTACGACGAGCGCAACCCGGCGGTGCTCAAGATGATGAAGATCGCCATCGAGGCCTGCAACGAGCGTGGCAAGTATGTGGGGATCTGCGGTCAAGCCCCTTCGGACTTTCCGGAGATCACGGCCTGGCTGGTGGAGCAGGGGATTCAGTCCATGTCGTTGAATCCTGACAGTGTGCTGCCCATGACTCGGACAGTGCTGGACATGGAGGGCAAGCTCGCTGAATAGCCCGCACCCCATCGGAGATTCTGCCCCCATGCCCTATGATGGGCGCTTCGCCCGGCGTGAACCATGGGAGATGGGGTTGAAGCGAGTGTTGCTTGCCGTAGTGCTGTCGATTCCTTTGCTTGCCTGTGCCGGGAGCTGGATTCTGGTGGTCGCAGGGAAGTACCGGACGAGCGGGTATCTGGGGGAGGCCGACGGCCTGCACTGGTCGGTTTCCGGCACAGAGCTGCGCGCCCGGGTGCAGCGCCGGCGGGAGCGCTGGCGCGAGGCGGTAACGGTGACCATTGTGGATTCTGCGGGCAAGCCGCGCTACCTGCGCGAGCTGTTCATCCCCCGGGGGCTGGGGGCGGAAGGCTTTCTGGCGGCCATGCAGGTGGACGATGATCCGGAGCCCGAGATCGCCTTCGTGGCGCGCGGGTCGGTGCCTTATTTCTATATTGATGTCTCGGCCGCGGGGATTCAGGAGCGGTACTTCCGGACGGCGTCTCAGGCAACCCGGGACCGGATATCGGAGTGGATGGCCTACCACGTTCTCGCCCCGCCGGCGCTGGTGCTGTGGCTAGTCGTACTGCTGGCTTTTTATGCACTGCTTCTGCCGCGATTTCTCGCCGGCATGGGACTGTCCAGCGGCCGAATTTAGTCGGACGCAGGCGCTTGAGCCAGGAGGATCCCGGGTTTGCGGCTGGTGGCATCCGCGCCCATTCAGACGGGCTGCATAGACCTGGAGCCCTGGTGCGGGTGTAGGGCGACGGCAGCGGTGAAGTCCGCGAGACTGCGCTCGTCGGGCCGGAGCTGGTGCAGATGAAGAGCGCTTGCCGCAGTCGGTCCGGGAGCCGTTACAGCTCGTAGAGCGTCTCGTCCACGGTGGGCGGCAGCAGGCGCCGGATGTCCTTCAAGCTGGGCCGGCCCTGGGCTGCGAAGGGATCGGCGTTCTCCAGAACGTCTCCCATCTCCGCCTCCACCTTGTCCGGATCCTCGCCGGCCTCCATGCGGTGAATGGCTTCCTCCATGTCCCGGGTTAAACGCACCCCGGTAGCGTCAAACAGCTTGCGCATCATGCGCGCGGCAGCCTTGGGGTCGTTCTCGTCGACACTGTCTAGGTCCCCGGCCATGGATGCAAAGGCTTGCTCCAGGCGGGCCTCATCCATATCCGGCAGGCCGTCGCCATCTCCCGCGTCGCGACCGCGGGAGATGGCGAAAGTCGACATCCGGCGCTGGATCTCGGGCCGCCCGCACTTGGGGCAGGCCGGCCGGGTCTGCGTGTCCACTCGCCGGGAAAAGAAGCGGAACACGGTATGGCAGTCGCTGCAGTAGAACTCGTAGAACGGCATCAGACTGTTGTCCCTTCTCAGGTGCTCGAAACGATGGCGAAAGAGTGCGAGCTACAAGTGGAGAGGAGGGAGCTGTCGGGGTCGTCCGATCTTTCAGGCGTTCGTGTGCTCACGCGGCCTGTGCCACGCGGTTGCGGCCCTGGCGCTTGGCCCGGTAGAGGGCCTGGTCGCAGCGCCGCACCAGATCATCCGGGGATTCGTTGAGGCGATGCTGGGCGATGCCGAGGGACACCGTAACGGTGCCGATGGGCTCGCCGGTATCGGTGCGCTTAAACCGGCTCTTCTCCACGGTGCGGCGGATGGTCTCGGCTACCGTCCAGGCGCCGTTGAGCGGGGTGCCGGGCAGCAACACGGCGAACTCCTCCCCACCGTAGCGAGCCGCCACGTCCTGGCCCTTGACACTCCTGGTCAGCATGACGGCAATGAGCCGAAGTACCTTGTCCCCGATCAGATGCCCGTAAGTGTCGTTAACCTGCTTGAAGTGGTCGATATCCAGCAAAACCAGGCTGAACCTGGCGACGTCGCTATGCGTGTCTTCAAAGGCTTCGCGCAGGGACACCTCAAAGGCACCGCGATTGAGCAGGCCGGTCAAGGTGTCGGTGGAGGCTTCCCGCTTCACCCGCTCGAGCTCCTCGCGCAGGGTCTCCACTTCCTGGACGGTGGCCCGCAGATGGCTTTCCAGACTCCGGGATGTCCGCGTTACGGCACGCGTCTCGTGGATGATCTCCGACAGGATCCGACCGATCTCGGATTCGTTCACGCCGGCGTCGAAGCGACTGGCGTGCCCCTCCAGAGCACCGGAGGAACGTGCGGCCTCGCTGCAGGCTTCTGCTACGTAGCCCACCGTCTCGGTCGCGATCTGGCGCAGCTCCGAGCGCATCCGATCCATTAGGGCCTCATTGCAGTTTTGGACATATCGTCGGTACAGCTCCTGGCATATCCCCGGCGTCAGTGCCCCGGGCCGCTTCAGCAACTCGCCCAGCCGCTCGCCGAGGACGTGGTTCCGACCGGAAACATATTCATAGAATACGGCATAGTTGGTGGGATCGACCGGGATCTTATGCCGGGCCATCAAGGGAAGAGCAAGCCGCACGTGCTCGGCCGTCTGCTCGGGGGTTTCTTGGGAGGCAGATGCGGCTGGGGGCTGGCCGGGTTGGGTCAGTCGTTCCATGCGCATGCGTATGCTCTGGTTGTGCTGCTGCCGCAGCCCGCTATAACGCGGTCCCGGGAACGTGGACTCGGGTTGCGGTAGCCCAAGGGAAATCCCTTACTTTATACGTGATTTTGCTGATGCTTCCAAGTCCTTCGGCGGGTGGCCAGAATTCTTGAACCTTCAGATGCAGTCGGCTGCAGCCCTGGCAGGGCGATTGGACAAACTGGCGCAGGTGCTGGAGGCGTGCATGCTGGCTGACCGCGACATCCTGCGATCCCGCCTGCGCGGATTCCGGCAGCGGCTGGCGGCAGGCCGGCCCATCGAGAGGGCGTTGCGGGAGGCCGAGGAGCTTGCGCAGCGCAGCGTCCAGCGCCTGCGGCGGCGCCTGGAGCAGCATCCCCACCCCTCGTTTTCGCCGGACCTGCCGGTCAGCGAGCACCGGGGGCGGATTGCCGAGGCCATCGCCGGTCACCAAGTCACCGTGGTCTGCGGAGAGACCGGCTCGGGCAAGACCACCCAGATCCCGAAGATCTGTCTGTCTCTCGGGCGCGGGGCCGCCGGTCTCATCGGTCACACCCAGCCCCGGCGTATCGCGGCCCGCAGCGTAGCGGCGCGCATCGCGGCCGAGCTAGGAACGGGGACCGGTCCGGGCGTTGGATACAAGGTGCGCTTCGGCGACCGGACCAGTCCCCACGACTACCTGAAGCTCATGACCGACGGCATCCTGTTGGCCGAGACCCAGGGTGACCGGGACCTGCTGGCCTACGACACCATCATTGTGGACGAGGCTCACGAGCGCAATCTCAACATCGACTTCCTTCTGGGATACCTAAAGCGGCTGCTGCCGCGGCGTCCCGACCTCAAGCTGATCATCACCTCGGCGACCATCGACCCGGCGCGATTCGCCGGCCACTTCGGCGGCGCACCCGTGATCGAGGTTCCTGGACGTACCTACCCGGTGGAGGTCCGCTACCGTCCCCTGGCAGCCGAGGATGAAGACACACGCGAGCTGGGTCTGCACGAGGCGATTCTGGCGGCGGTGGACGAGGTGGCTCGGGAAGGGCCGGGAGACGTTCTGGTATTTCTGCCCGGCGAGCGTGAGATCCGTGATACCGCCGAAGGCCTGCGCAAGCATCACCCCGCCGGCACCGAGATCCTGCCCTTGTTCGGGCGTCTGAGCACCGCGGAGCAGCAGCGGATCTTCCTCCCCGCGCGCCAACGGCGGGTGGTGCTGGCCACTAACGTGGCGGAGACCTCCCTGACGGTGCCAGGGATCCGGTACGTGGTGGACACCGGCCTGGCGCGGATCAGCCGCTACAGCTTTCACACCAAGGTACAGCGTCTGCCCATCGAGCCCGTATCGCAGGCCTCGGCCGACCAGCGCCGGGGTCGCTGCGGCCGGGTGGGGCCGGGGATCTGCATTCGGCTCTATGGCGAAGAGGACTATCACCAGCGTCCTGTGTTCACCGAGCCGGAGATCCTGCGCATCAATCTGGCGGCCGTGATCCTGCAGATGGCCGCCCTGAAGCTGGGCGAGGTGCAAAGCTTTCCTTTTCTGGACCCGCCGGACCGCCGGTATGTGAGCGACGGCTACCGCCTGTTGCAGGAGCTGGGGGCCATGGACGGGGAGCGCCGGCTGACGGGCCTGGGCAGGGAGCTGGCGCGCCTGCCAGTGGATCCTCGGGTCGGTCGCATGCTGCTGGCGGCCAGGGATGAAGGCTGCGTGGCCGAGATGCTGGTCATCGCCAGCGCCTTGAGCGTACAGGAGCCGCGGGAACGGCCCCTGGCCGCCAGGGAGCGGGCCGACGCGGCACACGATCGGTTCCGCGACGAGCGCTCCGACTTCCTGGCCTATCTCAAGCTGTGGGAATTCTATCACCAGCAGGCCAGGCACTTGTCGAGGAGCAAGCTGCGCCGGCTCTGCCGGGAGTCCTTTCTGTCCCATGTGCGCATGCGTGAATGGCACGACGTGCACCAGCAGCTCACTGGGCTAATGCACGACATGGGTGTGCGGGAGAACACCCTGCCGGCAACGTATGAGGCCATTCACCGCGCCCTGCTGACCGGACTGCTGGGCAACATCGGCTGCAGGGAGGAGGGCGGGCAGTATCTCGGTGTCAGGGGCACCCGCTTCAGCATATTTCCGGGCTCGGGGATGGTGGCCCGCCCACCCAAGTGGGTGGTGGCCGCCGAGGTGGTGGAGACCAGCCGCCTGTATGCGCGCACCGTGGCCCGCATCGAGCCGGCCTGGGTGGAGCAGGCGGCCGGCGCCCTGTGTCGCCGCAGCTACTCGGAGCCCCATTGGGAGGCCCGCGGCGCCCAAGTGGCCGCCTTCGAGAGGTTGACCCTGTACGGGCTCACCCTGCTGCCCCGGCGCAAGGTCAGCTACGGCCGCGTTGATCCCGCCGCCTCCCGGGCGATCTTCATCCGCGCCGCCCTGGTCGAGGGGGACTACCGCACCGATGCTCCCTTCTTCGCCCACAACCGGTCCCTTCTGGCCGCGGTGGAGGAGCTGGAGCACAAGTCCCGCCGCCGTGACGTGCTGGTGGACGAGGAGACGCTGTTTCGCTTCTACGATGAACGGCTGCCCGCGGACATCCACAGCGGTCCTGCCTTCGAGAAATGGCGCCGTCGGGAGGAGACCGAGGATGCCCGCCGGCTGTTCCTGACCCGTGCCTATCTGATGCGCCACGGGGCGCCCGAGGTGACGGCGGAGCGCTTTCCAGACCACCTGGACCTGGACGGCGTATGCCTGCCCCTGTCTTATCGCTTCGAGCCGGGCCATGAGGCCGACGGCGTGACCCTGCACGTGCCGTTGCCGGCCCTGAAGTCACTGCATGCCGGGCGCTGCGAATGGCTGGTGCCCGGGCTGTTGCAGGAGAAGATCATTGCGCTCATCAAGTCCTTGCCCAAGTCCTTGCGCCGGCACTTCGTTCCCGCCCCGGACTTCGCCGAAGCGTGCCTCCAGGCCATGGAGCCCGCAACCGGGCCGCTGCTGCCGGCACTGGCCGCCCACCTGCAGCGCATGACCGGGGTGGCGGTGCCGGCGGACGCATGGCAATTGGAGAGCCTGGCCGACCATCTGAAGATGCGCTTTGCGGTGCTGGACGAGCGCGGCAAGGAGCTGGCCGCTGGACGGGACCTGGCGGAGCTGCAGGGAGATTTGGCGGGCGAGGCCCAGGCCAGCTTCCGCGGTGGCGCGGGGGCTGGCCTGGAGCGCCGGGAAATCCTGGCCTGGGACTTCGGCGATCTGCCGCGGGAGGTCGTGGTGGAGCGGCAGGGCCTGAGGCTGCGCGGATTTCCGGCCCTGGTGGACCAGGGCGAATGGGTGGATCTGCGCGTATTCGACACGGCCGAAGACGCGCGGCGAGCCCACCCGCAGGGCTTGCGCCGGCTCTTTGCCCTGACGCTGGAGCCCCAGATCCGGAGCTTGTCACGGGGTCTGCCGGGCATCCAGCGCCTGGAGCTGCTCTATGCCATGGTGCAGCCCTCGCCCTGGCGACCGGAGGTGGGTGAGGGGGTGGCCGGTGCCGTTGGGGCACTACGCCGGGATCTGATTCTGCTGAGCATCGACCGGGCCTGCCTCGAAGGCGAGGATGACGTCTACACCGCCCAGGACTTCGCCCGGCGCAGGGAGCACGGGCGTGCCCGCCTGGTGTCTGCCGCGGAGGCAGTCTGCGCCCTGGCCGGCGGGATCCTGGAACGCTACCACGGCGTAGTGAAGGCTCTGCACCAAGCCGTCGCCTCCCCGTCCCCGGAGGATGAGATCAACGAGCAGCTTCGGTACCTGATCTACCGGGGTTTCTTCACCGACGTGCCGTTCCGCTGGCTGCAACAGCTTCCGCGGTATCTGGAGGCCATCGAGCGGCGTTTGCACAAGCTCTCGATGAACCCGCGCCGGGACGCCGAGCTGGCCGCCAGCATCGCACCCTTGTGGCGACGCTGTCTGGAGCAGGCCAGGTGCACGGGCCGCGCCATACAGGAATATGAGCCGCGCTGGCTGCTGGAAGAGCTGCGGGTATCCTTGTTTGCCCAGGAGCTGCGGACCGTGGTACCGGTGTCCGTCAAGCGCCTGGAGAAGCTGTGGCCGGCGCAAACACGATGAGGCGTACGGATTGTTGACGCCTGCGGGCGCTACCGAAGTCTCCAGCACCACCCTGGTTGAGTCGATTTGCAGCCACGAGCCACCCAATCCCGCCCGGATCTGCGTGGGCTTCCGTGGGTAGTGCGATATACGCCTGGCTCATAGGTTAGTCCTTAAGGGTCAGCTGGTGTCGCAGCATTGCGGAAGCACTTGCAGGACACG
>CAYWTP010000139.1:0-8601 GCA_964461215.1 uncultured Ectothiorhodospiraceae bacterium | reverse complement strand
TCGCCTGGAGCAGGGGATCCTGGCGCAGGTACCCTACGCCTTCGTGACCGGCGATCCGGGTAACCGCCTGCCCAACACCGCCAACATCGCCTTCGAGTACATCGAGGGCGAGGCGATCCTGCTGCTGCTGAACAAGGCCGGTATCGCCGCCTCCAGCGGCTCGGCCTGCACTTCTGGGTCCCTGGAACCCTCCCACGTGATGCGCGCCATGGGCATTCCCTACACCGCCGCCCACGGCACCGTGCGTTTCTCCCTGTCGCGCTACAACACGGAGGATGAGATCCAGCGGGTCATCGCCGCGGTGCCGCCCATCGTCGCCCAGTTGCGTAGGCTCTCGCCCTATTGGGGTGCGGACGGTCCGGTGAAGGATCCCGAGCAGGCCTTCCAGCCGGCATACGCGTGAGCGGCGGCGGGATGGCTTCTCTTACGGGAGCGCTACCCCGCAACGCCCGGCGATGGTGTGGATTAGACCTCGGAAATCCTTATAGCAACCCTGAACGGCGTCCTGGTGGGCTCCGATGGCTCCGTCCGCCGGCTTGAGCTGAAACATGGGCTTTCGGGCCTCCATGGCCAGGGGCATGAGGCTACGGTAGTGCTTTAGCGTTTGCAGACAGTGCGGGTCCTGCTCGACCGTCGGTATGTTCCCGTCCCGCTGATCCAAGACCGAGGTGCGGAACACCTCGGGAATCCGAGCCATCCAGCGCGCATAGGCCTTCACGGGGCGGTCCAACCGGACCGCGTGCTGCATCACCACGTATCCCGCTGGCCGCATTTGCGCTTGAGGCAGCTTAAGATCCGGGTTTGGAGTCTTCTTCAGTCGCTCAGCCCATTCTCCGCGCCAACGGCGCAGCGTCGGTCCAAGGTTGCGCAGACCTTGCAGGGAAAAGAGATCGGGCGCCAGGGGAATCACCACGTGGCGGGCAGAGATAATCGCCGCGCGGTTAATGGCGCCAAGGTTGGGGCCCACATCGATAAGCACCAAGTCTGACCCGCGCGCCTCGGCTGCCAACACCAGCCCACGGTAGAAAGCGGACATCACGCGGAAGGCCGCCTCGTCACCGTCGTGACATCGCGGCCAGGAATCGGAGAGCTTGTCTTCGAAGCCGGACAGGCCAAGGTCGCCGACCACCAAGCCGATGTTGTCTGAGATATCCTCAACGTGAGGCCGGGCGATGTCCCCAGTTCCCTTCAAGATGGGCTGAATCATGCCCAGCACCGTGTCCTGGTGCGCACCGTCAGGCCACAGTTCCTCCAGGCGGTCCTCATCCAAGAACATAGCCGTCAAGTTGGCCTGGGGGTCCAAGTCCGCAGCGACCACATTGATACCCAGGTCCGCTAACATCCACGCGAGGTGATACACGAGTGAAGTCTTACCGACGCCACCCTTGTTGTTGAAGAAGGCAATGGTGTTCATGCCGCTCTACGCACCACGGCCAGAACGCTGTTGGGCTGGAATTGAAAATCCGGGCGTGGATTACCGTTCTTTTCCAGCTGCGTATGCGCGAGAGGCAGACCGAGACCGAAGCGCTGCACGAAGCCAAGCACTTTCATGACTTCCGCTATCAAAGGGTTGCGGTAGTCCGTAGCGCCCTGGCCGAAGTTGTCCTTGTTGACTTGTCCGTATAACCCACCCGGGTTGGAGATTTCTATGCGATCATTGAACCAATAGATTCGCACCGGGGCACCGGTACCTTCATAGGTCCTGTGCATGACTGCATTCCTGGCAAGCTGCTGCAGGGCGACGATGGGATAATCAGGCCGCCGTCGCTCGCGTGCTCCACCGGTTACATCGGTCGCGGTGGAAATATTTATCTCCAGCAGTTCATCGAGCTGGCTGAGCACCTCCCGCAAGGGACCGGCAAGTTCCTTCTGATTTCGGATGGGGTCGGTAATCTGCGTGCCGTCAACGCGCAGAAATTGAATATAGGCCCCCGGAACCCAACGAAGCGGCTCCTTCCCATAAGTCAGAATGGCGCCACAGGATGGTATCCCCCCAGGGGACACAAGCCGCAGGGAGGTGAGCTGTTGCTCGAGGGTCCGGCGGTTCTCGTCAAGAACCTCAGGCGCAATCGCGTTCCGCAGGTATTCACGGGCGAACAAATCGAGGTCAAGATCCTCCAGTGTGGTGCCCGCCATGGGCCGTAGGTCAAATGGCAGATCCCCGGCGCGCCGTCGCTCGGAGAGGAGTCTCTCCTCTTCCGGTGTTGGCCGCCGCAGCGTCGGACCGACGCGTATCCATGTTACGCCCTTGTAGCGAACAGGCGGCTCTTGGGACGGAGTAACGCTCACCACGGCCACATCACAGCCGTGGATGACTTGCTTCTGGACGGTCATTATTGGTTGCGGCAGGATGTTGCCATCGCAGCGCATGTCGGACAAGGTGCGCAGTACTTCGTCTGTAATGGACAACCCCGAGCATGCTCCGTCGTCTTCAACCCCGATGAATACAACGCCCGGAGCGGCGTGGCCCGGAAAGTCATTGGCAAGCGCACAGATGTTCTTACGGATCTCCTCGCGCTGCGAAAGGGAGGGCTTCCGCTCCACGCGGTCGGACTCCGGGCTCGCGAGGAGAGTCTCCATTTCTTCAAAGGTCAGCATCTATCGCTAAGCTGCCTATATATGGGTCGGGTGTGTCGGCACCAATCTTGTCGTGGGCACCAGCCTGCCGGACATGATCCCGAGGTTTCGGCTGCCAAATCAAGCCTTGTCACCGCGTGTCTGTCATTCGGCCTTGTAGGGCTGTTGATTGACCCGAGGCGCAGGGGACTCGCTGCCGCGCTCCATGCGGGTATGGGTATCGGGATGCTACCGATTCGGGCCGGGGGGTCAGTTGTGTCCGGACATACGTGGGCCATCTCTATCTTGTCGGCTTCACTACATAGGACATGTGCACGCCTGTTGGGTGTACGCCAATTATCTCGGGAATCTCTAGATAAGTCGATGATATACAACAGCTAATCTTATGGCATGGTGTTTGCCTTGATGCTGTACATGGAACCTACAGGGGCTGTTGACATGGCTGGGGCTCAGCACACCATCACTATAGACGACACCACGCTGCGCGACGGCGAACAGTCCGCGGGAGTGGCTTTCAATCCGGAGGAAAAGCTGGCTATCGCCACGGCCCTGGACGGCATCGGGGTACCGGAGCTGGAGGTAGGCATACCGGCGATGGGGGAGGAGGAGTGCGAGGGGATCCGGGCCCTGGCCGCGCGGGGACTGAAGGCACGGCTGCTGGTCTGGAGCCGCATGCGGGCCGACGATATCTCCCACTGCCGGGAGCTGGGCGTGCATATGGTGGATTTGTCCATTCCGGTGTCCGATCAGCAGATCCACAACAAGCTCGGCAAGGACCGGCCCTGGGTGCTGGAGGCCATCGAGCGCCACGTGGGTGAGGCGCTGGCGCTGGGGCTCGAGGTGTGCGTGGGAGGCGAGGACGCCTCGCGCGCGGACACGGATTTCCTGCGCCGGGTCGTCGAGAGGGCGGAGCAAGCCGGCGCGCGCCGCTTCCGCTTCGCCGACACCCTGGGCGTCATGGAGCCTTTCGGCGTGCGCGAGCGCATCGCTGACATCCGCAGCATCACGGATCTCGAGATCGAAATGCACGCCCACGATGATCTGGGACTTGCGACCGCCAACACCCTGGCGGCGGTCCTTGGCGGCGCCAGCCACGTGAACACCACGGTCAACGGTCTGGGCGAACGGGCGGGCAACGCGGCCCTGGAAGAAGTGGTGCTGGGGCTGCGCAACCTGTACGGCCTGGAGCTGGCCATCGACCAGACCGGCTTCGCCGCGGCCTCACGGCTGGTGGAGACCGCCTCCGGGCGCCCGGTGTCGTGGCACAAGAGCCTGGTAGGCGAGGGTGCTTTCACCCACGAGGCCGGCATTCACGTGGACGGGCTGCTCAAGGACCGGCGCAACTATCAGGGGGTGGATCCCCTGGCTCTGGGGCGCGAGCACCGACTGGTGCTGGGCAAGCACTCGGGAACCCGCGCGATCCTCCAGGCCTACGGCGAGATCGGGATCCGCCTGACCCGCGAGCAGGCCGACGCCCTGCTGGTCTGCGTGCGGCGGTTCGTGACCCATGCCAAGCGGGCCCCCCTGGCTGGGGAGCTGCGGGAGTTCTACGCGTCGGTGTCGCCGGTGCAGGAATCGCCCGCATGGGCGTGAACGGGCACGACGGCGTGCTTGCGAGCGAGACCACTGAAGGCCGCGCGCCGGGCCTGCTGGGGTTGTGGAAGGAGGACGTACGCTGCGTATTCGAGCGCGATCCGGCCGCACGCACCTTCTGGGAGGTGCTGACGACCTACCCCGGGGTGCACGCCATCCTTGTGCACCGGTTGGCCCACGGCCTGTGGCGGCGCGGCTGGCGCTATCCCGCCCGCCTGCTGTCCTTCGTGTCGCGCATGCTCTCCAACGTGGACGTCCATCCGGGGGCGCGCATCGGCCGTCGCTTCTTCATCGACCACGGTGCCGGCGTGGTCATCGGTGAGACTGCCGAGATCGGAAACGACGTAACCCTCTACCACGGCGTCACCCTGGGCGGCACCACCTGGAACAAGGGCAAGCGCCATCCTACCCTGGGTAACGGCGTACTGGTCGGCGCGGGTGCCAAGGTGCTGGGGCCTATCACACTCGGCGACAACGTACGGGTCGGCGCCAACTCCGTGGTCGTCAAGGACGTGCCCCGCTGCCGCACCGTCATCGGGATCCCCGGCCGTATCGTCCAGGGCAAGCCGGTGCGCATGCTGGATCCGCATGGCATCGATCTGAACCATCACCTTATTCCGGACCCGGTGGGCAAGGCTATTGGCTGCTTGCTGGAGCGTATTGAAACCCTGGAGAACCAGCTTGCCCGAATCCGCGGTGATTCCGCGGGCGGCGACACAGGCTGCGCGGACTGCGCGGCCGACGACGCTTGTCACGCCGGGCAGGGGGATACCGCGGCCGTGCTGTCCCGGGCCGCCGGAGCGTGACATGGACCTGCTGGATTTCGAAGGCCAGGACCTGTATTTCGACGAGCCTCTGGACCCCAAGGCAGACGGCATGCTGCGACAGGCCGCCGAGTCCTACGGTGAGGAGCTGGCCGAGCTGTCTCTGCTGCGGGCCTACCTGCTGGCGCCCGAGCATCTGTTGGTGCTGGTGGGGCTGTACCGCTTTTACTACTACCAGCACCGCCACCAGGAGGCCCTCACCGTCGCCGAGCGTGCGCTGGCGGTCGCCGGCAAGCGGCTGCGCTTTCCGCCCGACTGGCAGGACCTGGACGAGATGGTACTGGGCTCCGGCGTGCTGCGCTCCATGGGCCTGGTGCGCTTCTACCTTCTGTGCCTGAAGGCGGCGGGCTACCTGGATCTGCGTCTGTCGCGCTTCGGCGAGGCCAGAGCGCGGCTGCACAAGGTGGTGACGCTGGACGCCGCCGATCGGCTCGGCGCGAAAGCCTTGCTGGATACGATCGATGCCGGCCTGGCGATGGCCGCCGAGGCCTGAGAAACCCTAACACAAGCCTCTCCCATGAAGGAGGATGAGTCCATGTATCAGACGAGCCTGGAAGACGATCTGGAAGAGCTGAGCGCCGCCGAAGAGTTCCTGGAGTACTTCGGGATCGGCTACGAGCCCGCGACGGTGCAGGTGAACCGCCTGCACATCCTGCAGCGCTTCCATGACTATATCGCCCAGGCCGCCATGCCGGAGGAAGATGCTCCGCGCCGGGAGCTCTACCGCCGGCTGCTGGAGCGTGCGTACCAGGACTTCGTAGCCTCGGACGCACTCACGGAGAAGGTCTTCCGGGTCTTTCACATGAATCAGCCCGGCACGGCCTACGTTCCGGTCGACTCGTTGCTTCGGCGCTAGCCCGGATCCGCGCGCAGAGGCGCAGCGACGCAAAGCTTAAGAAATAACCGAGCCTCGCTTTGCCGCAAGTCAGAAGTTGTACGAATGGGTGAGGTCTTGTATCTCTGCGTCTCCGCGTCTCGGCGGGAGATCTTCTTGAAAGGATCAAGCTGACATGCGACCCCGATTCGACTATGGCGAGCGGGTGCGAGTTACGCGCAACGTGCGCAATGACGGCACTTACCCGGGCCTGGACACGGGCACGCTGCTGGTGCGCCGCGGCAGCGTGGGCTACGTGCGCAACGTCGGCACTTTTCTCCAGGACCAGATCATCTACTCCGTACACTTTCTGGATGCCGGCCGTCTGGTGGGCTGCCGCGAGGAGGAGCTGATCCCGGGTGGCGAGCCCTGGGTGCCCAGCCGTTTCGAGTTCCGGGACAGCGTTGCGCCCCGTATGGCGCTGGCCGTGGCCGGCGAGGTCGTAGCGCGGCCCGGAGATGTGGGCGAGGTGCTGAAGGTCGTTCGCGATGCCCCGGGCGGGGTGATCTACCACGTGCGTTTCCCCGGCCGCACGCTGGTCGTGCCCGAGGCTTCCCTGGAGCCGGCGCCCGAGGCGGCAGGCGCGGCGTGAGGCGGGTGAACGGCTACGCCGGGGATGTGGGCCTGGCCTACCACCGGCTGCGGGCAGCCCTGTCCCGCTTCAAGACCGCCCCATCAGAGCTGGGAACCAGCGAGCGGGCCGCAATAGAGCAAATTGCCAGGCGCGAGCACGCCCTGGAGGCCGGTGTGCTGGATACGCCGGAGGCGCCCGACGTCACCGTCCCCGACGCGGTGGTGGAGGCCGCCATGGCCCAGGTGCGGGCGCGCTATGCGAGCGCCGATGCGCTGGACGAGGACCTGGCTCGCAATGGCATGACCAGCGAGACCCTGCGGGAGGCTTTGCGCCGCGAGCTCAGGGTGGAGGCGGTGCTCGACCGGGTGGGGAGCCGGGCGGCCGAGGTCAGCGAGGTGGACGCCCAGATCTACTACTACTCCCACCCGGAGAAGTTTCGCGAGCCGGAGACCCGCAGCGCGCGCCACATCCTCATTACCGTCAATCCCCGGTTTCCCGAGAACTCTCCGGCCGCGGCCCGCAAGCGTCTGGAGCACATTGCCCGCCGCGTCCTACACAAACCCGCCCGCTTCGCCGAACAGGCCATGAAGCACTCCGAGTGTCCCACGGCGGTGCAGAGAGGCGTCCTGGGCAGAGTGGCCCGCGGCACCTTGTATCCTGCGCTGGACGAAGTCCTGTTCTCTCTACAGGAAGGACAGGTCAGCGAGGTGGTGGCATCCGAGCTGGGCTTTCACCTCATCTACTGCGAGCAGATCCACCCGGCCGGCCTGGTGCCTCTGCACGTCGCCGTACCCCGCATCCGCGACAAGCTCCAGGAGCAGCGCCGCCGGATCTGCCAGAAGAGCTGGCTCGCCAACGTCCTGAAGGGCAGCCCTGGGGCGCAGGGGGAAAAGTATGAAGCATGAACGATGAATGATGTACGAAGACGTATGTAGGATGCTGAAAACTCATGGCTGACAGCTCTCAACTCCTATTGATCACTACCAACTGCCAGCTGACCGCCTCTTACCCACAGTCCACAGCCTACAGCCTACAGCCTACAGCCTACAGCCGCTGACCTCTCAGGCCTCAAGCCTACCGCCCCTTCACCCGTGGGCAATGGCCTGGAGGGCTGCGGCATCCACCGCCGCGCGACCGCCTTCGTAGGTGCGCAGGTAGCCCTCGCGCTTGAACTCTGCCGTGATACGACTGGCGGTCTCGGTGGTGATCCCCAGCATTGCCCCCATGTCTTCGCGGCTTGGCAGGTGCAGCACGTCGCGCCCGTAGCAGTCGGTCAGGCGGATGAGCAGACGGGCTACCCGGGCCTTGGCCGGCCCAGTCGACAGCTCGGTCAGCCACGCATCGGCGGCACTGACCGCCCGTTGCCAGCGTTCCATAAGCTGGCGGTGCACCCGGGGTGTGTGGCGCGAGAGGGCTTCCACCACCGAAACGGGGATCCTGCACGCCGTCACCGGCTCTAGTGCCAGCGCATCATGCTGGTAGGGTTGGCCGAGCAGGGCCTCCATTCCCGCCAGATCCCCCTGGCGCAGCAGGCGCACGATCCGCCAGTCGCCGTTAGGCAGATACTGGACCAGCTTGGCCAAGCCTCCCCGAACGGTCAGGACGTGGTGGCCTGCCTCCGCTGTCCGATAGAGTGGCTCTCCCACCTCGAAGCTCACCTCGTCCACCGGCTGATGGATCTGTCGGAAATCGTCCTTTTGCAGGTCCGCAAACAGGACCAGGTGCCGAATTGCACAGCTCCGGCATTGCGGTGGCCCTTCCCAGGCCACTTCGATCTGTGCCTCTCTCACTGCTGTCGCTCCGGTATCTGGATTTCTGCATGGTATACAGGGTTCACCTCTCTCCGGGCAGGAGGAGAGTGCTAGTACGGCCACGGATTGCGAATTTTCAATGCGTCCGGTCTGGATTCTATTTAGATTGAGTCTAGCTCTCAATAATCCCACGAGGAGACGACCATGAGCAATGACATCAGCAATACGGCGAGCATGCCCCGGCTGAACGAGCCGGCCCCCAACTTCGAGGCGCCCACCACCCATGGGGTGAAGAAGCTCGAAGACTACCGCGGCAAATGGCTGGTGCTCTTCTCGCACCCGGCCGACTTCACGCCGGTCTGCACCACCGAGTTCATCGCCTTCGCCAAGCGCTACGAGGCCTTCCGG
>CAYWTP010000138.1:0-8612 GCA_964461215.1 uncultured Ectothiorhodospiraceae bacterium | reverse complement strand
GGACACCGTGAACTAGGCTTAAGAACTAACCTATGTACGTCGATTACATCTTGGAGCAAGGAGAAGACATGAGAGCAATTGCAATGCTGGCCCTGGCCCTGACTCTGCCCCTGCTGTCAGCCTGTTCGCCTGAAGTCGGTTCCAAGGCATGGTGCGAGAAGATGGACAAGGTCCCAAAGGGCGAGTGGACGGCCAACGACGTGGCGGCATATGCCAAGTCATGCGTGCTCGGGATGCGGGAACACAAATAGGGCGAATCACCACCACCTCTTCGGCTGCCTGGAGCCAGGGGGGATAAGCGCCATACCCATTCCAGCCCGCCGGCCCGGAGCCGACGCATGTCGGCGTCCTGCGCACCCCTGCTCTTTCCCGGGGGCGCGGGAGGCAGCACAACGTGGCCACTTACCCCTGACGCCTCAGGCCCCAAGCCTGAAGTCTCAGGCCCGCGGCCCTTGGTCCGAAGACTTACTTCCGAAGCAGCTTCGCCCCGCCAAGCTTCCCGGTGTCCGCCTTCTCCATGTCCGTCCACAGTGTGCCGTCTCCAGCGTGCAGGATGTTTACGCGCACTTGGGGATTCAGGGCGTTGGCAAGCTCCAGCAGGCTGTAGGCCTGCGGATCGCCCAGGGCGGCGGCCTTCAGCGCGAAGCCGGCGGCCTTCTCGCCCTCCACCATGGTGACCACCTCGGCCTGGGCCTGGCCGAGCTTGCGCACCTTGCCGGCACGCACCGCGGCGGTCTGCTGCCGGATCTCGGCCACCTGCTTCTGAGCCTCGGCGTGGATCTCGGCCACCTGCTTCTCCTTGTCCGCACCGATCTCGGCCTTGAGCTTCTCGGTCTCCTGGGCGACCTGCTCGCGCCGCTGCTCGATCAAGCTCTGCTCGGTATTGAGCTCGGCCTGCTTGCGGGCGGTGTTCTGCTTCTCCTTGTTGGTCAAATCCTGCTCGACCGCGATGCTGGCCTGCTGGATGGGATCGAGGATCTGCATAGGCACGTTCACGTGCCGGATGAGCGCGTTGTGGATGATGATATGCTTGCTGCCGAGGGCCCGGGCCAGGGTCTCCTTGAGGTCGTTCTGGAACTGCTCGCGCCCCTCGCCGACGATGAAGTCCTTGGCCCGGTAAGCCGAGCCCTTGAGCCGCGACACCGACAGGATCTGCGGCATGATAATCTTGTCGACCACCGCAGGGAGATCACCGTAGCTCTGGTAGATCCACGCGATCTGCTCGGGCAACAGCTCGAACTCCACCGTCATGTCCAAGCTGATCTCGAAGCCGTCGCGGGAAGGAAACTCCACCACCTGATCCAGGCTGAGCGCAGCGGAGGCGTCCGGCGGCATTACGTGGCGCACCGCGGGCTTGCCACGCTTGGAACGTGCACCGGGCGCCGCAGACGCGGCCATCGTCTTGTCCTGGCTACGCTGAGCCAGGTAGTCCATGCGCTTTTCCTTCTGCTCCTCCAGCATCCGCTTGGAGAGCTGCTGCATGGCCACGTTCTGGGTGGCTATCTGTCCCTTGGTGATGACCGCGCCGCCCTTCTCGCCCAGCAGCGAGACCTGGTTGACACCGATCTCAAGCACGTCCACGCGCAGCTCCTTGGGGTTGACGTAGTATAGGCCGGGCTGGAGCACGTCCTTGCGCACGCCCTTCTGTCCCGGCCCGGCGAACTGCCCCTCGGGCGCCTGCGCTCCCGAAAGCCCGGTGACCACTCCGACGTAGCCGATGGGGATGCTGATGGCATCCAGGTAGTCGATGCGGTAGCCGTAGGGGTTCAGGCGATAGCGGCCGGGTCCGAGCACGGTACGCCAGATGCCCTTCTGGCCCTTGTCGGCCAGGAATTCTCCGGACGGCAGGTCCTGACCCACCTTGGACACCACCGCGCCCACCTTGCCTGCCGGGATGGTCAGGGCCGGGACGATCTCCCAGTCGTAGAACAGCGGATTGCGGAAATGACGTCCCTCGCCCAGCACCTGCTCCCGCACACCCTGCTGGCCGGGTCCGGCCAGGATCTGACCGGCGGGCAGGGGCTCACCGGTCTTGGCGGTGAGGATGGCCATGTACCCCGATGGCACATAGAAGCGGAACCAGCCCCACCACACGGCGAACGAGAGGACCGCGAGCCCCAGTACCAGTACCACGCCCGTGCGCTTCATGGCCGCACCTCCCCGCGCGCGGGCAGATAGGGCCGGAAGATGGCCCCCAGCCCCTGGGCATCATCGCTGGACAGGATCGAGTCGATGCGCGGACCGAGCCTTTGGTAAAAGGCATAGCGGGCCAGATTCATCCCGCCGCCGAAGGCCTGGGCCTGGGCCTTGAGCACCCCGGCGCGGGCGTCATTGTCGAGCCGGACCACGTCGCGGTCGGCCCGGGCCTTGGCCAGGATGGCCTCGGCCTGAAAGCCGGCGGCCTCGTTCTCCAGCTTGGTCACCTCCAGCTCGCGCTGTGCAGCGGTGACCTGCACCGCCAGCTCCTGCCGGGCTCCGATCACGGCCCGGATCCGGGCGGTGTCGGCCTGCACCTTCTCCTTGTTCTGCTGGGCCAGCATCTCCTGGCGTACCAGCTCGGCCTGGGAGCGGGCCTGCTGGATCTGCTGCTCGAACTTGCGTGCATTCTGAACCGCCAGCTCGCGATCGCGGATCACGCTGGCGATCTGGTCCGGCGGCAGGATGTTGCGGATCAGCACCGAGCGGATACTGACGCCCCAGGCCTCGGTCTGCTCGCGCAGGTGAGTCTCCAGGTTGTCCTGAAACTGCTGGCGGGTCTCGCCGATGATGAAATTGATGGCCGGGTGCTTGCTGCCCTCGATGCGGCTGAAGCCCCGGGCCCGGGGCAGAATCACCTTCTTGAGCACGTCCTCCATGTCGCCGACGCGGTGGGTGATGAAGGCTGCCTTGTCGCGGGCGATGTTGAATTCGATGGTGCCCTCCACCCGTACGGTAAAGCCGTCCAGGGTGAGGAAGGTGATGGCGTCCTCGCCGCTCATCTCGAAGCGCTGGCTCTGCAGGTTCACCTCCACGACGTTGACCAGATAGGGATTGAGGTAGTAGGTGCCCGGATCCAGCACCTGCGGCACCACACCCTTCATGCCCTCGCCGACCAGGAAGCCGTTGCGGGCCTGCGGCGGCACGTCGTCGCTCAGCACCCCCTTGCCCACCAGCGAGGTGACCACACCCACCGAGCCCGGACGGATGGAGATCGCGTCGAATAGCTGCACCGAGTAGGCGTAAGGATTGATACGATACTTGCCGGGCCTCATCACCTCCCGCACGATGCCCTTGGTGCCCTCGCCCGCCACGATCCGGCCCGGTGCCAGCTCCTTACCGTAGAGCCGCGTGAGCACCCCCAGGCGGCCGGCCGGAATATCGGTGATGTGCGAGATCTCCCATTGCCAGCGGTAGGGGTCGCGGAAATAGCGCCCTTCCGGCAGCACGTCGAGCCGGATGCCCTTCTGATCCGGCTCCAGGGCCAGGATCCGGCCGGAGGGCAGGTCCTCACCCGTCTTGGCCGTGAGGATGGCAATCTCGCCCGGCCCCGGCTCGATGCGGCAGAAGACCCACACGAAGATCGGACCGCCCACCAGCAGCACGAAGATCAGAGCCGGCCAGAAGGCCCGCCCGAGTAGACCGGGACCCCGGCCGTCGCCGCCCCCGCCGCCAGAGAACCATTGCCGCAGCCGCTTCACGAAGCCGCCCACTGACCACCGGCTCGGCGGCATCTTGGGAAACTGCCGCCACAGTTGCTTGTTGTCGTCGGATTCCATCTGTTCGCTCCTGAACGAATTGTTGTTGCCGCGTCGCTCACGTCACAGCCCCCCTGGGTTCCGTGATTATCCTGGATGGCAGCGACAATCCGGCCGCCCCCTTTAACGCACGCTTAACATCATGACGACCTCCCGGTCACCCGGCAACCACGGCATCCGCTCCCGCTCTGCCCCCAAGTAGTAGAATGTCACCCGAAAATCGAAGGCCAACTATCCGTGCGAAACATCCCGCTCCTGGAGCTGATCCTGGGCCTCGTCCTGCTGCTGATGGGACGGCAGCTTTTCTGGCTGTTCGTGGGCGTCATGGGCTTCTTTGCGGGCTTTCGGCTGGGAACGGCCCTGTTTCCCCGCCAGCGCCAGGCGTTGATACCGCTACTGGCCCTCGGCATCGGAGCCCTGGGCACCGGGGCAGCCCTGCTGCTGCAACGGGTTGCCTTTGTCTTGGCCGGCATGCTGGCCGGTGGGTACGTGGCGGGGGAGCTGAGCGCGCTGCGCTCACCGCACCCTCCCCCCGACCCATGGGCGGCTTACGGGGTGGGCGCGATACTGGGTGCGGTCGCCGGACTGCTGCTGGCGGACTGGGCCATCATGGCGCTCTCCGCCCTGGGCGGAGCGGCCATGGTCGCCGAGAGCATTCCCGCATCCCGCACCCACAGAGCCCTGCTCCTCGCGGCACTCACGGCCGGTGGCTTCATTTACCAGGCAGTGGAGTATGCAGGGACATGACCAAGGAAACCGACCACCTCAGCGTCGACATCGCCTGCATCGACGGGGCCCACATGCTGGCCTCTCTGGTGGCCACGACGGGTAGCCACTGCGAGGTGTGGCGCAGTGCCGGATATCTGGAACGCCAGGGACGAAAGACCGGGATGGATTTCGTGATCAAGCGTTACCGGGGGTCATGCACCATGGCCGAGATACGCAGCCTGGCCGGCCAATACCGTCAGCTTCAGACACGTCTGGAGGACATCGTGCCCCGGGCCCTGTTCATCGCCACCCGGGTGGGTGGTACACGCAGCGTGTGTGTATTGGCCGAGCACGTGGGCGTCTGGTTCAACATCGCCAACCCGACCAACGCAGACGATGCCATCCCACTGCTGCGGACGCTGCCCAAGGCCCGCAATCAACTCACTCGGTTCGTCCGTGCAGCCAGGGAATGGCGTGCTTCAGACAATCCGCGGGTCATCGATCTGTTCGGGATGGACAATCTGGTGCTGGACGTCAACCGGGAGGTACGCTACCTGGACAGCTTCCACGTATTCTTCTTCGAAGATCTGCTGCACCTGCTGGACGAGCGCGACGAACAGCTCGCGGCCAAGATCCAGTCCTCGCTGGAGCGTATCAACTATCTGGAGTACGTCCTGGCCCAGTCCGGCCACTGATGGACGCGCGTCAGGCCCCGGAACCCCGGGAGGCGACCATCGGGAGGTCCGCTCATTGCCCCTTGACGCACCCGGGGTCCAGGGACGCGGACAGCGCGGATTCAGACCGGGCCGGGGCCCTTGGCGCCGGCTATTTCTTGAGGCGAACGTACAAGCGATCCTTGAGTACGGCGCGTTTCTTCTTCAGCTCCTCCATCGTCTCGTCGGTCACCGGCTGACCGAGCTCCTCCAGCCCCCGCACCTCGGCATCCACCTGGTCGTACTCGTCCATGAGCCTTGCGAAGGCCTGGTCGCCGCGGCGCAGGTCGGTAATCTTCTGGGCAAATTCCGGAAACTCATGCATCAGGTCGTGGGGTTCTCCCAGCACTGGTTTTCTCCTGTGGGCCGAAACGGCGCCATAATAGGCCACCGGCGCAAGGCTTGCCATCCCGGCCCCACGCCGCGCCAGTTGAGTACGCCCTGCGCTATGGGTCTACGCTTTCTGGAGATGGAGGATGCGGGGGCCGACACGCTCCGGGAGTACCTGCCTGCAAGCCGGTGGTCCACAATACCTGCGGGACGGCCCGTGACGACTCAGAGGAGGCACGATGGAGACCAAGCAGCTCGACGATCTCATCCGCATTGCAGCCGCAGGAGGAGGTCTGGTGTTGAACGGTGCCGTGCGATCGACCGCGGATCTGGTTAAGATTGCCGCCGCCGCGTCCGGTACCGGCGCCAGGCTCTTCATCAAAGGGGCCTGGGGCAAACCCACTGACGATCTGGTCAGGATCGCCGCCGCCGGCCGTGGCGCGATCGTGTTCGAATAGCCGGCCAAGGCGGTCGCGATGCGTGCCCCGTCCGCCCGCGCCCGGGGGGGAGTCGGCTTGCGCATTGGCTGCGGGAGCGACGGCTCGCCACCGCGATTGTGCCCCCGGGTACCACCCGGAAGATAAGGATCCACTGAACCATGCTTGAGTACGTGTTCTTTCACCCGCAGCCCTTGCAGTCGTTCCTGGAGTTCTTGGACCGCCACGGCGTACCCTGGAGTCGCGATGAGGACACCGAGAGCCTGCTGGTGCGCGTCCCGGAGGACCTTGAGGAGTCTCTGAGCGAGTCTATCGAGGACTGCTACGACGGATTGCTGGCACAGACCGAGGATCTGCTGGAAGAGCCCCGGGGGCGGGAAGAGTATGCCGGCGCGGGGATCCGGGTCCCGCTGTCGGATGGACGCGTCACCATTGCGGTGATCGAGCCGGGATTGCTGAACAAGGTCATGCAAGGACTGAGCTATGCCGAGCTGGAGCAGTTCGTGAGCACCATCGTCCAGGCGGTGGAGCATCCGGACACCCGCACCGTCTGCCAGCGAGTGCGCGCCGGGGACGACATTCCCTGAAGCCCTTGCGCCACGGATCAGGATCCGTGCCCTAACACCTACAGCCGGGCAGGCCGTCCATGATTCTGTACCGCAACAGCCCAGTGTATGTCGGCTTCTACGACCGCTCCGCCGAGGCCAATCCGGCCATCCGCCGGAGCTTCGACCGGCACGCCGGCGGGCCGGAGATCCGGCGCACCCATTTCTTCGGCGGGCGCTTCGAGAACGTCTATCTGAACCTGGAGCAGGTCCCGGAAATGGCAGGCGTCATGGCCCAGGCCAGGGAGCTGGCCGCTGAGATCCTGGAGCTGGACCCGGCGGGGCTCGCCGCCGGCTTCTGGTTCAATGCCATGGAGCCGGGCCAGGCGACCCTGCCCCACAGTCACGACGATGCGTATGAGCTGCTGTCCGGCGTGTACTACGTGGAGGTTCCCGAAGATTCCGGGTCACTGGTGATCACGGAGGGCCGCCTGCGCACCACCGTATCGCCCGAGCCCGGCATGTTCGTGTTCTTTCCAGCCGACGCCGTTCACGAAGTAACCCGCAACCTGAGCGAACTTCGCCGCCTGTCGGTGGGCATGAACTTCGGTGCCGCCGGGAAGCACGGAGCGGGGGCCGCATGAGCGCACCCACCGTCTCCAACCCCGCTGCCATGGCCGAGTACCGGCATGCCCGCGAGCGGGAAAGAACGGCTCTGCTCGACGGCACCGCCCTGCGTCCGGGCAGCGTGGTGGTGGACCTGCAGGCCGCCGGCGGCTATCTGGCCGATGGCGCGGTGACCTGTATTTGCGTGGGGCCCACCGCGGAGCTGAGCCGCAGGATCCGCCCGGTGCACCGGATCTGCGAGGATCCCCTGGACAACCCGCTCACCCTGCCCGCCCAGAGCGTGGACACCGTCCTGGGCCTGGTGGCGCTGCACCACAGCCCATCCCACGCGCGCAACATCACCGAGGCCTACCGGATCTTAAAGCCCGGCGGCTGGCTCGTGGTCTGCGAGGTGCTTGAGCACTCCAAGATGGCCCGCTGGCTCAACGGCTTCGTGAACCGGCACAACCCGGCGGGTCACCACGGCACCTTCGTACGCACCGGACGGATCGCCGATCATCTGCTTCACACCGACTAGGACACACGATGCGGATCGCCACGCCCACTGTAGCTCGCCGAACACGGCTTCTCGTCCTGCTCTGCCTCGCGTGCCCGGGTCTCCTGGCCAACGCCCTGGCCGCCGGCACCCCCCTCACCTATGCGGCCGACATACAGCCCATCATGGACAAGCACTGTACCGGCTGTCACGGCTGGTGGTTTCCCAGGAAGGGACTGCGCCTGGACTCCCGGGCGAATATTCTCAAGGGCGGCGCATCCGGCCCGGCCATCGTGCCCGGCGACCCCAGCAAAGGCTGGCTGATGCGGCTGGTGAACAAGGAGACCGCCGGCGGCAAGCTCATGCCTCCGGCCGGCAACACACCCTTGAGCGAAGACGAGATCCGGCGCATCGAAGACTGGATCCGTCAGGGGGCGCACTGAACGTCAAGCGTGAGGCTTGGCCCCTGATGGGTTCTCCGTTCTGCCAAGGCGTTCCACATCGGCGTGGCGGCCACGCCGCGCTCACTCGCAGGTGAAATGAATGACCTGGTCGGGAGCTTCCTCCGGGGCCTCGCCTAGGCTGATCTGGCCGCTGCCCTCCAGCACCTGCTTATCGCGCCGCAGGCGCGAACGGCTGCCGCTGTCGCGCACGACATAGGTCCCGTTGACGCTCTGATCCACCAGATAGAAGCGCCCCCGGTGGTGTTCGATGCGTGCGTGCTCGCGCGAAGCCAGGGCCACGTGTACCACGATGTCGCTGCGATCGCTGCGCCCGAGGGTCAGGGGCAGGCCGTCCTGGCTCATCTCGTACTCGCGTCCGGCGCATTGCAGCCGCACCCGGGTATGGGTCACCCGCGGTACTTTCGGCGCCGTGTCCGACACCGTGGTCAGCCCGGAGACCTCCCAGATCAGCTCGTAGACCTCGAAGGCCTCCAGCTTACCCTTCAGTGTGGCCTGATCATAGAAACGCGTCGTGGACCGCAGCTCCGGCGGCAATGCCTCCACGGTGCGTCTGGTGGTCAGGATCTGATCCGCCTTGGC
>CAYWTP010000137.1:0-8628 GCA_964461215.1 uncultured Ectothiorhodospiraceae bacterium | reverse complement strand
CCCGCACTTCCTTGTGCGGGCGTTCGCGGCTCCTATCCCGCCGTTCACCCGTGCTGCGCTTGTGGGACCGGCCCATGCCGTCCTGGCATGGGCGCTTACCGGGCTGCGAAGGGCCACTGGCCCTTCGGTCCCGGCTCGCCCATATCAGGCTCGACGGCCGCTATTCTGCCGCCGACGGTCCCTCCGCCTCGTGCCGGTCCGTCCTCCAGCGAACACCAGATGGTGGCCCGAGGGAGCGTCCCTGTTCTTCCCCGGCCCCAGGTGTCATAATTACGCGCTTTGAGCGCCCCGCAACATCGAGGACTGCGAATCTATGAGCTTCTTCATCTCCGATGCTGTTGCCCAGGCCACGTCCGCTCCACAGGCGCCGCCCGGTATGGACTTCATCTTTCTGATCGGCCTGTTCGTGGTCTTCTATTTCCTGCTCATCCGGCCGCAGATGAAGCGGGCCAAGGAGCAGAAGAACATGGTCGCATCGCTGGCCAAGGGCGATGAAGTGGTGACCAACGGCGGGCTGCTGGGGCGGATCACCAAGGTCGGTGACAACTTCATCAGCGTGGAGATCTCCGATGGCCTGGAGGTCAAGGTCCAGAAGCAGTCAGTGGCGGCCCTGATGCCCAAGGGCACCATCAAGAGTTCCTGAGCGCCGGCACGACGATGCTGAATCAATACTCTCTCTGGAAGTACCTGCTGATTCTGGCGGTGGTGCTTCTCGGTGCGCTGTATGCGCTGCCCAACCTCTATGGCGAGGACCCCGCACTGCAGATATCCGGCCTGCGGGGCTCTACGGTAGATAAGGCGGTCGAGGACCGCGTCGTAGCGACCCTCAAGGCCAAGGACCTGGTGCCGAAGAAGGTCGAGCTCAGCAGCACCCAGCTGCTCATGCGCTTCGACGACACCGAGACCCAGCTCAAGGCCCAGGACGTGGTCCGCACCGAGCTGGGCGACAAGTATGTCGTGGCGCTGAATCTGGCACCCACCACCCCGCGCTGGCTGACGAGCGTCGGCGCCCTGCCCATGTACCTGGGGCTGGACCTGCGCGGCGGAGTCTACTTTCTGCTGGAGGTGGACATGACGGCGGCGGTGCGCCAGGCGGACGAACGCAACATCAACGATATGCGCTCCCTGCTGCGCAACGAGCGGCTGCGCTACCAGGGCATTACCCGCGAGGGGGACGATGGGATCCTGGTCAGCTTCCGTGACGCGGCCACCCGCGACAAGGCCCACGCGCTGGTGCAGAAGAAGTTCGACGATCTGCTGATCACCGACGAGGACAGCGGCGGTGAGTTTCGCCTGCGCACCAAGCTGACCGAGAAGGCGGTGCGGGATCTGAAGCACTTCGCCCTGGAGCAGAACATCACCACCCTGCGCAACCGCGTCAATGAGCTGGGTGTGGCCGAGCCGGCCATCGCGCAGCAAGGTGACAACCGTATCGTGGTGCAGCTTCCCGGCGTGCAGGACACCGCCCGGGCCAAGCAGATCCTGGGGGCTACGGCGACCCTGGAGTTCCGCATGGTGGACGAGGAGCACAGCGTGCAGGATGCTCTGAACGGGCGGGTGCCGGTGGGCTCGAAGCTGTACTACGACCGACAGGGGCACCCCATCCTGCTGGACAAGCGGGTCATCATCACCGGCGACTACATCACCGACGCCGCCTCGGGCATCGAGCAGCAGACGGGCACGCCGGCGGTCTTCATTACCCTGGATGGGCGCGGTGCCCGGATCATGGAGGACCGCACCAAGGACAACGTGGGCAAGCGCATGGCCGTGGTGTACATCGAGAACAAGGTCGAGACCCATCGCAACGAGAAGGGTAAGCCGGTGCGCGTCAAGCGCACCATCGAGGAGGTCATCAACGTTGCCGTGATCCGCGAACGGCTGGCCAAGCGCTTTCAGATCAGCGGCCTGGACAGCACCACCGAGGCCCGCAACCTGGCCCTGCTGCTGCGGGCCGGCGCGCTGGCCGCGCCGATGGAGATCGTTGAGGAGCGTACGGTCGGTCCGAGCCTGGGCAAGGAGAACATTAAGCGAGGATTCTATGCCGCGGTTGCCGGCATGGCGGCGGTGGCCTTGTTCATGGGGCTGTACTACAAGGCGTTCGGCCTCATCGCCGGCATGGCCCTGCTGCTGAATCTGGTTCTGATCTTGGGAGTCATGTCGATCTTCCAGTTCACGCTTACCCTGCCGGGTATCGCCGGTATTGCGCTGACGATCGGCATGGCGGTGGATGCCAACGTGCTCATCTTCGAACGCATCCGGGAGGAGCTGCGCAGTGGCAGCACGCCCCAGGCCAGCATCCACGCCGGATACGAGAAGGCGTTTGCGACTATCGCCGACTCCAACATCACGACCCTCATCGGGGCGCTGGCGCTGTTCACTCTGGGCAGCGGACCGGTGCAGGGCTTCGGTCTGACCCTGACCATAGGCATCCTGACATCCATGTTCACCGCGATCATGGGCTCTCGGGCCGTGGTCAATCTGGCCTTCGGCGGCCGCCGTCTGGCGTCCTTACCCATCTAGAGGCAACCGGCGATGGAGCTATTCAAGACCAAGACGCACATCGAGTTCCTGGGCAAGCGGCGGTACGCCTATGTCCTGTCCGCTATCCTCCTCGTTCTGTCGCTCGTGGTCCTCGCCATCCGTGGCCTGAACTTTGGCATCGACTTCACCGGCGGCACCTTGATCGAGGTGAGCTTTCCCGGCCCCACAGACACGGCCGAGGTTCGCTCCACACTTCAGAAGGCCGGCTTCGGCGAGGTCGTGGTCCAGCACTTCGGAACGGCGCGGGACGTGATCGTGCGCCTTGCTCCGCGGCCCAACGTCAGCCAGTCGCAGCTCAGTAACCAGGTGCTGGACGCCTTGCGCCAGGCGCACGGTCAGGATCTGCAGCTACGCCGGGTGGAGTTCGTGGGCCCCCAGGTGGGAGCGGAGCTCGCCGAGAAGGGCGGCATCGCGATGCTGGTCGTGGTCGGCGCGATTCTGCTGTATGTGGGCATGCGCTTCGAGTGGCGCCTGGGCGTGGGGGCCATCGCGGCCCTGGCCCATGATCCCATCATCACTCTGGGCTTGTTCGCGCTGTTCAGAATCGAGTTCGACCTGACCGCACTGGCGGCGGTGCTGGCCGTCATCGGCTACTCGATCAACGACACCATCGTGGTCTTCGACCGGATCCGCGAGACTTTCCGCAAGCTGCGCCGGGGCTCCCCGCTGGAGGTCATGAACACCGCCATCAATGAGACCCTCTCGCGCACCATCATGACCAGCGGCACCACGGCCATCGTGGTTCTCGCGCTGCTGGGTTTCGGCGGTGAGCTGCTGCACAGCTTCTCTCTGGCGCTGCTCATTGGAATTGTCGTCGGCACCTACTCGTCAATCTACGTGGCCAGTGCCATGGCCCTGGACCTGGGTCTCAGCCGCAGGGATCTCATGCCGGTGAAGAAGGAAGGGGCGGAGGCCGACGCGCGGCCCTAGCCCGCAAATCTCGCCAGGTCGGCACCCCGGTGTGTGACATCCTAGTGGGTGCCCGCGGCTGGGATCATCCATCCTGGCTGGGGGAGTTCTACCCTGAAGACCTGCCTGAGGACTGGCGACTGGCCTATTACGCCAATGCCTTCCGCAGCGTTCTGGTGCCGGCCCAGGTTCTCGTCCGGGTCCACGAGTCCGCGTTTGCGGGCTGGGTGGAGGACGTCCCGGCGGGCTTTCGGTTTTACCTGGAAGTGTCGACGGAGCTGGTGGCTGCATACGCTGGCGAGTCGGCACCTTTCGTGGAACGTATCGGGCCCTTGGCGGCCCTGGTGGGCGGCGTGGTGCTGCGTCCGAGCGACGGCCGGGATGACGCCGGCGGCCTGCGCGCCTGGGCCACGGCCCTGGCCGGGGGCTTTCCCGTGAGCCTGTGGCCACAGGCCGGGATTGCGGCGTCGTTTCCCGGCGTCGGGCGCTCCTGGGAGCCGGGACAGAGCCCGGACTTCGGTGGGGATCGCGGCTGCTTCGGTGTGGTGCATTCCGCCACGCCGGATCCTCGCGAGCTGCGGGCGCAGGTGGAGGCCTTCATGGCCTGGGCTGGCGACTGCGTGCAGGCCATGCTGTGTTTTCGGGACGCGCCTCACGTTCCCGAGCAGATGACGCGCGCCCGGGTGATCGCCGAGCTCCTGGGCGGTTGACGCGCCGGTCCCCCTTTCCGGATACTGGCAGCAATAACATAAGGTCTTCATTCGTGCCCTCGCCCGCCCAGTCCAACACCGCCTCCAAGCCGGCTCCGTCCAGGGGCGCGCCGCTCGTCAGCATACGCGGCTTGAGCTTCTCCCGCGGCAATCGCCGGATCTTCGACGGCGTGGACATCGACATCCGCCGCGGTAAGCTGACCGCCATCATGGGTCCCAGCGGCACGGGCAAGACCACGTTGCTGCGTCTGATTGGCGGCCAGCTCAAGCCGGACGCCGGCACCGTGGTGGTGGACGGCCAGGACGTACACAAGCTGTCCCGCGATAAGCTGTTCCAGATGCGCAAGCGCATGGGCATGCTGTTTCAGAGTGGCGCGCTGCTCACCGATTTGAGCCTCTACGACAATGTGGCCTTCCCCCTGCGCGAGCACACCGCACTGCCGGAATCCATGATTCGGGATCTGGTGCTGATGAAGCTGGAGGCCGTGGGCTTGCGCGGGGCGCGCAGTCTGATGCCGCGGGAGCTGTCCGGAGGCATGGCGCGGCGGGCCGCTCTGGCCAGGGCCATCGCCCTGGACCCTATGATGATCATGTACGACGAGCCGTTCACCGGTCAGGACCCCATCTCCATGGGAGTGCTGGTCAAGCTCATCCGCATGCTCAACGACACCCTGAGCCTGACTAGCATCGTAGTGTCCCACGACGTCCAGGAAACGGCAGCCATTGCCGACTACATCTACGTGCTGTCCGGGGGCAAGGTGGTGGGTGAGGGCACGCCTGAGGCGCTGGGTAGGACCGACTCGCCGTGGGTGAAGCAATTCATGCAGGGTCTGGCGGACGGGCCGGTGCCTTTTCACTTTCCGGCACCCGATTACGTTACCGATCTGATGGTGGGGCGGGACTAGTGGTAGACGCCTTGCGCAGATTGGGACGCTTCGGCCTGGGCTTCTTCGAGCGCCTGGGGCGCGCGCACCTGTTCCTGTTCTATGTCCTGGCCGGGCTCGGTGATCTGATTCCCCGCTTCCGGCTGGTGATCGCCCAGATGTGGTCGGTGGGGGTGTTGTCCCTGCTGATCATCCTGGTTTCGGGACTGTTCGTCGGCATGGTCCTGGGACTGCAGGGTTACAATACCCTGGTCGATTTCGGGGCCGAGGAATCGCTGGGCGTGGTGGTGGCCTTGTCCCTGGTGCGGGAGCTGGGACCGGTGGTCGCCGCGCTGCTGTATGCGGGCCGGGCGGGCTCGGCGCTGACCGCCGAGATCGGCCTGATGAAGGCCACGGAGCAGCTCGCCGGCATGGAGATGATGGCCGTTGATCCCTTGCGGCGGGTGGTGGCGCCGCGCTTCGTGGCCGGCGTGCTGTCCATGCCTTTGCTTGCAGCCATCTTCAGCGCCGTGGGCGTGCTGGGCGGGTATTTCGTGGGTGTGGGCCTCCTGGGAGTGGACGACGGGGCCTTCTGGTCCCAGATGCAGGCGAAGGTGGACCTGCACGAGGACGTCCTCAACGGGGTCATCAAGAGCCTCGTGTTCGGCATTGTGGTGACGTGGATCGCCGTATTCGAGGGCTACGACTGCACGCCCACCTCGGAGGGCGTTAGCCGTGCGACCACCCGCACGGTGGTGCATTCCTCGCTGGCGGTACTGGGGCTGGACTTCGTGTTGACGGCGCTGATGTTCGGGAACATGTGATAATCATGACAGGGGGGCGGTAGAGGTCATGTTTCATTCCAAGACCGTGGAGATTGGCGTCGGGCTCTTCGTCGCCCTGGGTCTGGCGGCATTGTTCATGCTGGCCATGAAGGTCAGCAATCTGACCACCTTCTCCGGTGATATCGGCTATGACATCACCGGCCGGTTCGAGAATATCGGCGGCCTGAAGGTGCGCTCGCCCGTGACCATGGCCGGGGTGCGGATCGGTCGGGTGAAGGCCATTGGCTTCGACGACCAGACTTACCAGGCGGTAGTGACCATGGGCATCGAGCCGCAGTACACGCATATCCCCGTGGACTCCACCGCCAGCATCTTCACGGCCGGCCTGCTGGGGGAGCAGTACGTAGGTCTGGAGGCCGGCGGGGCGGAGCAATATATGAAGCAGGGGGGCGAGATTAAGCTGACGCAGTCGGCCCTGGTTCTGGAGCAGGTCATCGGCCAGTTCCTGTTCAGCAAGGCGGCCGAAGGTGCCAAGGGCAAGGGACAGCCGGCAGCCCCCTCGGAGCCTGCCCCGTCCGCCTCGGGGGGGCACCGGGGCTGGGCGCCTCCGGACCCCTTCGCCCACTAGGCCGGGCGTGGCCCCGCAGCCTGCAAATCTGGATCGAAGCCGAGAGAAATTACCATGCAGATCTTGCCGCGCGCCTTCATCATCGGGATCCTGCTGCTCGCCGCCTTGCCGGTCGCCGCGAGAGCGTCCAGCGACTCCGCGCTACAGGTGGTGCACGAGACCACCGAGCGCATGCTGTCCGTGCTCAAGGAAGAGAAGCAGGTCATCGAGCAGAACCCCGAGCGTATCTATGAGCTGGTGAACCGGATCATCCTCCCGCATTTCGACTTCTCCCGGATGTCCCGCTGGGTACTGGGCAAGTACTGGCGCGGCGCCACCGACGCCCAGCGCGAGCGCTTCATCGCGGAGTTCCGGACCCTGCTGGTGCGCACCTATGCCACGGCCTTGCTGGAGTACTCCGACCAGAAGGTGGAGTACCAGCCGGTGAGGGAGGCGACCGATGCCACCGATGTCACGGTGCGCACGGCCGTCAAGCAGCCCGGGGGCTTCCCCATTCCCATCAACTACAGCATGTTCTTCGAAGGAGGGGAGTGGAAGGTCTACGACGTGACCATCGATGGGGTGAGTCTGGTGGCCAACTACCGTAGTGCTTTTACCTCGCAGATCCAGCGCGGCGGATTGGAGCAGCTCATCGGGCTGCTGGCCCAGCGCAACGCCGGAGTCAATCAGTGAGCGAAGTCTCAATCGAGAAGATTCGGGACGGGCATTTTCTGGTGCGCGGCGCACTGCGTTTCGAGACGGTCCCGGGGGTCTGGCGCGAAGGCTTGCGAGTGCTCAGCGGCACCTCCTCCCTGGTGCTGGATCTGAAGGGGGTGACCCGCAGCGACAGTGCAGGGTTGGCGCTGCTGATCGAGTGGATGCGCGAGGCGCGCCGGCGTAAGGCCCAGATCCACTATCGCAATATCCCGTCCCAGATGCAGGCCATCGCCCGGGTGAGCGGCCTGGAGAGCCTGCTTCCCTGAGCCACCGGCTCGATTCCAGCCCCGGTGCACAGGTGCCGCTCCATGGCCGCCGGCTGGTCCGCGCGGTGATTTCCGTTATCATAATCTCTTTTCGCCGTAGCGCCCGGGCGCTTGGGAGTTCAGCATGAACGAAGAGCAGATCAAGCACCTGATAGAGGCCGGACTGCCCGGCGCCGAGGTGAGTGTCAGCGGGGACGGCAGACATTTCGAGGCCATCGTAGTGAGCGAGGTCTTCGCCGGCCAGCCGATGCTGGCGCAGCACCGGATGGTGTACACCGTGCTTGGCGACAGCTTTCAGTCAGACGCCATCCACGCGTTGTCGCTGAAGACCTATACGCCACAGGAGTGGAAGCAGCGGGCCGGCGGCTGAGCGCGTCGCGGACTCCTTCGCCATGGATAAGCTGATCATAACCGGGGGAACCCCCTTGAGCGGCAGGATCCGCGTCTCGGGGGCCAAGAACGCTGCTCTGCCGATCCTGGCCGCCACCTTGCTTGCCGACGGCACCGTGACCATCGGCAATATTCCGCATCTGCACGACATTACCACCACCATGGAGCTTCTGGGCCGCATGGGGGTTCAGCTGGTGGTCGACGAGCGCATGCACATCGAGGTGGACAGCTCCACCATCCAGAACTTCTTCGCCCCTTACGAGCTGGTGAAGACCATGCGTTCCTCCATCCTGGTGCTGGGACCGTTGCTGTCGCGCTACGGCGAGGCGGTGGTATCGCTGCCCGGCGGCTGTGCCATCGGCTCTCGCCCCGTGAACCTGCACCTTCAGGGGCTGAGCAAGATGGGGGCCGAGATAAGGGTCGAGAACGGCTATATCCACGCCAAAGCGTCACGCCTGAGAGGGACCCGTCTGGTGATGGAGATGGTGACGGTGACCGGTACCGAGAACCTGATGATGGCGGCGGTCCTGGCTACCGGCACCACGGTCATCGAGAATGCCGCCCGCGAGCCCGAGGTGGTGGATCTGGCCAACTGTCTCGTCAGCATGGGTGCCAGAATCGAAGGCGCCGGTACCGACACCATCACCGTGGAGGGTGTGCAGAGCCTCTCGGGTACGCGCTACGATGTCCTGCCCGACCGCATCGAGACGGGTACCTTCCTGGTGGCCGCGGCCATTACCGGCGGCACCATCCGGCTGCAGGATACCCGTCCGAGCAACCTGGAGGCGGTGCTGGAGAAGCTGGAAGAGGCGGGGGCCCACATCGACCTGGGCGAGGACT
>CAYWTP010000136.1:0-8630 GCA_964461215.1 uncultured Ectothiorhodospiraceae bacterium | reverse complement strand
GCGCACCGACTCCAGATGCAGTAGTGCGCCGCGCTCCCGGAGAATGGCCACCACGTGGTCGTTGGCCTTGAATACGTGCTCGCCGGCCAGCAGCTCGGTGCCGGCAACGAACCTGCCCTCGCCGTCCACCGGATTGTCCACCGCCAAGCCATAGCGGGCACCGACCACGTAGTCCTCCTGGCCGTGTCCCGGCGCCGTGTGCACCGCGCCGGTGCCCGCGTCCAGGGTCACGTGCTCGCCCAGGATCACCGGCACCTCCCGGTCATAGAACGGATGGCGCAGCTTCAGGCCCTCGAAGGCGGCGCCGCGCTGATAGGTGAGCACGTGGTGGTCCTCGATGCCGTAGCGCTGCAGCGCCTGCTCCAGCAGGCCCTCGGCCAGCAGCAGCCGCTCGGGACCCTGGGCGGTGGTGACCTGGACCAGGGTGTACTCCATGTCCGGATTTAGGGCCACCGCCTGATTGGCCGGCAGGGTCCAGGGGGTCGTGGTCCAAATCACCACCGAGACCGGCCCCTGGCCCTCGCGCCCGGCCTCGGCACGGGCCCGCTCCAGGAAGGTCACGGGATCCACCACCGCAAAGCGCACGTCGATGGCGGGCGAGGTCTTGTCCTCGTACTCCACCTCCGCCTCGGCCAGGGCGGAGCGGCACTCGGTGCACCAGTGCACGGGCTTGTAGCCCTTGTCCAGGTGGCCGGCCTCGATGATCCGGCCCAAGGCCCGCACGATGTCGGCTTCGATATGGTGGTCCATCGTGAGATAAGGGTTGTCCCAGTCTCCGACCACGCCCAGGCGCACGAAATCGGCGCGCTGGCGCTCCACCTGCTCCCGGGCATATTCGCGGCAGGCCTTGCGGAAGGCGGCAGGGTCCACGTCAACCCCGGGCTTGCCGACCTTCTTCTCCACCATCAGCTCGATGGGCAGCCCGTGGCAGTCCCAGCCAGGCACATAGGGGGCGTCCATGCCGCCCAGGGTGCGGGCCTTGACGATGATGTCCTTCAGCACCTTGTTGACCGCGTGACCGATGTGAATATCGCCGTTGGCGTACGGTGGCCCGTCGTGGAGCACGTAGCGCGGACGCTCGCGACCGGCCGCACGCAGCCTGGCGTACAGCTCCAGCTCGGCCCAGCGCTGCAGGATCTCGGGCTCGCGCTGGGCCAGGTTGGCGCGCATGGGAAAATCCGTCTTGGGCAGGTTCAGGGTGTCTTTGTATTCGGCCACGGTCGGCTTACCTATTCCTGACGTTCATGATTGTCCATGGGACGGCGCCGGGGCCCGGCTCGCCCCTCAGGCCGCATGGTGCCGGCGGAAATAGTCCCTCGCCCGCTCGGCATCCAGGGCGATCTGGGCCTTGAGCTCATCCAGCGACGCGAAGCGCTGCTCGTCCCTGATCCGCTCCAGAAAGTCCACCCGAACATGGCGCGCGTAGAGGTTGCCGTCGAAGTCAAACAAATGGACCTCCAGCACGGGCACCCTGCCCACACCGTCGACGGTCGGCCGGTAGCCGATGTTGGCCACTCCAGGCAGAGGCGCCCCGGCCACCCCGGCCATCCGCACGGCGAATACGCCCTTCACGGGAATCCTTCGCCGGTGCAGGTAGATGTTGGCGGTGGGAAAGCCGATGGTGCGGCCCCGCTTGTCGCCGTGGGCGACCCGCCCATGCATGTTGAAATGGTAACCCAAAAGGATTCGGGCGCGGGCGAGATCGCCATCTTCCAGGGCCTGCCGCACCAGCGTGCTGCTCACGCGCGCGCCCTGCACGCTGAAGGTGTCGCGCCGTGCCACCTCGAATCCGTGCAGCCGCCCCGCGGCCTGCAGAAACTCGAAGTCACCGGCCCGGCCATGGCCGAAGCGGAAATCGTCCCCCACGACGACGTAGCGTACGCCCAGCCCCCGCACCAGAATCCGAGTGACGAAGTCGGCCGCCGACACGCAGGCCAGAGACGGGTCGAAACGCACCGCCAGCACCCGGTCCACCGAATCCAGATCCAGCGCCCGCAGCTTCTCGCGCAACCGGGTCAGGCGGGCCGGCGCCTTGTCCGGAGTGAAGAACTCCTGAGGCTGGGGCTCGAAGATCATCACCAGGGCCGGCGATGCCAGCTCGGCCGCCTTGGCCGCGAGCTGGTCCAGCACCGCCTTATGGCCCAGATGCACGCCATCGAAGTTGCCGATGGTAGCCACGCATCCGCGGTGTCTGGGACGCAGATTGTGCAGGCCTCGTATCAGTTCCACTGCGAGCTGCCGGTGAGAGGGAAACAGGACCAGCGCCGGCGCCCGCCGGCAGCGGTGGACCACACCTCTTGTGCAGCCCGTCAGCGCCCAAGCAAATGGGGCGAAACGTGCAAGTATAAGTCGGCCTCGCCCTCAGGCGCCACCGGCACGCACCAACCCGCGCAGGCGCACCCCGCCGATCAGCAGCAGGCCGAAGTACACCGCCGCCCCCACGCTCACCCACACCATGAGCTGCACGGCCCGCTGGGTCGCGCTCCACACCAGCCACTGGGACAGCTCCGGCGGCCCGTACCAGAGCACCAGAGCCAACCCGCTGTTCGCCGCCAGCAGGCGCAGGCCCAGCGCGCCCCAGCCGGGGCCTGGCCGGTAGATGCCTTCCCGGATCAGAGAACGATAGAGCAGGCCGGCGTTGATGATGGCGGCCAGTGAGGTGGCCAGTGCCAGCCCGGCGTGTGCAAGGGTAAAGATCAGCATCAGGTTCATGGCCATGTTGGAGACCATCGCCACCACCGCGATGCGCACCGGGGTACGCGTGTTCTGGCGGGCATAGAACGCCGGCGCCAGCACCTTGACCAGAATGAATCCGGTCAGACCCAGGGAGAATGCCACCAGGCTGAGGGTGGCCATGCGCACGTCGCCGGCTTGGAACGCGCCGTGCTGGAACAAGGTGCTGAGCATGGGACCGCCGAGCATGGCCAGGCCGATGGTGGCCGGGACGCCGATCAGAATCGCCCAGCGGATGGCCCAGTCCAGTGTGCTGGAGAAGGCCTCGGGCGAGCTGCGCGCGTGCTCGCGGGACAGCGCGGGCAACAGCACGGTGGCCAGCGCCAGCCCGAACACGCCCAGGGGAAACTCCACCAGCCGGTCCGAGTAGTAGAGCCACGAGACACTGCCATTCTGGAGAAAAGATGCCAGCAGGGTATCCACCAGCAGGTTTATCTGGGACACCGAAACGCCAAAGATGGCCGGCAGCATCAGACGCAGAATCTTCCGCACGCCTTCGTCCCGCGGCCTAAAGCGCGGGCGCACCACCATGCGGATGCGCAGCAGAAACGGAAACTGGAGCAGTAGCTGGGCGATCCCGCCCAGGAAGACGCCCCAGGCCAGAGCCACCACGGGTGTCTGCATGTGGGGCGCCAGCCACAGAGCAGCCCCGATCATGCACAGATTGAGCAGCACCGGCGTGAAAGCCGGCCCGGCGAATCGCTCGTAGGTGTTGAGCACACCGCCGGCAAGCGCGGTCAGAGAGATGAACAGCAGGTACGGGAAGGTGATGCGCAGCATCCGCGCGGCGAGATCGTACTTCTCGGGGGATTGCAGAAACCCGGGAGCGAAGATCAGGATCAGCACCGGGGCGGCCACGACCCCCACCGCCGTCACCAGGAATACCACGCCTCCCAGGGTCCCGGCGGCGCTGGCCACCAGGTCACGGACCGCCTCGTCGCCGCGCTGGGCACGATACTCGGCGATCACGGGGACGAAGGCCTGGGAGAAGGCGCCTTCGGCGAACAGGCGGCGCAGGAAGTTCGGGATCCGGAAGGCCACGAAGAAGGCGTCGCTGCCCGCACCGGCACCGGCGATGACGGCAATCACGGTGTCCCGCACGTAGCCCAGGACCCGCGAGAAAGTGGTCAGTGAGCCAATGGTGAGCGTTGATCTGAACAGTCGCCTGCTCAAGTTGGCGTATTCCTCAATCCCGGACGGCGCAGCGACGCATTATGGCAGATGGGCCGCTGGACCGCATATCTCGCCAAGTCGGCCCAGCGATTGACAAATACCGCCGCCGTCCGCAAACTACGCGTTTTCGTCCGAGCCGAATTTCCAGGAGTATTGCCTTGGCCAACTCTAGACAAGCCATCAAGCGTGCCCGTCAGGGAGAGAAGCGCCGGGAGCAGAACGTCGCCCAGCGTTCCATGCTGCGCACGTATATCAAGAAGGTGGTAAAGGCCATCGGCGGCGGCGACAAAGACACGGCCGCGAACGCTTACAAGGCCGCGGTACCCATCATCGATCGCATGGCGGGCAAGGGCATCATCGACAAGAACAAGGCCGCCCGTCACAAGAGCCGCCTCAACGCCCACATCAAGGCGATGTGATCAGCCCGCAGATTCAGTCGCAGAAGAAGCCGGCCTTGTGCCGGCTTCTTTGTTATCGGAGTGCACCTCAGGCGGTCAGAACCAGGTTGTCGCGGTGAATGACCTCCGGCTCATCCAGGTAGCCCAGCAGCTCCTCCATGCGTGAGGTGGGCTGCCCCATGATGCGGCGGGTCTCCTCGGCGCTGTAGTTCACCAGCCCACGGGCCACCTCCCCTCCCCGGGGATCCAAGCAAGCTACCAGCTCGCCGCGGTCGAAGCGGCCTTCCACGGCGGTTACGCCCACTGCCAGCAGGCTGCGGCCCGACTGCTTCAGTACCCGCACCGCACCTTCATCGAGGCTGAGCCTGCCGCGCACCTTCAGTTGCCCCGCCAGCCACTGCTTGCGTGCCGCCATGGGCGCCTGCCTGGGCAGCAGCAAGGTGCCAAGGTTCTCACCGGCAGCAATACGCTCCAGCACCCGGGGCGCTCGGCCCGAGGCCAGCACGGTGGCGGTGCCCGAGCGGGCTGCCAGGGCCGCGGCCCTGAGCTTGGTGCGCATCCCACCTCGGCCTAAAGCGCCGCTGCCGCCGGCCAGCACCTCCAGATTAGGATCGCCCGCAAGTCCATGGCTGATGAGCGGCGCCCCCGGATGAGTACGCGGATCGGCCTCGTACAAACCCTGCTGATCGGTCAGGATCACCAGCACGTGGGCCTCGATGAGATTCGCCACCATCCCCGCCAGGGTATCGTTATCCCCCAGCCGGATCTCGTCCGTGGCTACCGTGTCGTTCTCGTTGACAACCGGCACCACTCCCAGCCGCAGCAGGGTGCGCAGCGTGCTGCGCGCGTTGAGATAGCGGTCGCGAGCCGACAGATCCTCGTGGGTCAGCAGGATCTGGGCGGTGTGCATGCCGTGCTTCTGGAAGCAGGACTCATACACCTGCACCAGACCCATCTGTCCCACCGCCGCCGCGGCCTGCAGCTCGTGCACCGCCGGCGGGCGGGCCTTCCACCCCAGGCGACTCATGCCTTCGGCCACGGCACCGGAGGACACCAGGACCAGCTCGAAGCCCCGGGCCCGCAGCGCCGCCATCTGCCCCACCCACTCGCGGATACGCTCGCGCGCCAGGCCCTGCCCGTCGTTGGTGATCAACGCGCTGCCGATCTTCACCACCCAGCGCCGGGCGGCGACAAGCTGCTCACGATGGTTAGCCATCACATCAGCCCCAGACCCCGTCGCCGGGCCGCTTGCCCGGCAGATGACGCACCGGCCATAGGTCGTTCATGCCGGCAACCCGGGCCGGCCAACCCCCGCCCCCAGGTAACCCCAATCACGTGGACTCCTCCACGGCTTGCACGGGCGCTGCGGGAACCTGCATATCCAGGTAGGCCATGACTTCATGGACCAGCTCCCGACACCCGTCTCCACTCAAAGCGGAGATGCGGTAGACCGGCCCCGCCCACCCGAGCCGGCGCACGATGTCCTCGCACCAGGCGTCGCGCTCCGACTCCGGCACCAGATCCAGCTTATTCAGCACCAGCCAACGCTCCCGCCCCGCCAGGTCGGCGCTGTAGCGCTCCAGCTCGCCCACGATGGTCTGCGCGTCGCGTACCGGGTCCATAGCGGGATCGGCGGACACCACCTCCACCAAGTGCAGCAGCAGCCGGGTGCGAGACAGGTGCTTCAGGAACCGGATCCCCAGCCCTGCCCCGTCGGCCGCCCCCTCGATCAGGCCCGGGATGTCCGCCACCACGAAGCTGCGCCCGTCCCCCACCCGCACAACCCCCAAGCTGGGGTACAAGGTGGTGAAAGGGTAGTCGGCCACCTTGGGCCGGGCGGCGGAGATGGCACGGACGAACGTGGACTTGCCGGCATTGGGCAGCCCGAGCAGGCCCACGTCGGCCAGCACCTGCAGCTCCAGGCGCAGGTCACGCTCCTCGCCTGGAGTGCCCTTGGTGGTCCGGCGCGGGGCGCGGTTGGTGCTGCTCTTGAAGCGGGTGTTGCCCAGGCCGTGCCAGCCGCCACGGGCCACCACCAGCTCCTGGGCTTCAGCGACCAGATCACCGACCACTTCTTCAGTCTCGGCGTCGTAGACCAGGGTGCCCACCGGCACCTTGACCCGCAGGTCCTCGCCACTCCTTCCTGTGCGCTCGCGCCCCGCCCCCGGCTGGCCGGAGCGCGCCTTGAAGCGTCGCTTGAAGCGGAAGTCGGCCAGGGTGTTCAGGCCCGCGTCGGCATAAAGGATGACGCTGCCGCCATCACCGCCATCCCCGCCGTCGGGGCCGCCGAACGGAATGAAGCGTTCCCGCCTGAAGCTCAGGCAGCCGTCGCCGCCCTTGCCGGCCTCGACGCGGATTATGGCTTCATCGACAAACTTCATGACTGCAACCGCGATCGTCGAGCTTCAACCGAAACGAAAAAGCCCCGTCGGAACGGGGCTTTCCGCACAACCTGTGGAGCCCTGAGGCCTCAGGCCGGCACCACGCTGACGACTCTGCGGCTCCTGGGTCCTTTCACCTCGAACACGACCTTGCCGCCGGCCTTGGCGAACAGCGTGTGGTCACGGCCACAGCCGACGTTGGCACCGGGGTGAAAACGGGTCCCACGCTGCCGCACCAGGATGCTGCCCGCAGCCACTTCCTCACCGCCAAAGCGCTTGACGCCCAGTCGCTTCGATTCGGAATCGCGCCCGTTGCGCGTGCTGCCACCTGCCTTCTTGTGAGCCATCTCGACTACCTCTATACCGAAATTGGTTGGCCGCGGCTCAGCCGGCCGCGATGCCCGTGATCTGGAGCTCCGTGTAGTTCTGCCGGTGCCCCATATGCTTCATGTGGTGCTTACGGCGCTTGAACTTGATAATCGTCACCTTGTCGCCACGGCCGTGGGACTTCACGGTGGCAATCACCTTACCGCCTTCCAGATAGGGCGCGCCAACGCTGACGGCCTCCCCATCGGCCACCATCAGGACCTTGTCCAGCTCCACGGTGGCGCCCTGCTCGGCCTTCAGCCGCTCCACACGAACAATGTCGCCTTCAGATACCTTATACTGCTTACCACCAGTGGCGATGACCGCGTACATAACCAGTCTCCAATTGCTGTTCGCCCGCCTGCCAGCCTAGAAACGGGCTGACCAAACGCTTTGAGGCGGAGAATTGTATGAGTTTTCAGAGGATTCCACAAGCAGGGCCAACCACTGCGCGCAGCCCGGACTTGACAACCGCCAGGCCCATTGCTTGACAGGCCGCGCGTCTGGCCCCTAGCATCCAAAGCCCGCCGCTCCCCACATATATTTCTTCAGCATGCCGCTTCAGGATATTCGCGCACTCGTCAGTCAGGACATGGACGCCGTGGATGCACTAATCCACGACCGCCTGCGGTCCGACGTGGTGCTGGTCAATCAGCTCGGCGGCTACATCGTCAACAGCGGGGGCAAGCGCATGCGTCCCCTGCTGGTGCTGCTCAGCGCCCGCGCCTTCGGCTACCGTGAAGCGCACCATCTTACCCTGGCCGCGGTCGTGGAGTTCATCCACACGGCCACCCTGCTCCATGATGACGTGGTGGATGCCTCCGACCTGCGGCGGGGTCAGGAGACGGCCAACGCCGTGTGGGGCAACGAGGCCAGCGTGCTGGTAGGAGACTTCCTATACTCCCGCGCCTTCCAGATGATGGTGGAGGTCGGCAGCATGCGGGTCATGGAGATCCTGGCCGACACCACCAACGCAATCGCCGAAGGCGAGGTCCAGCAGCTACTCAACTGCCACGAGCCGGACATCAGCGAGGACGACTACCTGCGGGTTATCCGGGCCAAGACCGCCAAGCTGTTCGAAGCGGGAGCTCAGATCGGCGCCATCCTCTGTGCCCGCAGCCAGGACGAAGAGGCGGCCATGGCCGCCTACGGCTTGCACCTGGGCACTGCCTTCCAGCTTATCGACGACGTCCTGGACTACGAGTCCCCCGCCGAGATCACCGGCAAGAATGTCGGTGACGACCTGGCCGAAGGCAAGCCCACCCTGCCCTTGATCTACGCCATGCGCCACGGCACCTCCTCCCAGGCCGACACGATCCGTCGGGCCATCCGCGAGGGCGGCCGCGAATGCATCGACGAGGTCGTGGCGGCAATTGAATCCACCGGAGCCATCACGTACACTGCGCGGTCTGCGCGAGCAGAGGCCGAACGTGCGGCCGCGGCCCTACAGGGTATTCCCGACTCTCCTTACAAAGAGGCCCTGCGAGCCCTGGCGGAGTTCTCCGTCAACCGCACAGGCCTACGTCGGGGTGTAGCTCAGCCTGGTAGAGCACTGCCTTCGGGAGGCAGGGGTCGGAGG
>CAYWTP010000135.1:6946-8802 GCA_964461215.1 uncultured Ectothiorhodospiraceae bacterium | reverse complement strand
ACCAATGTGATCGACACCCAGATCAGTCGTCTGCGCAGCAAGATTGACCGCGATTTCGACCGGCCGCTGCTGCATACCCTGCGCGGCGTAGGCTACAAGCTGGATGAATCTGCGTAGACTGCTGCGCACCTCCGCGGTGCGCCTGGCGCTGCGCTATGCGCTGCTCTACGCCGCCATGGTCGCGCTGGCCCTGGGGCTGCTGTACTGGAGCACCAGCCGCTTCGTCGACTCGCAGCTCGCGGCCGGTCTGCGCAGAACCGCGCAAGAGGTGGAACGCGCTTACGCCGAGCTTGAGCCGGCTGAATTTCGCACCTTCCTCAACGCCGAGCTGCGTGCCAGCAGAGCGGACCGCCTGCACGTGCTCATCAGCGACGCCAACGGCAGTCCTCTGGCCGGCGATCTCAAGGGCTGGCCGCCCGAAGTGTCGGCGGACGATCGGGTCCACAACGTGCGAATCGAGGACAACCTGATTCCCGGCCGCCCGAACGACAGCGATGTCTACTGGCCCGTGCTCGGCAAGCGGCTGACCGACGGTCGTCGCCTGCTGGTGGCGCATGGCCTGAGTCAGGCCGAGGCGCTGCTGGATTTCACCCAGGGCACGATGGCCGCGATCCTGGCGGTATCGGTTGCCCTTGCCCTCGGTCTCGGCATACTTCAGGGACGGACGCTGCTGCTGCGCATCGACGCCTTGATCGACTCCGCGCGCGCCATCGGCGCGGGGCGCCTGAACCGGCGCATCCCCCTGAGTGGCCAGGGCGACGAGTTCGACGAGCTGGCCGGCCAGCTCAACGCCATGCTCGACCGCATCGGGGCGCTGCTGGCCGGCATGCACCAGGTCACCGACAACGTCGCGCACGACCTGCGCCGGCCACTCTCGCGGGTACGCAATCTGCTGGACGTGACCTCGATGGAGGGACGCGACCCGCAGGAGTACCGCGAGGCGATCACGCAGGCGATCGTCGACCTGGACGAAATAATTCACACCTTCAATGCCCTGATGGAGATCGCCCAGGCTGAGGCCGGGAGCTTCCGAGGCGAATGGGCTCCGGTGAGTCTGAGCGCCCTTGCCGCCGAGTTGGGCGGGCTGTACGCGGATCTGGCTGAAGAACAGGGCAGAACACTGGAGCTGGCCGTACAACCGGACGTGACAGTCACGGGAAACCGCCATCTGCTCGCCCAGGCCATCGGCAACCTGCTTGATAATGCCCTTAAATTCACGCCCCCGGGCACCCCGCTGCGTCTGGATATCTCTCGCCAGGGCGGTCGCGTCCGGGTCGCGGTCAGCGACCACGGACCGGGGATCCCGGCCGAAGCGCGCGAGCAGGTACTGAAGCGTTTCGTGCGCCTGGATGCAGCGCGCAGCACCCCGGGTAGCGGGCTGGGTCTGAGCCTGGTCGCCGCCGTTGCACGCCTGCATGGTGCCCATCTGACGCTGGACGACGCACAACCGGGGCTCGTCGCCAGTCTGGATTTTATCCGGTCATCGGAGCGGTAAACACATGGACGGAAGGCGGCCGCGGCCGGCCACGCCGGGCCGCGGCAGGGCTCCTCGGCGCCTGCCGAGCGTTCACCCGCTATGGGCTTTGCCGCGCGCGAACAGTCCTTTGATCCGTTCCAGCCTGCTGGCCTTGCGCACGGCTTCCTGCTGGGCTGCAAGCGCCTCGGCTACCGCGGCGCGCTCCCGTTCGCGTTCCTCTACGGCCTGGCGGAAACGGGTGCGGGTCTCGTCGGACACAGTAAAGCCGCTCAGCTCCAGGAAGCGGCTGGGCCGGTGGAGAATGTACTTGGCCATCTCGTCCAGCAGCTCCGTGGTTAGCTGCGGGACCCGGTAGGTGAAGCCCGTGGTGCCCAGGGCA
>CAYWTP010000135.1:0-6936 GCA_964461215.1 uncultured Ectothiorhodospiraceae bacterium | reverse complement strand
CCTCGAACGTATACGAGACCTTCACCAGCTTCTCCAAATTGATCATGAAGTTCCAGCCTTCTTTCGCCACATCCTGCCAGGTACAGCGCATCCCGTGCTTGGTCAAGTACTCCACCTGGCGCACCGTCTGCTCCCGGGTCCTGGAGCGTATCTCGACCATGCCGTCGGCAAACAAGTCGTGGCGCAGCACCACCTTCGGCTTCTCGCCGGTAAAGTCCTGCGTGACCTCGTAGTTGCGGTGCAGCAGTCCTGTGAGCTCCCCGCATCCCTGTACCTTGCACGAGGCGGTGATGGGGTGACCATACTCGTTCATCTGAGCCGCGAACCGGCTCAGATACAGGTAGACCTCCTGCATCCCGGGCAGCAGCTGCTGCTTCTTCAGTTGCTGCTGGGCCTTACGGATCTGTTCGTAGCGGTCGTTGCGGGACTTGGCCGCAGCGGCTTCATCTTTGAGCGTGTCGAGGAAAGTCATAGCGGAACCTCCACTTCAAAGGATTCGGCCGAAGTGGTGGAAGCTTTAGGGGCCGGCAACGCGGCTGGCCCCTGCGCGCCCGGAAGTCAACCTGTACACCATCGCGCCGGCCCAGTGCACGCAAGGGTGCAACGGTGCTGAAGTGTACCCTAACTGCCGCCAGCCGAGGTCCGCACCCTCCCAGGCGACGCCCCCGCAAATGGCAGGATCCGCAGGTCAGGGTATAATGCCCGTGGATTGGAAGGACCGGAAGACACCGTGGGCAACAGCCTGTTTCTTCGACGATTGCGCAAGGAGCTGCCCGACTGGCTGGAACGCGGGTGGATCACGCCCGGGGCCGATCAGTCCATCCTGGACTATGTCGCCGGCCATCGCCCCGGCGGCCACCTGCTGGCCTACACCCTGTCCGTGCTCGGCGTGCTGCTGCTCGGCTCGGGCATCGTCACTTGGTTCGCCGCCAACTGGGGCGCCATGGCCAAGCTCGGCAAGCTGCTGGTGCTGTTCGGCAGCCTTTGGCTTACCTATGGCGCCTCGGCCTATCTGCGAAGCGACGATCGCTACCCCCTGGTCGGCCAGGCGCTGCTGTTGCTGGGGGTCATCCTGTTCGGGGCCAATATCATGCTGGTGGCCCAGATCTACCATATCGACAGCCACTTCCCCAATGGCGTGCTCCTGTGGGCTTTGGGCGGCCTGATGACCGCATACCTGCTGGACTCCGAGCCGGCCCTGGTGGCGGCGATCGTCCTGGGCACCCTGTGGACGGGACTGGAGTCGGCGCCCGAGTTCGCCGGGGTCCACTGGTGGTTCCTGTTGCTTTGGGTAAGTCTCCTGCCCCTGATCGTTCGCCATGAGTGGAAGGCGGCCCTGCACGGAACCCTGCTGGGGCTGCTGATCTGGAGCGTGCTGTCGTTTCTCTCGCTCTTCGACCGTTCACAGTGGGCATCGCAGCTCTATCTCATCCAGATCTACCTTCTGGCCTACGTCATGGTCTTTCTGGTGGGCGTGCTCATGGGCACGGTCGAGCGGCTGGCGCGGCTCGCAACCGCCGTGCAGCACTACGGCGCATTGGCGGCCGTGGCCTGCCTCTACGTGCTGACCTTTCCCGGCGTGCACACCGGTGTACGCTGGCTGCACCACCAGGCTGCCCGCGGCTCCGCCACCGCCGGTTGGGTGATCGCCACCGTCCTGGGGGTCGCCGGCGTTCTCGCACTGGCGCTGGCGCATCACCGGCATACCGCCGCCCAGCCCCGCCCCCCGTTCCTGGTGTGGGGACAATCGCTGGTGGGTGGCGTGCTGCTGCTGTGCCTCGTCAATCTCTTTCCACTTGCAGGCTCCGGCGGCACCGTGGCCGTCGCCTTCAACCTGTTGTTCTTCTCCGCTACGGTGTGGTTGATCTATGCCGGCCTGCAGGCCAACGATCGGTTCTTCGTGAACCTGGCGTTCATCTTCTTCGCCCTGGGCCTGGGAGGCCGCTACATCGATACGTTCTGGACCTTGCTCAACCGCTCCTTCTTCTTCATGGGCGGCGGCGTAATTCTGCTCGCCGGAGGCTACGCCCTGGAACGCCAGAGGCGCCGACTTACCCGGGACATTGCCCTGCGCCGTGAACAGGGGCCGGCCCGATGAGCGGGACCGGAGCGCTCGGCTTGAAGACGACGATCGTCGTGCTTCTGCAATCCCTCGCCCTGCTGGGCATGATCGGTGCCAAGCAGTGGACGCTGAATACCGGCACGTCCGTTATCCTGGAAACCCGGCCAATCGATCCCCGCTCGCTGTTCCGGGGCGACTACGTGCGCCTGCAGTACGCGATCAACACCCTGGATCTGGACGCCCTGAAACACGACGATCACTTCAGCCGTGGAGAAACGGCTTACGTGGTGCTGGAGCGCGGCAAACCGTACTGGAAGCCGGTTGCGGTACACCATACGCCTCCCGCCCTGCTCGCCAACGAAGTGGCCATCAAGGGTGAAGTGCGCAACGTCCAGACCCGGCGCTGGAACCGCGAAACCAACCGCCTCGAGCCGGTGCGCTACCTGGACATGCACTACGGCATCGAGAGCTACTTCGTTCCGGAAGGGGAAGGCCGCCGTCTGGAGCATCCGGCCGAAGGCGAGAAGGTAGACATTCGAATCGCCGTGGACCGCTTCGGCAATGCCGGCATCAAAGGCGTCCTGGTCAATGGGCAGGAACGCTATACGGAAACGCTGCTCTAGCCCATCAGTCTCACCGGTCCGGCCTCCTCCCGCGCACGCGCCAACTCAACGCTATCAACCACCCCTCCCTTCATCGCCCCACGTTCTCGGTTCATACTTTCGCCTCATGCGCCCTACCCTGCCCCTGCGCCTGCTGATCGCCGCAGCGGCCAGCTTGCTGCTGGCCGGGCTGCTGCTCGTGGTGCTTTATGCCACCGAGCTGGGCTTTCAGGTCTGGGAACGCCTGCGCTCCGCGCCCGCGTGGTTCATGACGATCTACGGAACCGGGCTGATTCTGGCCGCATTGGCGGGGGCTTGGCTGGTCTGGCGGGTAGTGTTCCCACGGCGCCGCAGGGTGGCGAGGAAGCCGGAAGAGCCCCTTTCCGAAGAGGCGCTGGACCGGCGCCTGGAAAAGGCGGCTGCGGCCGGCGTGGCTACCGAGGATGCCACGCGGGAGCTGGACGAGCTGCGGGCCCGGCGTGCAGCCGGGGTCGTGCACGTGGCCCTGTTCGGGCAGGTGAGCACGGGCAAGTCCTCCATCGTCAACGCCCTGCTTCCCGACGCCCGCCCCCAGATCAGCCCGCGAGGCGGCACCACGCGTGCGATCACCCGCTATGCCTGGGAGAGCCCCGCCGGCGACCGGCTGGTGCTGACGGACATGCCGGGTCTGAACGAGGCCGACGGGACTCTGGACACCATGTCCCGGGAGGAAGCGCTACGCGCCCACATCGTGATCTACCTGGTGGATGGCGACCTGACACGGGATCAATATCAGGAGCTGCGTGCGGTCCTGGGCCTGGGCAAGCCGGTGATACTGGCGCTGAACAAGGCAGACCTCTACTCCACCGACGAACTCGCCCGCATCAGGGCCCGGCTCACGGAGCGGGTTCAGGAGGCGCAGGACGTGGAGGTAGTGCCGGTCAGCAGCGCGACGCGGCGTGAGCTGGGGCGGGTGCATGCGGACGGACGCGAGGATACCGTCGTGCGCGAGGTACCACCGCGAGTGGAAGAACTGACCGCCGCCCTGCAACGGCGTATCGACGAGGGTGCCGACACGCTGGATCAGCTTCGCGACGCCTCCGTGTTCGTACTGACCCGGCGCAAGCTGGACGCAGTCCTGACTGTGCACCGCCGCGAGAAGGCCAGAACACTAACCGCCGACTATACCCGTAGGGCGGTCATCGGCGGCATGGCCGCCATCAGCCCGGGCAGCGATCTGGTCATCCAGGGCTATCTGGGTATACGCCTGGTACGCGGTCTGTGCGAGCTCTACGAGGTGCCGGCGAAGGACATCGACGTCGAGCATTTTCTGAAGCTGGCCGCCCGCAGGGGCGGCAAGACCGTACCGCTGATCCTGGCCGTGGCAGGCAACGCCCTGAAGGCGTTCCCCGGCATCGGAACCGTGACCGGCGGTCTCGCCCATGCGGTGGCCTACGGACTGCTGTTCGACAGCCTGGGCCGCGCGATCGCCCAGACTCTGGATAGCCGCGGTGAGCTGCCAACCGGGGTGACCCTGCGGACCTTCGAGGAGACCTTGAGTGAAGATCTGGAAGCGCGTGCGCGCAGCCTTGCCAGGCTGGCCCTGGAAAAAGGCCGCGACGACGGCGAGCGTGCCGACCAATCCTGAGGCGGGGAACAACCACCTCAGCCAGGCCCGCGAGTCCTTGCGCAGCCTGCTGGAGGACCCCACGATTCCACCGCAGGTGCGCCAGGCGCTGGCCCCGGACTTCCAGCAAGTGCAGACCATGCTGGACAAGCTGGAGTACGGCCACATCCATATTGCCGTGCTCGGCCGCGTGAGCGTGGGCAAGTCGGCGCTGCTCAACGCCCTGCTGGACGCACGGCGCTTCTCCACCAGCCCGCTGCACGGAGAGACCCGCCATGCCGAGGCCGCAGCATGGCAGGAGATTGAGTCCGGGGGCGTGTTCCTCATCGACACGCCGGGTATCAACGAGGTGGACGGCGAGGCCCGGGAACGACTGGCTCACGAGGTGGCGGGACGCTCGGACCTCGTGCTATTCGTCGTGGACGGCGACATCTCCAACACGGAGCTGGCCGCCCTGCGCCTGGTGGTCCGGGAGAACCGGCCTGTGCTGCTGGTGCTGAACAAGATCGACCGCTACGCACAGCCTGATAAGGAGCAGATCCTGGCCGCCCTGCGCGAGCGCACCGCCGATTTGCTGCCGCCGGGGCGCATCGTGCAGTCCAGCGCCGATCCGGCTGAGCGCACGTACGTCCAGGTCGACGAGTCCGGCATCGAGACCGAGCAGATGCGTCGTCCGCCGCCCCAGATGCAGGAGCTGCGCGAGCGACTGTGGGCGGTGCTGGAAGCCGAAGGCAAGACCCTGGCCGCTCTCAACGCCGGCCTGTTTGCCGGCAAGCTCAGCGACGCCGTAAGCGGGCGCATCCTGGAGCTGCGCAGGGGTATGGCCGACCGGGTGGTGCGCAGCTACTGCCTGGCCAAGGGCGTGCTGGTGGGCCTGAACCCCATCCCGGTGGCCGACCTGGTAGCCGCGGTGGCGGTGGACGTGAGCTTGATCGTGCACCTTTCCCGGGTCTACGGTTTCCCGGTCACGCGCCAGGAGGCAGGGGCGCTGGCCCGCACCATCAGCGCCCAGATGCTGCTGGTCATGGGCACGGTGTGGGCGGTGCAGTTCATCTCCTCGGCCCTCAAGGGCGGCAGCTTGGGATTGTCCACGGTGCTCACCGGCGCCACCCAGGGCGCCGTGGCCTGGTACGCGACCTACGTGGTGGGCCAGGCGGCCAACCGCTACTTCGCCCAGGGCAAGTCCTGGGGCAAGCAAGGGCCCAAACAGGTGGTACGGGAGATTCTCGACAACGCCGATCGAGACTCCCTGCTGGCCGAGGCCCGCGAGGAGATCCTGGGGCGGCTCGGCGGCACTTGAAGGCTGTGGGCCGTGGGCTGCAGGCCGTAGGTCAAGAAGCGGGAAAAGGTTCGGCAGTCCGCTACTGCGCCTGGCTACAGCCTGCGGTCTATGGCCTACAGCCGAGCCGCTAGCCGGCCGCGGCCATCGGCATCGGTTCGGGCAGCGGCTCCTGGACATTGAAATAGGTGCTGGCTACCTGCTCGTGCAAGCCGATCAGGGCTAGCTGGAGGTCGTCGATGAACTGGTGCAGCTCGCCGTTGACCAGCGTGCGCACCTCGGCTTCCTTGACCAGGCGCTGCGCGCGGCCCAGGGTGCGCAGGGGTCCTTCGCTCCGGGGCAGCTCCCGCAGGCAGCCGTCCACCTCGTTCAGACAATGGCAGATGGCCCGGGGAAACTGGCAGTCCTGAAGCAGATAGCCGACCACGGAGGACCCTTTGACCCGCACATGCACGTGACGGCGGTACATCTGGTAGGCCGTGAGGGACTTGAGCACGTTCATCCACTGGATGTCGGCGAAGGGCTTGAGCTCTTCCACCTGACGGGGCATCAGTCTGGCTGAGCCCACGTCGATGATCCGGGTGGTCATGTCGGCGCGTTCCAGATTGCGTCCCATGCGGGTAAACCAGTAGGCCTCGTCGTGACTCATGGTGCCCGTCAGCGTGCCGGTGATCTGCTGGCAGCGCCCGATAATCTGCTTGAGGTAGTCGAAACGCCCGCGGCGGCTCAGGCCCGCGCTCACCCCTTCCTTGGCGAACAGGAATAGGTCGTTCAGCGCCTCCCAGACCTCCCGCGGCACGATGGCCCGGGTGGTGCGCAGGTTCTCCCGCGCGCCGTTCAGGGACGCCAGTATCGAACCTGGATTCTTCTGGTCACCGATCAGGAACCTCACGATGTTGCGCTCGTTGCACTCCTTGTACAGCTCGGAGAACTGCTCCTGGCTGCCGGTTATCGCCAGCAGCGGCTCCCAGCCCAGAGAGATGGTGCGTGGCAGGTCGAGCAGCAGCGTGGTATTGACCATCACGATGCGGGCCGTGTTCTCGGCACGCTCGATGTAGCGGACCATCCAGTAAACCGTTTCGGCGACGCGCGAGAGCAACATAGTCAGCTCCTCTAGGGTTCAACGATCCAAGTGTCCTTGCTGCCTCCGCCCTGGGACGAGTTGACGACCAGCGATCCCTTGCGCAAGGCCACTCGGGTAAGCCCTCCGCGGGTCACGTAGGCGTGCTCGCCGGACAGAATGAACGGTCGCAGGTCCACGTGCCGTGGCTCTACCCCGCCGTCGCACAAGGTCGGCGCCGTGGACAAGGTCAGGGTGGGCTGGGCCATGTAGTTGCGTGGATCCTTCTTAATCAGTTCGGCAAACAGCTCCCGATCCTTCTTCGTC
>CAYWTP010000134.1:0-8826 GCA_964461215.1 uncultured Ectothiorhodospiraceae bacterium | reverse complement strand
TCGGGGGTTGATATTGGCGGGGAGAAGGCGCAGCTGTTTGTGGACGGCGGCGTCAACCTGTACAGCCGGAGCTACTTCGACGAGGCGGCCTACAATCTGGACGTACTCAGCCTTGCCGCGAGTCCGGTGGTGATGGGAAAGGCCTGGCACGCTGCTCTGGGGCTGCGGGTGGACCTGATACGGTTGGGAAGTGATCAGTTGGCGACGTTCAGCTCGATCAATCCGGCGTTCACCTGGGAGCCGGGGAAGACGAGCCTTAGCCTCTCGGGTCAATGGGAAGACCGCAACTACAAGCAGGCGGTCAATCGCGGCTATGACAGCCATTACGCGTCCCTGGGGCTGTCCATCAAGCAGACGCTTGCTAACGACAAGGTGACGGCGCTGGCGGGTGGGGAGGTCTTCGACGAGGACGCGAGAGCCCACTACTATGGCAACCGGGGGGTTGGCTACTTTGCAGGACTGAACTGGAATGCGTGGCGTTCCGGCGTAGTCTACGCACAAGTCAGCGGCCGCGACACGGATTATCACGACGTCGAGCCAGGTCTCGCGACAGGCCGCAAAGACGAGGAATATACTGCGGCATTAGGGGTGAACCACTCGATTGGCACGAGCGTGCTCAAGGGCTGGACGCTCTCAGTCAGCTACACGCGCGTGTGGCACCAGTCGAATGCCGCCATCTACGATTACGATAGAACCCAGTCCCAGGTGGCTCTGGGCCGGCGTTTCTAGTATCCGGCTGCCAGGATGGCAACGCTTGTGTCGTAAAATCTTACAGCCTGGCACGGCTGCTGCACGCCGGTGAAATAGGCTCTAGCCCCTTGTCTTTCCTGGTTTTCAGATTCTTACGGGGGCGAGGCCTCCGACTTGAGGCTGTCCCGTTCCACCGCAAGCTGTCGGTGGACTTTACAGTCCGGCTGGCGGGTAATCGCACCAGGTGGCGCAGCGTATCCGCTTGTATCTTAAAGCAAAGCCTTCTGGTTCAACGAACGGTGCAGGCCGTTGGCCGGCCAGTTTGCCAATTCGGCCACAGCCGACATGTCGGAAGATTTTACAATGCCGGACTGCGGGAGCGCCTAGCCATCGACTTCGTCGGTCGTAGGAATCGCGTTTAGGCCCTACCAACCGGTGTTTCTGTGACTGTCAAAGCCAGGATGGTGATGTCATCCGACTGCGGTACGCCGCTGGCGAAGCGCTCTACCCCTTCCTCAATGGTGTGCACCAAGGCCTTGGCGCCCGTGCGTGGGCTGGAAGAGACAAGCTCGCGCAGCCGCGCGGCGGTGAAGAACTCGCCATCGCCGTTCTGTGCCTCTGTCACGCCATCGGTATACAGCACAAGACTGTCTCCCTGGCGCAAGCGCAGGCGCGAGACCTGAAACTCGGCCTCTTCCAGCACCCCGAGGATGACTCCGCCTTCGGTCGCGATAAATGCAAAATCGGCGGAGCTGGCCAGCAGTGGCGGATTGTGGCCCGCATTCGAGCAGATCATCTCATGCGTGTGCAGGTCGATCACGGCCAAGAACATGCTGACGAACATGCAGCTCGGATTGTTCTCGCACAGCAGCCGGTTTAGTCGCGTGAAGAGGTCTTCCAAACGCACGCCTCGCAGCATCTCCATACGCAATGCAGTCAAGGCCCGCACCATGAACAGCGCGGCGGGGATCCCTTTGCCGGACACGTCGCCGACGGCTACGCAGATTCTATGCTCATCCAGCGCAAACGCATCGTAGAAGTCCCCGCCCACGTCGCGGGCCGGCTTCATCACGGCATAGGCGTCCACCTGCGGATGGTCCGGGAACAAGGGATCCTGACCTGGCAGCATATCTGCCTGGATGCGCTGTGCCACCGAGAGCTCCTTCTGCAGGTGCTGCATGTGCAGCTCCTGTTCCAGAGCGCGCAAGGTGACGTCGTTGCGGGTGCGCATCCTCTCGGCCAGCAGGCGAAGCAGATTGCGGGCCACGCCGGGAATCGGCGCGAGCTCGTTCCAGAATACGTCGCCGTGCACGGCGAGCACCGTGCTGGGCTCCTCGGCCACCACATAGGCCGAGGTCGGCTTGCCGTCGATGATGGACATCTCGCCGATGCACTCGCCTGGCTCGATGGGAAACCCCAGGCGCGAACGGGCTGCGTCCAGATGGACTTGCAGCCTCCCCGAGAGCAGCATGAACAGGTAGTGGTTCTCCTGACCGGGGCTTAACAGCACCTCGCCCGCCCCCAGCTCCCTGGCAGCGAAGCGTTCCAGGACCGACTCAACGACCCCATACGGCACGCCGCGACACAAGTACTGGTGGGAGATGAACGCGTTCCGGCGGCGGTCGGTCTGGCGCCGGCGCTCCTCGGGTATGAGCCGGCCGTCGGGGAGCAGCAAGGGGAATTCGGCGGCATCATCCGCCGCGCGACGCTCCGGCCCCCGGTCTACGGGCGCCATGCGTCAGTGTCCACCTTCTGGGTTGGCAGAGGGAGGCCCAAAAATCATCATGAGACTATTCCTTCCCGGCAATCGCCGCTGGCTTGTATTGTCCGCGCATTGCCGCATCAAGTGTATCCCCCGCCGCGCAGCCGCATCCGCTCTAAACGGCAATCTAAGACTCCGGTTGTTACACTTTGGTTGCAGCGATCTGCCTTCTGGCGGATGAGAACGATCCTCTCAGCGATTACACTTTGATCCAGACATCGAGTGTCGCCTGAGAGGGGATCAGCTTACGCCGAGAGCCTGTCCCCACGCATGCGTTCTCGATCAGGCTGCGCCGCAAGCTCATACAGACCGGGCGCATCCCCGGGCCCCGATCGCGCAGCACAACAGCCATGCAGCTAACAATCTACACCGATTACTCATTGCGAGTGCTGATCTACCTTGGCATGCACCAGGGTCGCGCCGTGCGCGTCCAGGAGATTAGCGATTATTTTCGAGTCTCGCACAATCACATGGTCAAAGTGGCGCACAACCTTGCTCAGCACGGCCTGGTGCAGACCACCCGGGGCCGAAGGGGCGGGATCCGGCTGGCCCCAGCGGCCGAGCAGATGCGCGTGGGCGATGTCGTGCGCCTGACCGAGCCCAACTGGCATCTGGTGGAGTGCTTCAACGCCGACGGCCTGCGCCACTGTGCCCTGCTTCCCTCGTGCCGGCTCAACACGGCGCTACACCAGGCCCTGGGCCAATTCTTCTCGGTGCTGGACGGCTATACGGTGGCCGATCTGGTACGGGAGGTCGGTCCACCGGGTATCGCCCCTGAAGAGGCGCAAACGCAAGAATGATAGACCTCTCGGATCTGGATCGACTCGCGCAGAGAAGAACTGCGGAAAAACCGACAAGGGAGCATAATTTCGATTTCGCCAGCGCCTAAGGATACATCCATGTCACAACGCGGAGTCCTTCGCAGCGCCCTCGCGTTGCTCCTACTCTCGTTGATCGCCGCCTGCTCGCGCTCCTCTGAGGACCAGCAAGCCAAGAGTGCCCAGGCCCACCGGGGAGCCGCCCCGGCTGCACCGATGGGCGCCGGGGCGGCACACCTCGATGCGGAGGCGGTTGCCCAGAACAACCGCGGCGTGGGCCTCATGGGCCGTTTCGAGTATGAGAAGGCCCGCAAGGTGTTCGCGGCTCTGGTGGAGAGGTATCCGCATCGGGAAGACCTCAAGGTGAATCTGGCGATTGCGCTCCTGAACCGCCAGGAGGAGGGCGACGAGAAGGCGGCGCTGGCCCTGGTCGACGCCGTGATCGCCCGCGATCCCCACCAGCTCCGGGCCCAGTACGTGGCCGGTCTGCTGCGACTGTACCTGTCCTCGCCGGCCGACGCCCTGCCGCACTTCAAGGCCGTTGCCCAAGGCGATCCCAAGGATGCTTACGCGGCCTACTATCTGGGCCAGTGCCTGTCGCAGCAGGGTGATCGCGCCCAGGCACTGGTGTGGTACCGCAAGGCGCTGAAGCTGGACCCGTATCTGCGCAGCGCCTACTACGGCGCGTTTCAGATGCTCCAGCACCTGGGGCAGCGGGAGCAGGCGCGGGCGATGGCTGGGGACTACCAGCGCCTCGGGAACAGCCCGCAGGCGCGGCTGGCGGAGTTCAAGTACACGCGCATGGGTCCGAAGGCGCTGGCTCTGGCCATGAGCCAGGCGACGCCGACTCCAGTGGTGCTGCCGCACGGGCCGGTGTTTCTGGACCCCAAGCCGCTGAGCATCGCGGGGGCCGATACCCTGTCGTGGAGCACTCTGCCGGCGGCGCGGGCGCGCAGCATCACGGCAGCCGACGTCAACGGCGACGGGCGCCTGGATCTGTTCCTGGCCGGCGCGCTGGACGGCGAGCACCAACACAACCTGGTGCTTCTCGGCCAGGCGGACGGTACCTTCGTGCCCGTGCTCGACAACCCCCTGAGCGCAGTGTCCGACGTGAATGCGGCTCTGTGGGGAGACTTCGACAACGATGGGCGCGCGGACGTGTACCTGTGCCGGCTCGGGCCGAACCAACTCTGGCATCAGACGGCCTCGGGCGGCTGGGAGAACGTGACTGCCACCACGGGAACCGCAGGCGGGGATGCCGACACGGTCGACGGCGCCTTCTTCGACGCCGACCACGACGGTGATCTGGATCTGTTTCTGGTCAACGCCGACGCTCGCAATGAGCTGCTGAACAACAATCTGGACGGAACATTCCGGCCATTGGCGGCGGAGCGCGGGATTGCCGGCGACGGCACGGGCGCGCGGGAGGTGCTGCCGGTGGATCTGGACGGCGACCGCGACGCGGATCTGGTGGTGATCAAGGAGACGCCGCCCCACGAGATCTATCTCAACGACCGGCTCTGGAAGTACCACCCGGCCCCCGGCATGCAGCGCTTCCGGTCCACTCCCATCCTGGCTGCAGTGGCTGGGGATCTGGACGCCGACGGTCGGGCCGAGATCTACACCTTGGGCGAAGACGGAAAGCTGCTGCGCTGGCAGCCGGACGGCAAAGGCGATCTAGAGCCCTTTCCCGTGGGCAGCGTCGCGGAGGGCAGCTCCTGGGGACAGCTAGCCCTGGCCGACGTCGACGGGGATGGCACCTTGGACCTGGTGGTGGCCGGGCCGTTCGGCTGGTCGGCGTGGAACCCGCTTGGAGACGAGGCCGGCGAGATGTTCGACGCCCCCGTCGAGGCGGGCGACAGCCTGGCGGCGCTGGCACCGGTGCTGCTGGACCCGGCTTCCGGTCCGGCCGTCATCGCACAGGGGCAGGAGCACCCGCCGTGGCTCTGGGCTCCCGGCTCCGGACGGGCCGACTACGTGGCGATGCGCTTCACCGGCGCCGAGGATGCGGGCAAGTCCATGCGCTCCAATGCCTCCGGGATCGGCACCCGCGTGGCTTTGCGGGTGGACTCACGCTGGAGCATTGCCTCCACCCTGCGTCCACGCTCCGGTCCGGGGCAGGATCTGCAGCCCGTGGCGCTGGGGTTGGGTGGGGCCAAGCAGGCCGACTTTGCGGCCATCGACTGGTCGGACGGCGTCTTTCAGAGTGAGCTGGATCTGACGGCCGGAAAGCTTCATACCATCGCCGAGACCCAGCGCCAGCTCTCGAGCTGTCCGGTGCTGTTCGCCTGGGACGGCCGGCGCTTCGCCTTCGTGAGCGATCTGCTCGGCGTGGGCGGCCTGGGCTATGCCACGGGCCCCGGCGAGTATGCCCCGGCCAGACCGTGGGAGAATCTGCTGCTGCCCGCCGGTCTCCTCCAGCCCCGGGGCGGGCGCTACGTTCTCAAGCTCACAGAGCCCATGGAGGAGGCGGCGTATCTGGACAGCGCCCGTCTGGTGGCGTACGACCTGCCGCCGGGGTGGGACCTGGTGCTGGACGAGCGCATGGGGGTCGAAAAGCCGGCCCCCACCGGGCAGGCCCGCTTCTACCGGCACGAGGTTCTTCCGGACCGAGCCGTAGACCAGGCCGGTCACGAGGTCACTGCGGCGATCGCCCGGGCCGACGGGAACGCGGCTCCCCCGGGGCCCCTGGACCACCGCTTCATCGGGCGGCTGGCCGGTGAGCACGTCCTGACCCTGGAGTTCGCTCACCCCCTGGATACCGAGGCCGGCCACCCGCTGCTGGTGGCCGACGGTTGGGTGGAGTACCCCTACTCCCAAACCATGTTCGCCGCCTGGCAGGCGGGGGCCGCCTACGAGGCGCCAACCCTGGAGGCGCGGGGGACGGACGGCAAGTGGCGCACGCTGCTGGCCCACTTCGGCTATCCGGCCGGCATGCCGCGGCGCATGTCGGTACCGCTGGAGGGCCTGCCGGCGGGAACTACCGCCTTGCGCCTGCGCAGCAACATGGAGATCTACTGGGATCGCATCGCCGTGGCCTACGCCGAGCCGCTGCCGCAGGCCAGGCGAGAGACCCTGCCCCTGCGCCTGGCCCGGGTGGAGCAGGCCGGATTTCCCCGGCGCATTGCCCATCCCCAGCACCGCCCCGACTTTGATTACAGCCGGCGCTCTCCCTTCTGGGACACCCGCTACATGGCCGGGAATTACACGCGCCTGGGACGGGCGGACGAGCTGGTGGCGGCGGCGGACGATGCCCTGGCCATCATCGGCCCCGGCGAGGAGGTGCGCCTGGAGTTCGCCGCGCCCCAGGCCGGTCCGGCGCCGGGCTGGACCCGCCGCTTGGTGCTGGAGACCAACGGCTGGACCAAGGATATGGATCTGTATACCAAGGACGGGGAGACGCTGGGCCCCCTGCCGAATTCAGGCAAGGACCCGGCCCGCCGGGCCGAGCTGGACGCGCGGTACAACACGCGGTGGATGGATGGAAGGTGAGTCTGTTGAGGTGAGGTGTGAGGGGTGAGGCGCGAGGAGTTAGGAGTGCAGCGGCTGCTGCCGCAGCCAGGCTTCAGGCTGTAGGCTTGAGGGGAAAGGGTTGGCGGGAGTGGCGGCGTAGGAGCGAGCTTACCCGCGAACGCCACGGGCACGGCTTGTTGTTGGTTCGCGGCCTTGCGGCCGCTCGTACGGGGCAGGGGGCACGGCGCTGACAAGAGCAGCTTGACAGGTCGGCCCCGTACTCCATCCTGCTCACGCCTCACGCCTCACGCCTCACGCCTCACGCCTCACGCCTCACGCCTCACGCCTCACACCCTCAGGGCTACCACCTTGGCTCCCTGGGTTTGGACCTCCTGGTTACGGTGCTTTTGGTGGAGCTGCAGCAGCGCCTTGCTGAATTCGCCCACAAGCTGACGCTGAAGGTCGTACAGGTCGTGGCCGTAGTACACGACGTCGCAGGGCACGGGACCGCTGAGGGATTCCCGCTGGTGCGGATGGGCGGGCTGCCAGGCGACCAGGATCGGACGCCCGCCGGTGCCGTCCTGGACCAGGTAGCCGCCCTGGCTGTCCACGAAAATGATCTCCTCTTTGTCGATCACGCCCTGGAACTGCATGGAGCGTATGGGTACGAACACGCAGCCGGTGCGGCTGCGTGAGAGCAGCAGCCGGCAGCGGTTGTAGAGCTCGGCCGACAAGGTCCAGGTCCGGCGCTCGACCTCGCAGGGGCGGAAGAAGGTGATGACGGTGTGGTGGTCGCTCACAGTCCCGATATTCGCTAACCGGCGCAGCGGATGGCTTCAGACGCTTGCCGCGCCGCAGCGTTCATTGCCGTCCTGGGCAAGAAGGACGCTCTTGGGCTCATCCCTTCGCGTCTTCGATATGGCGACCCGCTGGCGCGCCAGCGGCAACGGTCCGCTTCAGTCATCCTCCTCGTGCAGCTCGGGATCCCAGCCCTGGGATCGGGCGCGACGCACGGCGTCGTCGTAGATCCGGGCGTGGCGCTCGCGCAGCTCGGCCGGCAGGCGCGATGCCAGGTGCCCGTGAGGCTCCCAGGCCCTGGTCACCTGGTCGTAGAGTGCGTCCAGGCGGGTCAAGCTCCAGCCCTCCCCGGTCTCCGTTTCGGGGATAAGGCCAAATACCCAGGCATCCATGACGATCCGGCCCACCGGGGTCAGGCCGCCGTTCTCGTCCTTCGGGACGCCCACGTAGCTCCTCTTCTCGCTCATGTCGTATGCGGATCAGTTGGGTAGCGCTGGAACCCCGCGGTCGTCTTCAGCCTGCGACCCGGCGCCAGTAGGTGTTGCGCCAATAGTAGAGGACCGTCGTATCCGGATCGGGATACGACTCGGCGTACTTGATGCCCCGCTGCGGCTGCTCGACGTTGTCGCGGACCATATCCAGTGGCCGCCAGCTGTTCTCCCGAAGCTCGCCGTCCACGGGCTCGCGGCCGGCACCCGCGTTGCGCTGCTCCGCCGCGCCGCAGTCCACGTAGTTCTGCTGTGCTACCTGCAAGGAGACCGTGTTGGCGCCTCCGGGCATCATGGGGAACCGTAGCTGCACCAGGTTATCCTCCCACAAGCAGATGGGACACACCTGGTGGCTACCCGGCGGCTGCCGGAACACCAGGTATCCGCAGCAGGGGCAGGGATAGGTTTCTATCGACATTTCGTAGTGCATGATGGCAGGACCTATATAACCACAAACCGGCCGGGCTGGCGACATTGGCGGGTGCGCGTGTTGTAGGAGCGGGCGTCAGCCCGCGAACGGTTGTTATACGGCTGGAGGTGTGTTCGCGGCCTTGCGGCCGCTCCTACGGTGTGGGGCGCCAGTTGACACACAGTACCGACAGGCCAGGCTCCTCACTCATCACTCCTCACCAAGAAGAAAGGCGCCCGAAGGCGCCTTCTTTCCAAACCCGAAGGGGCTCTTCTCAATTGACCCGGGGGTCCAGCTCGCCGCTGTCGTAGCGCTTGACCATGGCTTCCAGCGACATGGACTTGATCTTGGAAGCGTTGCCGGCGGTGCCGAAGGCCTCGTAGCGGGCCTTGCAGATCCCCATCATGG
>CAYWTP010000133.1:0-8836 GCA_964461215.1 uncultured Ectothiorhodospiraceae bacterium | reverse complement strand
AGCGGGATGTCGCTCTCGCAAGCCTCCTGGAAAGGTATAACGTCAAGCTCTGACCACGTAGCGCATGCTGCGTGGCGCATGTAAAGTCAAGCTCTGACCCCATGGCGCTGTAGGCCGGTCCAGGTCGGTGATGAAACCGATCCTGTCCTTTACTTTTCTGGTAGAATTAGGACTCGCGTCCCTGTCCGCGTATCGAGTAACGTGCGTACGGAGATAATCTCATTCCAAGCTGCCTTTGGCGGGGAGGTGTTTCATGCAGAAGGCCGTCGCCGTCGTGCTGGCATTCAGCCTTGGCTTCGCGCCGCTCGCCAGCTGCTCGTGGTCCGCCGTGGGTTCTTCCATTTTTCCTTCGGCGCAGGACGAATACAGCTACGAGCCGTACACCACCGAGCAGCTTGATAATCTCCTCGCTCCCATCGCTCTTTACCCCGATCCGCTGCTCGCCCAAGTGCTCGTCGCGGCCACCTTCCCCGATGAGATCGACGAGGCCGCACGCTGGCTTCGCAGCTACGGCCAGAACGGCGTCGACGATCAGCCTTGGGACATCAGTGTCCGCGCCGTGGCACACTACCCCACCGTCCTCAATATGATGGACGACAATCTCGACTGGACCACCGCCCTCGGCGTGGCCTACGTCTATCAATCGACGGACCTGATGGCGTCGATTCAACGGCTGCGGGAGATGGCCCAGGCCCAGGGCAACCTGGTCACCACGCCGCAGCAGCAGGTGGTCGTCGAGGGCGGCCATATCTCGATTTGGCCCGCCAGCCCGACGTACCTTTACGTCCCCGCCTACGATCCATCGATCGTATTCCTGCGCCCGGCCCATTCCGGCGGAATCTTCACCGCGTTGTCCTTCGGGCCGGCCTTGGTGATCGGCGTGTGGCTCAACCTCGATTGCGACTGGGGCCACCGCCGGATCTACTATACCGGCTGGCGGGGAGGCGGCTGGATCGCGCGCTCCCGTTCGCATATCCGCATGAATGCGAAGTACGTGAATCCCCGCCTCTCGACGATCGTCATCAACCGCCGCGTCGTTCACCGTCCGGTGAGCTACCTAGAGCTGTCGCGCTATCGCGCCGTTCATCGTACGGTCGATTTCAACAACCGCGCCCGCGGCCCACAAGTGCCCGCCCGTGCGCGCGAGGGGCGCGTCTCCAACAAGATCATCGACCGGAACATTCCTCCCAATCAGCGGCTGGATGAGTTCCGCGGCCGCCAGCAGCCCACGCGCGCCCCCTCGACTCGCCCAATGTCGCAGCAACCGCGGTCCGCGCCGATCCCTGTGCGCCCGCGCGAGGAGCCGCGTACCACTGCACCACCTCGGCAGCTTAGGCGCGCGCCCGCGCAACGGCCGCCGGCCACCCGACCTCCTTCGGCTGCACCTGCCGCACGACCGCCGGCATCCGGGCCGCCAAGCGCCTTCGGCAGAGGCGAGGGCTCGTTTGATTCCCGCGCCGCCAGCCAGCGCGGACAGCAGAGCCGCGAGCAAATGAAACATAAGCCCCCCGGCAAGCCGGAGCCGAAAGGCCAGGAACGCCCGCGGCATTCGGGAGAGAGGTAGCCATGATCCCCTCCAACACTCGCAGCCGAATTTTCAGCCGCCGGGCGTTGCTGCTCTCGGCATCGTATCTGCTTGTCTCCCTCACCGCGGCACCGTCCGTTCTGCTTGCCGCCCCGGCTGCCCCCGCGGCCGCTTCGTCCGCCGCCGCTCAAACCGCGACGCCCGTCCAGCCCACTTTTGACACCCCGCAAGATGCGGTGCAGGCCCTGGTCGACGCAGCGAAGACGGGAGATCCGCGAGCGGTCTCGAAGCTTTTCGGGCCGGACGGCAAACAATTGCTCTCCGGCGACCGCGTTCAGGACCGAAACGAGCTGAAGCACTTCTCGGGGAATCTCCAGGCATCGGCCCAACTGCAGAAAAGCGGCGATGGCTACGTCATCCTGGTTGGCGAAGACCATTGGCCGTTCCCCATCCCGATCGTCAGCCGCGCCGACCGCTGGCTGTTCGACACCAGAGCCGGCCTGGAGGAAATCCTGGATCGCCGCATCGGCCAGGATGAGCTGTCGGCCATCGCCACCTGCCGCGCCTATGCCGTGGCGCAGTGGGAGTATTACACCGAGGCCGGCGGCGACGCGCAGGGATTGGCCGTCTACGCGCAGAAATTCTTCAGCACGCCTGGCCACCACGACGGCCTCTATTGGGAAACCACCGAGGGTGAGAAGCCCAGCCCACTGGGCAAGCTGGTCGCCGAAGCACGCGAGGAAGGCTACGGGCCGCACAACCGCAGTGCGCGATCCGGCCAGAGCCAGCCGCACAAGCCGCGCCCGTTCCACGGCTACATCTTCAAGATCCTTACCGCACAGGGCCCCAGCGCTCCCGGCGGAAGCTTCAGCTACCTCATCAACGGCAACATGGTCGCCGGCTACGCGCTGGTCGCTTATCCCTCCAAGTGGGGCAACTCGGGAGTGATGACCTTTATCGTCAATCAGCAGGGCCGCGTCTACCAGAAGAACCTGGGCCCCGACACCGCCAAGATTGCCGCGGACACGACCGCCTACAATCCCGACCCGACTTGGCAACTGGTAGACCGCTAGAGGCGTTGGTGCGGTGCTGGAGTGGCGTTGAACGACGAGGATCGATAGGGTCAGACTCCTTCGGTCCCCATCGATGCAAGTCGGAGCGCGCGGGCAACGGGGCTGATCGAGCGTCTTTACTGGCGGGACCGAAGCACAACGATGGCGAAACCTAGCGCTCACAAGTGGGAGTTTCGCGCCCGCTTCCGACGCCACGCCTTCGGCTGGAGGTCCCAGCCGGCCATCGGGCGCGTCAGGGAAGCCGTCTCCGAGATCAAGAAGATCGCTCGCAAGGACAAGATGCTGGCGGCCGAGGGTGCCGTGTTGTTCCTGGAGCAGGTGTCCCCCGCGCTTGGACGTGTGGACAGCTCGTCGGGGGCCATCGGCACCGCGGTCAACAACGCCATCGCCGCACTGGCGGGCATCATCGCGGCGGCACCCGCCGGCGAGGAGACGCGCGACGCGTGGCTGGAGCGGCTCTGGGAGGCTTACCAGGACGACAAGATCCCGTACATCGAGCGTCTCGGTGACTACTGGGGCGAGTTCTGCGTGTCGCAGGAGACCGCCTCGCGCTGGGCCGACCGGCTCATGGGTACCTGCAAAACGGCATGGCGGCCCGACCCCAATTTCCATGGCTACTTTAAGGGCACGACCAACTGCCTGAGCGCGCTGTATGCCGCCGAACGCTACGACGAGCTCCTCGATCTGCTCGAGCTGGCCCCGTACAAGGATTGGCACTACCGCCAATACGGTGTGAAGTCGCTGGCAGCGCTCGGCAAGAGAGCCCAGGCCATACGCTATGCCGAAGAGGGTCGCGGGCTGAACGACAGCCCCACGGCCATTGCTCAGGCCTGCGAGGAGATTCTTCTATCCGCTGGACTCGCGGACGAGGCCTACAAGCGCTATGGCTTGCTCGCGAACCAGGCTGGCACCTACACGGCCTGGTTTCGCGCCGTCGCGAAGAAATACCCGCACAAGAAACCAGCCGAGATCCTCGATGACCTGGTGGCCGAGACACCCGGAGAGGAAGGCAAGTGGTTTGCCGCGGCCAAGGATGCGAAGCTATTCGCTGAGGCCATCGCACTCGCCAACCGCACCCCGTGCTCACCACAGACGCTGACGCGGGCCGCTCGCGACTTCGAGGAGGAGAAACCGGACTTCGCGATCGAGGCGGGAATGGCCGCGCTGCGCTGGCTCGTGGAAGGATACGGTTATGAGATCACGAGCCTCGATGTCCTGAACGCCTACTCGCACACCATGAAGGCGGCGGAGAACGCAGGATGTACTGAGCAAACTCGCCAGCGTATTCATGATTTGGTTGCCCGAGAAACCTTCGGCGAGCGCTTCGTCACCAAGGTGCTCGGTCGTCACCTGGGGCTGTCGTGAGGTCTCACCGCCGGCGCAAGCAGCCGCTCCATCATCTCTTCCGTGCTCTCAGTGGTGAAACCTCTTGGCTGGAACCGCCAGGGCGAACGGACCTATCTCCGCACCCTACTCGCGACTGCCTGGCTCCTCACTCCTGACCTCCCTGCGAAATACCGCGCGCAGCAGCTTAAGGGCCAGCAGAACCGGGAACGCGGCATGGAGAACGAGATCAAAGATGTCCATGGGGCGGACAAGCTCACCCGCGGCCAGCAGCTTGAGCTTCTCCCACAGGTGGGGCTCCGGGTGGAAAGGTGCGAGGCCCAGCAGCAGCGCGCCTACCACCAGCGCCGCCCAGGGCAGTGTGTCAAGCCAGCGTATCATATAAAAGGACCGTAACGAGCCGGGGATGCAGAATGCTTTGGATGTGCCCAAACTATACTTGGTCCGAGTGGTCCAGGGAACGGGCGACGGAAACAATTTGCCTGAGGGTCGCCCCATGCGGTATCTGATTGCAGCCTCGTTGCTTCTGCTTCCATTGACGGCCCTCGCGGAAGGGTCCGGTGGTGCCAGATATGTGGAAACACCTTATAAAGAGCCGCGGGTCGTGTTCGACTTCTACTTTGACCATCCGCAGAAGATTGGGGCTGCCCTGTACTGGATACGGTCCCTGATGAATCCCCTGACCGAATCACCGTACGATATGGCGCCGGAGTTCATGGACATCGTGGTCGTCATCCACGGCACCGAGATCGTGACCGTTGCCCGCAAGAACTACGCGCGCTACAAGGATAGCGTGGAACGCATGCGCTACTACGCTTCTCTGGGCGTCAAATTCAAGGTCTGCTCCCTGGCAGCACAGGACTATGGCTACAAGCCGGAAGACTTCTATGCGTTCGTGGACGTGGTGCCCTCGGCCATCGCCGAGCTGGCCTACTGGCAGCAGAAGGGATTCGCTCTCATCGCGCCGCACATCATGGACAAGAAGCTGTCGGTTGAAGAAATTCGGTAGGCGGTAAGGTGTGAGGGGCTGAGAGGTGAACGAGTGAGCACCTCGGGGACCGGCCATGCAGCACACCTCATCCTTCAGATCGACCACAACGATGCAAAGGACTACTTGGCTCAGGGTTCTTCTTTGTGTCCTTTGTGCCTTTGCGGTCAATTCTCCCCTCTCCTCACGGCCGACGGCCGACGGCCAATCCCCTAGTTTTGCCGGGTTTGGACCGCGCATTGCTTGCGCTACGCTGTGGCCCTCTTGAGTCACTGACCGACGGAGATCCCCATGGCCGAGCCCGTATGTGCCCAGCGCGCGCCCTACCCGATGGAGCTGGAGGCAGGTGAGTATTGGTGGTGCGCCTGCGGCCGGTCGGGCAACCAGCCCTTCTGCGACGGCTCGCACAAGGGCACCGAGTTCACCCCGTTAAGCTTCACGCTCACCGAGAAGACCAAGGTCTGGCTGTGCGGGTGCAAGAAGAGCGGCAACCGTCCATTCTGCGACGGCACCCACAAGAGCCTGCCCGCTTGATCGCCCACCTCAGCAGGCACCCGTAGCGGCCCTCTAAGGGCGAGCGGTTACGGGCCGGCGGTACGGCTTTCGCGAGCAAGCTCGCCGCTACCGGACGGCGCCCTGTGCCACCCGCGGGATCACGGATGCGCCGCGCCGGCGATGTGCTTTTTCGCACACCGCCCGGACGGTACAATAGCGCGTCCTGGCCTGCGTCCCGTTTCTCTGCACCGTGTCCTCTGCCGTCTCCTACATAACACCGCTAAGACCGATCCTGCCTACCGCCGCCGGAGACCGGCGCCGCTGGGGACGGCTCTATGGCAGCGCCGGGGGGCTGGTCATTGCGCAGGCGGCCGATGCCCACGCCGGTCCGGTGGTGGTGATCACGCCCGATACGCCGGCTGCCAACCGTCTGGAGGAAGAGGTCCGGTTCTACCTGGGCCACACGCCGGACCTGCCGCTGCTGCATTTTCCCGACTGGGAAACCCTGCCCTACGACCTGTTCTCGCCGCACCAGGACATCGTCTCGGAACGCCTGGCCACCCTCTACCAATTGCCGGGACTGTCGCGCGGGATCCTGGTCGTCCCCGTCAACACCTTGATGGCGCACCTGCCGCCGGCGGAGTTCCTGCACGCCCACAGCCTGGTGCTCAGCACCGGCGACCGCTTCGACGTCGATGCCATGCGCAGACGCCTGGAGGCCGCCGGCTACCGCTGTGTGGGCCAGGTGATGGAGCACGGGGAGTTCGCCGTCCGGGGCTCCATCTTCGATCTGTACCCCATGGGCAGCGCCCTGCCCTACCGTGTCGATCTCTTCGACGAGGAAGTAGAGAGCATTCGCACCTTTGACCCGGAGACCCAGCGCTCCATCGACCGGGTCACCGCAATCAAACTGTTGCCCGCCCGCGAGTTTCCCCTCACCGAAGAGGCCATCACCCGCTTCCGCCAGAGCTGGCGCGTGCGCTTCGAAGGGGATCCGTCCACTTGTCCAATGTACCGGGACGTGTCGCAGGGGCTGTCTCCCTCCGGAGTGGAATACTATCTGCCGCTGTTCTTCGAACGCACGCAGAGCCTGTTCGATTACCTCCCCGGTAGCTGTGCGATCATCACCATGGAAGGCGTGGCCGACGCCGCGGAAGGCTTCCACTCAGAAGTGGCCGAGCGCTACGAGCAGGGCCGCCATGACCGGGAACGCCCGCTGCTTCCCCCGGAGGCTATCTTCCTGCAGCCCAACGAGGTCTTCGCCGCCATGAAGGCCTTTCCCCGGGTAAGCATCGGCCGCTTCGAGGACGAGACGGCGGCCGGGGTCCACAGCTACGCCACGCGGGCACCCACCAGCGTGCCCATCGACTCCCGGGCCGCCGATCCGCTGGGTATGCTGCGGCAATTCCTGGCGAGCTTTCAGGGCAGAGTCCTGCTGGTGGCGGAGACCGCCGGCCGGCGTGAGACGCTGCTGGAGACCTTCCGCGGCCATGATCTGAACCCGGTTCAGCTCTCCGGCTGGCGCGAGTTCCTCGCGGGGGAACAGGTCCTCGGCATCACCGTCGCCGTGCTGGAATCAGGCGCCATTTTGGAAGATCCGCCCGTAGCCGTGCTCACCGAGAGCCAGCTCTTCGGCGAACGGGCCATGCAGCGGCGCCGGCGCAAGGGCCCGACCCGGGACGCCGAGGGCATCATCCGCGATCTGACGGAGCTGACGGCGGGCGCTCCGGTCGTGCACGAAGACCACGGCGTGGGCCGCTACTGCGGGCTGCAAACGCTGGCGGTGGGCGAGACCACCACCGAGTTCCTGACCCTGGAATACGCCGGCGGGGACAAGCTCTACGTCCCGGTCTCGTCCTTGCAGCTCATCGGCCGCTATACCGGCGCCGACCCGGAGCACGCGCCGCTGCACAAGCTGGGCAGCGGGCAATGGCAAAAGGCCAGGAAGAAGGCCGCCGAGAGGGTCTATGACGTGGCGGCTGAGCTGCTGGACATCCACGCCCGCCGGGCCGCCCGTCAAGGCCATGCCTTCCACGTCGATCCCGGGCAATACCAGGCCTTCGCCCAGGCGTTCCCCTTCGAAGAGACCGAGGATCAGCAGGCCGCCATCGACCGAGTCATCACCGACATGAGCTCGGGCCAACCCATGGACAGGCTGGTGTGCGGCGACGTGGGCTTCGGCAAGACCGAAGTGGCCATGCGCGCCGCCTTCGTCGCGGTGCAAGACGGCTGGCAGGTCGCCGTGCTGGTACCCACCACCCTGCTCGCCCAGCAACACTACCAGAACTTCAAGGACCGGCTGGCCGACTGGCCGGTACGGGTCGAGCAGCTATCGCGCTTCGGCGCCAAGAAACAGCAGGATACGGTGGTGGACGATCTGGCCGGCGGCAAAGTGGATATCGTCATCGGTACCCACAAGCTGCTCCAGCCCGGCATCCGCTTCAAGCGCCTGGGCCTGGTGGTGATCGACGAGGAACACCGCTTCGGGGTCCGCCACAAGGAGCGCTTCAAGGCCCTGCGCGCGGAGGTGGACGTGCTCACCCTTACCGCCACCCCCATCCCCCGGACTCTGAACATGGCCCTTTCCGGGATGCGCGATCTGTCCTTGATCGCCACTCCCCCGGCCCGGCGCCTGTCGGTCAAGACCTTCGTGCGCCAGTGGGACAAGCAGCTGCTGCGCGAGGCCTGCCTGCGCGAGGTCAAACGCGGCGGCCAGGTGTTCTTCGTCCACAACGAGGTCGAGACCATCCAGAAGATCAGCCGCGAGGTCCAGGAGCTGCTGCCCGAGGCCAGCGTCCACTTTGCCCACGGGCAGATGCGCGAGCGGGAGCTGGAACAGGTGATGTTGGACTTCTATCACCGCCGGTTCAACATCCTGGTGTGCACCACCATCATCGAGACCGGCATCGACGTGCCCACGGCCAACACCATCGTCATCAACCGCGCCGACCGCTTCGGCCTGGCCCAGCTTCATCAGCTACGCGGGCGCGTCGGGCGCTCCCACCACCGGGCCTACGCGTACTTGATCGTTCCCCATCCCAAGGCGATGACCGCCGACGCCGTCAAACGCCTGGAGGCCATCGAGTCTCTGGAAGATCTGGGCATCGGCTTCACCCTGGCCACCCACGACCTGGAGATCCGGGGTGCCGGCGAGCTGCTGGGCCACGAGCAGAGCGGGCAGATGCACGAGATCGGCTACGGCTTGTACACCGAGCTGCTGGAACGCGCGGTCCGGGCTCTGCGGGCCGGCAGGCAGCCCCAGCTCGACCGGCCCCTGGATCACGGCACCGAGATCGATCTGCACGCCCCGGCACTCATTCCCGAGGACTACCTGCCCGACGTGCACACCCGGCTTATCATGTACAAGCGCATCGCCAGCGCCGCCACGCCGGAGGAGCTGCGGGAGCTGCA
>CAYWTP010000132.1:0-8853 GCA_964461215.1 uncultured Ectothiorhodospiraceae bacterium | reverse complement strand
GATGTGGCCGTGGATCAGCCCGGCCGGCTTGCGCTCACGGCCATGCCCGGCAAACGCTTTGCCTTTGTGGTAGAGAACGTGGCCAAGGTGGCCGAAGAGAACGCAAATCACCCGGCATTCAGGGTGGAAGGCCTGCTTCGGGGGTCAACGGGTCAGCTCAGGCCGGGCATGCAGGGGATCGGCAAAATCACACTCGGCCGGCGCAAGCTCGCGTGGATCTGGACGCGGCGGCTGATCGGATGGGTGCAAACGCGACTTTGGGCGTGGCTTCCGTAGCCCTCCTGTCTGCTCGGATCGGCACCTGGCCGACCCAGGCTGCCAGCCCATGACGGTCGATGCGGCCAGCTCCACGTGGCAACGCCTGTCCGGCCTGAAGCCGCGCCTGCGCTCGCACGTGCGCATCAGCCGCCATCAGTACCGGGGCCGCCCATGGTATGTGCTGGAGAGCTGCACCTCGGCCCGCGTGTATCGCTTCAGTCCCGACCTGTATCGGATCGTCGAGCGCATGGACGGTGCGCGATCGCTGGACGAGATCTGGCGAGATGTGTGTGCGGACGACGGCTGCGAGTCCCTGACCCAGGCCGACGTCCTCGCCCTGCTCTCGCATCTGCGCGCCGCCGATGCGTTACAGCTCGACGCACCCCCGAATGTGGCCGAGCTGCTCGCGCGCAAATCGCGGGAACGCCAAGGGCTGTGGTATCGGCGCCTCGCGCGTCCCTTGAGCCTGCGCTTCGCACTGCTCGACCCCGACCGGCTTCTGGTACGCGCGCTGCCACTGGTACGGCCGCTCATCAGTGTCAAGGCGCTGCTGGTGTGGACGGTCGCGGTGGCGACGGCCATTGCACTGGTCGCGTCGCACTGGAGCGCCTTGGCCGAGCATTGGCAGACACGGGCACTGGATCCGCGCAACCTGCTACTGCTGTGGCTCATCTATCCGGTGATCAAGCTGCTGCACGAGTGTGGTCACGCCTTCACTACACGAGCCTGGGGCGGAGAGGTGCACGAGGTAGGCATCATGCTGCGGGTCCTGATACCCGTGCCGTACGTGGATGCCTCATCGGCCAATGCATTCAGCGACAAGTACCAGCGCATGGCCGTCGCCGCCGCCGGCATCCTGGTGGAGACGTTTCTGGCCGCACTGGCGGTGATCGCCTGGGTCCAGCTCGACCCCGGCCTGCTGCGGGATATCGCCTTCAACGTGGCCACCATCGGCGGGATCTCCACGCTGCTGTTCAACGGCAATCCACTGCTTCGGTATGACGGCTATTACGTCCTCGCCGACGCCATCGAGATCCCCAATCTGGCATCCCGTGCCTCACGCTATCTAGGATATCTGGTACGCCGGTATCTGCTCGGCCTGCACGAGACCCTCTCGCCGGTGACCGCGGCTGGCGAGAGCGCCTGGTTCGTGGGCTACGGAGTGGCTGCGGCAGCTTATCGGGTGTTCCTCACCCTCGCCATCGCCCTGTACGTAGCCACAAAGCTCTTCACCCTCGGCCTGCTGCTGGCCGTCTGGGTCCTCGCCGGCCAGGTGCTGTTCCCGGTAGCAAGATACTTGCATGGGATCCGCGTGGATCCCGCGTTCCACGGCAGGCGGCGGCGCACGGCCGCCGTGCTCGGTGTCGCGGCGCTCATCGCCGTGGTCGGCGTCGGCTGGCTCCCGGTACCTTCGTGGACCAGCGCCCAGGGCATCGTCCGGGTACCCGAGCAGTCTCTGGTACGGGCCGGCGCGGAAGGCTTCGTGTTGCGCCTCCTGCATCCCGCGGGGCAGCCCGTGCAGGCCGGAGCACCACTGCTGGCGCTGGACGATCCGGTGCTGCGGACCCGGCGGGCGGTGCTGGAGTCGCGGCTGGCGGAGCTGCAAGGACGCCAGACGACCCGGGTCCTGAGCGACCGGCTGCAGGCACAGATCCTGGGCGACGAGATCGGCGACATCGAGGCGGAGCTTGCCGAGGTACGGGCAAAGCTGGACGGGCTCACCGTGCGCAGCCCGTTGAGTGGGATCTTCATGGTACCGAAGGCAGAAGATCTTCCCGGCAGGTTCGTGCACAAGGGAGAGCTCATCGGCTACGTGCTGGACGCATCCGCGGCGACCGCGCGGGTGGTGGTGCCCCAGGCCGCAGCGGATCGGGTGCGCCGACACACCGAGGACATCGAATTCAGACTGGCCGGCCGGCCCGGCCGAATTTTGCATGCACGAATGCTCGGGGAGGTACCCTCCGCAACCGACCACCTGCCCAGCCGCTCGCTCGGCACGCAGGGCGGGGGAACCATCGCTGTGGATGCCCGGGACACGGCAGGCGTCAAATCCATCGGCCGGGTCTTCCAGCTCGACCTGTCACTGCCGTCATTGCCGCCCGGCAGCTACTTCGGCAGCCGCGTCTACGTGCGCTTCGAGCACGGCACCACGACCCTGGCCCGCGCGTGGGAGACACGACTACGGCAGCTGCTGCTGACCCGGCTGCAGATCTGAGCCCGAGCTGCCCCGGGCGACACCCCGCCGAGGGCGTGAGCCGCTAAAGACGGCCGACCCTAAGCCGATACCGGCAACACGAGGGTCATATGTTAAGTAGAAGAGCGCTATCGATGAAACCAGCTTGCCCACGGGCTCCTTTCCGAATCTGCCTGCCGCTGGCGGCACCCGCCTGGCTCGGCTGTCTGCTGGTCTGGAGCTGGCCGGCGGCGGCACAGGAGCTTCCCGCCATGGACTGCGTCATCACCCCTTATGCGGCCGTCGACGTGAGCAGCGCCGTGCCGGGGGTGATCGCGGCCGTCGACGTCGATCGCGGCGACACCGTCAAGCAGGGCCAGGCGCTGGCGCGTCTCGACGACGGGGTCGAGCAAACCTCCGTGGACCTGGCCGAGGCCAGGGCCCGGATGGAGACGGACATCCACCTCGAGCAGGTCAACCTGAACTTCGATGATCGCAAGCGCGACCGGCTGCAAGCCCTCTACTCCCACCAGGCGCTGTCGGTACAGGACAAGGATCGGGCCGAGCGCGATGCCGCACTGTCGACCTGGAAGCTAAAGCAGGCCAAGGACCTGTATCACGTGCGGCAGCTGGAGCTGCGGCGGGCCGAGGCCGTGCTCAGGCAAAAGACAGTGCTCTCGCCCATCAACGGCGTGGTCGTACAACGCTACAAATCGCCGGGTGAATATGTCGAGAACCAGCCTATTCTGCGCCTGGTGCGTCTGGATCCGCTCTACGTGGAAGCCATCGCACCGATGCAGCTCTTCGACCAGGTGAAGGTTGGCATGGCCGCGGTCGTGCTGCCGGAGAGCCTCTCCACCGGCCCGCACCAGGCCATCGTCAAGGCGGTGGACCCCATGGGCGACGCGGCCAGCGGCACCTTCGGAATGCGCCTGGAGATGCCCAATCCGGGCAATCGCCTGCCGGCCGGCATGAAGTGCAGCGTGCGCGTCCAGCCCGGCGTCACGCCGAAGGTCCAGCTGGCACCATCCCAGAGCCCCGCACCCAGCCAACCTTTCCCCCCGCCGGCGCCCAGGGGGGCCCAAGCCCGTCCGGGTGCCGGCGAGCAGCACGGCGCGACCGATCAGGCGCTGCGCGGCGCTTCGGAGCCGATTCGTCCGGCAGGCACCGGCGGTCCCGCACACCCGACCGCGGCGGCGTGCTACAGCGTAGGCCCGCTGCAAGACGCCGCGCAGATGGGCCGGGTCGTTCCCTTGCTCGAAGCCCGGGGCTTGCGCGTGCATCGCCGGGACCAGGTCCCCGATACGCCCGCGGCCTTCGTCGTGCTCACGCCGCACCAGGACAGCGAGGCGCAACGCCGCCGCATCGTGGCCCGGCTACGGGACAAAGGCGTACGGGACTTCGCCCTGATACGCCGCGGCACATTCGAGAACCGCCTCTCCCTTGGCGTTTACAACCGTAGGCGGTGGGCCGAGAACCGCCGCCAGCAGCTGGCGGCGCTGGGGTTCACCACCGAGGTGGTCGCCGAAGCAGCGAGGCGCGGCTCGACCTGGCTGGACATCGTGCCCCCGCCGGATTTCAGCCCCGACGCCTTGCGCGCGATCGTCAACCGCGTGGGTTCGGCCCTCACGATCTCGGCCGCCACCTGTCCGAACGTGATCGCCAGTCGCGAGTAAGCGCCACCGATGCCGGGTCGATAGAATCAGGTACCATACCGTGTTCTTCCGAAAGCGCCCAACCTCGCCCGCCCCTTTACCGAACTTCCACACGCCACCAGTTTTCGAGGCTTTTGAGCCGCGCCTGCTGCTGTCTGCCGACGCTTTGGGCGTTCTTTTCGCAGACGGCCTCGCGGCCCACGCGCCGGACCACAGCGCACAGGACGCTCTGACGGCCGCGGCCGACCCTGGCACCCCGGTGCCCGCCGATGCCTCGGCGCACGACCTGGCGGACCCCGGCGACCCGCCGGCGGCCGTTCCCGCGCCGCTAGACCTGGGCGCGGTCTCCGGGCTGGGGGCGCCGGATCCCGACCACCAGGTCGAAGCGCACGACGGCTCGCCAGCCGCGAACGACGTACCTGCACAAGCCCCGCTCGCGCCGGTGATGGTGCTGCCGGCGGCCGAGTCCGGTGCTGGCCCGGTGCACCACGAGGTGCTGTTCGTGGACCCTCGAACGCCGGACTATCAGGCGCTGCTCGACGGGCTGGACCACACCTCCGGTGACCGGACAATCGACGTCTTCCTCCTCGACACGGCCCGCGACGGCGTGGACCAGATCAGCCAGGCGCTGGCGGGCTACACCCAGATCGACGCCCTGCACATCGTCTCCCACGGCTCACAGGGCGGCGTCCTGCTCGGCGACACCTGGCTTACGGAGCGCGACCTCGCAGATTATGCAAAGGCGGTGGCCGGCTGGCACGATCACCTCGCCGCCGGCGCCGACCTGCTGCTTTACGGCTGCGACCTGGCCGGCAGCGCCGATGGCAGGGCACTGGTGGACGACCTCGCGCACCTCACCGGGGCCGACGTGGCGGCCAGCGTCGACCCGACCGGGCAGGCGCAGCTCGGCGGGAACTGGGAGCTGGAGTACCAGCATGGCCCTATCGAGACCCTGCCTGCTTTTAGCGCATCCGCGCTCTCCCATTGGCAGGGGCTGCTGGACACCAGCCACCCCCTGTGGCTGTCCACGGCCGGGCAAGTGACCAGCGGAAACGGCGTGCCCGGCCTGGACGCCACCGGCTGGGACACGGGCGATATTCTACAAATTGGGGAGCCTAATCTGGCGATGGGCCTGGGCACTACGGACGGCACCTTCTCCGTCGCCTTCCACCCGGCCGGCGTGGACGCCGCGCTGGCCAACGTCAAGATCGACGGCATGCACTATGTCACTCGTGCCATCACGCTGGGCAGCACCCACACCGCCTCCTTGCAGCCGGGCGATCTGCTGTTGAGCATCGACGGCGACAAGACCCTGCACAGCTCGGATCCCGGCGATTTTCCGGATCTGGACGTCAAGAAGGAGGACGTCTTCGTCTTCCGTCCCGAAAGCCCAGGAGACTACAGCGCGGGCAACTTCTTCATGCTGCTTCAGGACCCCCTGGGCGCCGATATCCAGGGCCTGACGCTCATCGAGAAGGACACCACCCTGCCGGACGCCGACGGCACGGTGCTGCATGCCGGTGACTTCCTCTTCAGCCGAACGGGCGGGGCCGAGGACAACGATGTATGGCTCTTTCACACTCAGGACGTGGAGGACGCCAATCCGCTGACGACCACGACGGCGGCAAGCGGCGTGCAGAAGCTGCTGGAGGGCGACGATCTCGGCGTGAACATCGGCCACAAGATTGACGGGCTGGACTTCGTGGAGGAGGCGGTCACTATCGGTGGCGTCAACCTGTCGGCAGGCACCATCCTGGTCTCCATCGACAACACCGAACTTGTCGGTCAGAACCTCCTGGTGATGACCAAGTTTGACATCTTCGCCCTGGAAGTGGCCAAGACCTCCCTCGGCGGAGCGAGCGGCGATGTGCTTGCCAAGGATTTCTTTGTCGGCCACGTCGTAGTGGGGAATGACGTGGGCCTTGATTCGAACCCGGAGGAGCCGGACGCATTCACCCTGACCGTCGCCCCGGCCAACACCCCACCGACCGTGTCCGACGTTGCCAAGACCGGCACCGAGGACACCGCCCTGGGCTTCACCGCTGCGGACTTCAGCACCGCCTTCGCCGATGCGGACGGCGATTCCCTGGCCGGGATCCGCATCGACTCCTTGCCCACCCACGGGAGCTTGAAGCTGTCCGGCGCCGACGTCCAGGTCAACGACGTCATCGCCGCCTCGGAGCTGTCAAACCTGAGCTTCTCGCCGGATGCCGACTGGTATGGCACCACCGGCTTCGACTGGCACGGCGATGACGGCATCGCCTGGTCCGGCGCCGCTGCGACGGTGCATGTGACCCTCGCCCCCGTGGGTGACACCCCCCAGGCCGCCAGCATCACCACCAACGAGGACACGCAGAGCGGGCTCATCGTGCTCGACCGCAACGCACATGACGGGGCCGAGGTTACGCACTTCCGGATTTCCGCCATCACCGGCGGCACGCTGACCCTGGCCGACGGCACCACCCCGGTCACCGATGGCGAGCTCATCACCGTGGCCCAGGGCCAGGCCGGGCTGCGGTTTACACCCTCGCTGAACTCCGACGCGACCGGCAGCTTCGCCGTCGAGTCCTCGCAGGACGGCACCACGGTCGCCGCCCAGAGCGGGCAGGCCGTCGCCACCATCACCGTCACCCCGGTCAATGACCCGCCCACCGGCGCACCCACCATCACCGGGTCTGTGACTGAGAACCAAACGCTCACGGCAGCGACCGGCAGCATCGACGATGCCGACGGACTCGGCACGTTCAGCTACCAGTGGCTGCGCGACGGCGTGGCCATCACCGGGGCCACCGCCGGCACCTACGCTCTGGGCGATGCCGACGTGGGCGCGCACATGGGGGTCACCGTCAGCTACACCGACGGTCACGGCACCACGGAGTCGCTAACCAGCGCGCAGACCGGTGCGGTGGCCAACGTCAACGATGCGCCCACCGGCAGCGTCATCATCGACAACACGACTCCGGCCCAGGGCCAGACCCTCACCGCCAGCAATACGCTGGCCGATGCCGACGGCCTGGGGGCCATCACTTACACCTGGAAGGCCGACGGCAGCGACGTCGGCACGGGGGCCACGTACACCCTGACCGAGGCCGAGGTGGGCAAGGCCATCACGGTCCTGGCCAGCTACACCGACGATCACGGCACCCCCGAGCAGGTGGCCTCGGCAGGCACCGCCCCCGTCACCAATGTCAATGATCCGCCCACCGGCACCGGATCACTGACCACGACGAGTCTCGACGACAACGCCAGCGCGACAAACCTCTTCGCGGGCTTGAGCGTCAACGACGCAGACGCCGGCGAGTCCGACCTAGCCCTGCGCATCACCCTGAGCGATGCCGGCGCCGGCACGATCAGCGGGGGCGGCTTCAGCTATCAGGGCGGCGGCGTTTACCTCGCCTCCGGTCTGACCGTCGCCCAGGCTAACGCCGCGCTGCATGATGCGCAGTTCACTCCGGTCAACAATACGGCTTCCTCCGGCAGCTTTGCGACAGACCTCAGCGTCGCCGTGGACGACCAGGAGTCCGGCTTCCAGCCCGTGCTCGCTCCGACCACCGTCACCGTCACCCGGGTGAACGACGCCCCGGTGCTGGTGAACAACGTGCTGACGGTCGAGCCGGGCAGGTCGGTGGTCCTCACGGGCAACGATCTGTCCGCCACCGACGCCGACAACCCCAACGCGGGCCTGGTCTTCACCGCAAGCAGACTCGGCGGCGGCCATTTCGAGCTGGTGGGGACACCGGGCACGGCCGTTTCCAGCTTCACCCAGGCCCAGGTGGACGCCGGCCAGGTGCGCTTCGTACAGGACGGCAGCAGCACCGTACCGTCGTACGACATCACGGTGTCCGACGGCAGTCTGAGCGCCGGCCCGGCGACCGTCCGGATCAACCTCGTCGGCGACCCTGATCCGGCTCTGCTCGACACGTCCCCGGCCGATACCGCGGGTGCACCTACCGCGCCGGAGCCCTCCGATCACCCCGCGCAGCCGGCGAAGGAGTCCACGGCGCAAGCCGACGACGCGGAGCCCGAGCCAAGTCCTGCGAAGCCGGCGGACGAGGCACCGCAGGAGCCGTCCGCGGAAGCCGATGCCGCCGCGATACCACCACTGGACGTGCCGGTGAATCCGGCAGCACCCTCCACCCACAGCACGACGGCCTTCGGTCTCGGCCCGCTGTCGGCGAAGGCATTTCTCCAGCCCGCATCGCTGGCCTACTGGAAGGAGGCCTTCGACCCCGAGGGCGGTACCTTGTCAGCGCAGACCGTCGACGCACTGATGGAATCGCCGCAGCTCACCAATGCCCTGAACCACCTGCGCGACGACGCCGCCCACGAGCTCTCCGTGCACCATACCGTGCTCGGCTCGTCCATCGCCGTGGCCACCGGATTGTCGGCCGGCTATGTGCTGTGGCTGATACGCGGAGGCGTGCTGCTGAGCACCGCGCTCTCGTCGCTGCCCGCCTGGCGCTTCATCGACCCGCTGCCGGTGCTCGCCTACACAAGAAGGCGCCCGGAAGAGGATTCAGGCGAGGGCGATTCGCTGGAGGAAATCGTCGAGAACACGCCACGCCGTGCCGATGGCGAGCCGGCCGAGTCTCCGGCCGGTTACGGACAAACCTCGTCCCCGCCCGCAGACACACGGCCCGGTGAGACTTCGAAGCAGCCATGAAAGAGCTGAGCGCAAAATCGCGAATCGCCCTGGGCCAGGCCGCCCTGCTGGTTAGCCTGGTGCTGGGGGCGGCCTACCTGGGCCTTTTCCCCGACCGGCTCGCG
>CAYWTP010000131.1:0-8922 GCA_964461215.1 uncultured Ectothiorhodospiraceae bacterium | reverse complement strand
TCAGCCACCTGAAATGCCTGGTTGATCTCCTGCGTGTTGGAGGCCATCTTCTCTTCCAGAGACGTTCCCGTCATGGAGGACACCCCCAGCAGGGTGAGCACCATCAGCAGGATCAAGGAGATGATCAGTACCGCGCCGCTCTGCCGCGAACGGTGCCGCCCACGGCAAGGGCCGGGGAATACGCAAGAGCCGACTTTCATCACTGGTTTCTCACGAAGGTGGTGGTGGTGAATACCCGCCGGCTAACCCTCAGGCTCGTCGGCGTAACACAGCCTTCCTTTGTGGCGTCGCAGTCGAGTTGTCCGGTAAATACGTTGTAGCTGTGACTATTGACATCCTTCTGGGTGCCGTACTCGTCAATGGTCCGCAGCAGCAGCCCGACGCGTACGCTGACCACGGTGGCCCATAGGGCGGCCGTGTCGAGCTTGTTCGTCGCGCCGGCAGTGACGTACTCATCCGGCGCGTTATCGCCGTTGTTATCCACCCCATAGAGGATCTGCATGTTGTCGATGCCTCGCAGCAGCTCCTGTGAGGTCTCCGACAGCGCCCCACCGGAACCGACCTGGATGGTGACCCGGTACAATGAGTTCAAGTCTGCGGGGACATCCGAGTCCGTGGTGTTGTGCCCGATGTAGTAGCGCACGGCCCGTAGCGGTGCGGCCACGGCATTGGCACTGCTGTCGAAGTTGCGGCCCAAGCTCTCGTAGAACGTCGCCGTCGTGCCGCTGATCGACTTGACCCGGGCGATCTCGGTGGAGCCACAGTCGGCAACTCCCGCCACGTCCCCCGCCTTGAGGTCGCCCACTGCGGACAGGACAGCCGTGTCCGATGAAGCGCTGACCGCACCGCTACCGGGACCGACCAAGTAGCGGACGGTGACCGCGTCCGTTCCACTGAGAACGACCGGACTCGTGGGGGTTGCGTGGCCGCTCGGCGACCAGGTCCCTCCAGAGCTGAAATTGTCAACGCCTTCGAGGGCGTTGCTCGTGTCCCACAGCACGCCTCCGGTGGCCGACGTGATATTGTTGTGGACCTTGGCTGGGTCGTTCGAGCAGCCGTAATAGCTGGCACTGCGCAGGTCGTCCACCATGAAGCTCATGGCGAAGCGGGCGTTCTCCTGCAAGCGGGAGAGGTTGTCGGTGATCTCGTAGGTCTTCTTGTTGCTGATGAAGATGGAGATGGTGCCGGCCAGCAGGATTAGGCCGATGGTAATGGCTACCATCAGCTCCACCAGGCTCAGGCCCCTCGCGCGGCGATAGCTGACGACTTGCGTAGCCATCACATCACCGTCCAGGTCTGGGTGATCCGGCAGATGCTGTTGCCGGCGTCCCACTCCCGGTGGGCGATGGACTCACACTCTTGCTGGCTCGTGGGATTTCGCGCCCCCCGCTCCTGCCATTTCATGATGACGTCGTACTTGGTGTCTCCGCCGGTCGTGTTCGTTGTAATTTCCCCATCCCCCGCGGGAAGCACCTCACGAACGGCCGCCATCCAGCAGTCGATGGTGTTCTGAACCGAGCTGCTTGCGAGATTGCAGGCTGAAGCCGGGTCGGAGCTGGGGGTCGCGTAAGTGCTGGGGCAGGCGGTGCTGTCGGTACAGTAGCTTGCCATGGAAGCCGCGTCGGCCCGCATCTGGTCCATAATCTGATAGGCCAGCAACGTGGCTTGGCTGCGTGCGTTGGCGTCATGATTGAACTTGACCCCACGGGCCTGCAATGCCGCCAGGCCCAGCAGGCCGATGCCCAGCACCAGCAGCGCGACCAGTACCTCGGTCAGGGTGAAGCCGGTTGATGCTGGCAGGTTCTTATATGTGTTCACGGTTATAGTCTCTCGCTTGACCTGCTTACGGCCAGTCGCACGTAATCGCATGGCCGACATCCTCCGCCGACTTCGTGCTGGGGCGGCCTACCGCCGAAATCTCGATCTGACGGCCGTATTCGCCCCCCCGGTCGTCGCAGACGCCGAACTGCGTATCGGTACTGGATTGCAGAGTGCCGTCGCGATTGAACGTCAGAAATAGCGGGGCGTTGCCGTCGGAGTGAAGAAATACGGTGCTCGGGATTGGGCCGACCTGCTTGAGCATGCGCTCCGTGGCGCTGCTGTCGAAGGTCGGCGTAGTGCCGGGTCCGCCGTTGGTCGGGTCCGTGAACAGCAGCCAGCCGGTGCCCCAGTTCTTTGCGGTTCCGTCGCAGGCCGGACTGGACTGGTTCGGGTCCGACGTGGAGCACAGGACCACCGGGTTCCCGCTCTTGATCGCCTCGCTTCGCGCCAGATTGACATAGGCGATGAACAGATTGGTCTGGGTCACGATCCGGTTGTTCTTGACCATGGTCTGAAAGGACGGAATCCCCACGGTCACCAGGATGCCCGCGATGACCACCACGATCATCAGCTCCAACAGAGTGAATCCGGATGAAGTCTTCATACCGTCTATGTAGCACGGCCTCGCGGGGCTGTCATGGAGCGAGCGATGAGCGGTCTGCCCTGGCAGACGGGTGGACGCTTCCCAGCCGTGGCTTCCCATCTGCCGCCGGCCATGTGCGATGATAAGTGCGAGAGTCGCCTCAGAGTGAAGTGCGCGCATGATTGATTGCATCATCATCGGCGGTGGCATCAGCGGACTGCTCAGTGCCCGAGAGCTGGCCATGGCGGGTCTGCGCGTAGTCGTGCTGGAGCGCGGTGAGACGGGGCGCGAGGCGTCCTGGGCTGGCGGAGGGATTCTGTCGCCGCTGTATCCGTGGCGCTACCCGGAGCCCGTGACGCGGCTGGCGCGGTGGAGCCAGCGCCGCTACGCGGACTTTTCCGCGAGGATCGCCGCCGAGACGGGAATCGACCCGGAGTGGGAGCCCAGCGGCATGCTGATGCTGGATGCCGGCGAGTCCGCCCAGGCCGGCGACTGGGCCCGGGAACAGGGCGAATTTCTGGAAGTCCTGGAGCCGGCCGCGGCTCGCGCCGAAGAGCCCGCCTTGGGCGCGGTAGAGGGCAACGCCATCTGGATGCCGCAGGTGGCGCAGGTGCGCAATCCACGGCTGATGAAGGCGCTCAAGCACAGCGTCGGCGCGTTGGGGGTGGAGGTGCGCGAGCACGAGGAGGTAACGGGCCTGGATCTGCAAGGCGGGCGGCTGCGGGGCGTGCGGACCGCAACCGGTCCCGTTGCCGCCGGGAGGGTTCTGATTACGGGGGGCGCGTGGAGTGCCGTCTTGCCCGGAGTCCCGGGGCCCGCGGTGTCCATTGTCCCCGTCAAAGGCCAGATGATCTTGTTTCATGGCCCCTGCGGCCTGCTCAAACGGATGGTCCTTGCCGGCGGCCGCTACCTCATACCGCGTCGTGATGGGCGTATCCTGGCCGGGAGCACTCTGGAGCACACGGGATTCGACAAGTCCCTAACCCCCGAGGCCAGCGAGGAGTTGCGCGCTGCCGCGGTCGGCTTGGTACCCGCGCTTGCCGACTGTCCCATTGAGCATCACTGGGCCGGGCTGCGCCCCGGCTCACCCAACGGGATTCCGTATATCGGAGAGCATCCGGTGCTGCCGGGGCTGTTCATCAACGCAGGGCATTTTCGCAACGGCGTCGTTCTTGCACTGGCCTCAGCCAGGCTCGCGTCCGACGCGGTGCTTGGGCGCACGCCCGCCGTTGATCCGGCGCCCTACGGCTGGGCTGCGCTGCGTGAGCCTGGTGGCCGGGCCTGAGGCGATCCGGGTGGCGGCCAGAGGGCTCTCTCAGCGCTCTGGCCCGGGCCCGGCTCCCCCCGCGGGGGGCTGTGCCGTTCGGCACCGATACGTGGCCGCGTCCTTGGGCTGCCAGATATTGCGGCAGACTGGCTTGGCATCGGTCATCAGGCTGACGCAGTAGCGCGGGGGCTTGGAGTACACCCAGAGCCGGCCTTCGACGCCGTTGTCGCACGAGAAGCTGAAGTATTCCACGCCGCCGTCCATGCCGTTGGAGGTGAGGGATTTCAGGCCCGCCGCGCAGGCAGGCTGCGCAAGGAGCGCGCTGCAGGCCGCAGCGGTTACAAGGTACATGAATTTCTTCATCCAAATCGTCTCCTAAATGCCGACTGCAGGTCGCGAAGGGTACGGCGCGCGTAGGCGCCCTCCGACGGTCCCAATCCTTTAATTAGCATGTAACTAGCATGGTGTGGCTGAAATGTCAGGGTGGGGACGATAAACGGAGGCCGCTGGCCGATAGATGGTCCGGCCCGTGTGGCGGACACCCATGGCGCTTGGGCCGCCAATAAAACCCGGTGGCGCAGTAGGGTATTCTAGACTTAATCAAAAACATCGGCTTATACTGATATTGTATGAACGAGCCGAATCATCCCTACCAACACCTCCCACGGGACCAGATCGCGGCCGTGCTGCATGCTCGCGGCATTACGCCGACCCAGCAGCGGGTGGAGATTGCCTATGTTCTGCTGGGCCAGCCCCGGCACATGTCGGCCGAGCAGGTGCTCAATCAGGTCAACCGGGGTGAGGTCGCGGTCTCCAAGGCCACGGTGTACAACACCCTGGGCCTGTTCGCCGAGAAGGGCCTGCTCCGGGAGGTCATCGTCGACCCGGCCAAGGTCTTCTACGACTCCAACACCCATCCTCACCATCACTTCTATGACGTCAGCACCGGCACTCTGGCCGACATCGCCGGCGACCAGATCAACATCGCCCGCCTGCCGGAGCTGCCCGAAGGGACGAGTGTAGAGGGCGTGGAAGTCATCGTGCGGATCCGCTCCCGGAACCCCTGATTCCACCGCCCCGACAGCCCGCCAAGCCGCTTGGCCCACCGCCCGAGCCCTTGTATACTTTCGCCTCCCGCCGGTGTAGCTCAGTCGGTAGAGCAACTGATTCGTAATCAGTAGGTCCGGTGTTCGAATCACCGCACCGGCACCAACAACATCAAGCACTTGTGGAAGCGGTCGGCACGGCTTGCACCTTGCCTGTGGGCTTTGGTCCACTCCGGCCGGGTGAAGTTCTTTCGTAAACGCCGGTTGCGGTCTGGGGCGTGCACAGCGTGGGCTTATCGCCGGGCTGAGGTCGTTCCTCCACATGAGTTAGAATGCGGACGCCGGCCGTGCGAGCTTGGGGCGCGCCTGCCAACCGATGAAGATCCTCGTCTACCGCGGCCTCGACACCGCTGCCATCCCCGGCTACGAGAAGCTGGCTGCTTACCTCGCGGCCGATGATTTCCGCTCCGCCGAAGTCAAGAAGGTCGGTGAAAACCTCTTCCGGGCGCGTTTGGACCGCAGCAACCGATTGCTGTTCTCCCTCTATCGCCACAACAGTGAGCCTTGTGCCCTGGTGCTGGAGTACGTCCACCAGCACGCCTACGAGAAATCGCGGTTCCTCGCTCGCGGTGTGCGCATCGACGAGGACCGGATCCCGCCGGTGGACGCCGGGGCGGCCGCGCAAGCCCCGGAGCTGGCGTATCTGAACCCGAAGCTGCCCCGTTTCCATTTGCTGGACAAGGTGCTGTCCTTTGACGAAGACCAGGAGGCGGTCTATCGCCAGTCCCCGCCGCTGGTGATCATCGGCTCGGCCGGAAGCGGCAAGACCGCGCTGACTCTGGAGAAGATGAAGGATGCCGGCGGCGACGTCCTCTACGTCACCCGCTCGCCCTTTCTGGTGCAGAACGCCCGCGAGCTTTACTATGCCAGCGGCTATCGCAACGACGAGCAGAACGTCGACTTCCTGTCCTTTCGAGAATACCTGGAGAGCATCCATGTCCCGGGCGGCAAGGAGATTGTGCCCAGGATCTTCGCGGGCTGGGCCGCCCGCCAGCGGCTGCCCAGAGAGCTGAAGGATAGCCACCGCCTGTTCGAGGAATTCCAGGGGGCGATTACCGGTACCGAGGCCGAGAGTGCGTACCTGAGCCGTGAGGCCTACCTCGCTCTGGGCGTGAGGCAGTCGATCTACGCGCCCGAGATCCGCTCCAGCGTCTATGACCTGTTCGAGAGGTACCTGCGCTTCCTGAACGAGCAGGGTTGGTTCGACCCCAACATCGTCAGCCACGCCTGGCTGTCGCGGGTGGAGCCCCGCTACGATTTCGTCGTCGTTGACGAGGTCCAGGACCTGACCAACATTCAGCTTCTGCTGATCCTGCGTGCGCTTCGCGATCCCCGCAGCTTTCTGCTGTGCGGTGACTCCAACCAGATTGTTCACCCCAACTTCTTCTCCTGGGCCAAGGTCAAGACGCTGTTCTGGCGCGAGCAGGGCGACGGCGCCCCGGCCCATCTGATTCGCATCCTCAATGCCAATTTCCGCAACTCGCCCCAGGTGACCGAGATCGCCAACCGTCTGCTGCGCATCAAGCACGCCCGTTTCGGCTCCGTGGATCGCGAGAGCAGCTACCTGGTGCGAAGCTGCGGTCCCCGCCGGGGCCGCATCGGGTTGCTGCAGGACAGCGAGGCCGTCAAGCGCGACCTGGATCAGCGCACCGCGGCGTCGGCGCGCTTTGCCATCCTGGTCCTGCACCCGGACCAGAAGGCCGAGGTTCGCCAGCACTTTCGCACGCCCCTGGTGTTCTCCATCCACGAGGCCAAGGGCCTGGAGTACGACAATGTCCTGCTCTACGGCTTCATCTCGGGCGAGGAGAGGCGCTTTCGCGACATTGCCGGGGACCTCAGTCAAGAGGACCTGCAAGGCGAGCTGCATTACGGTAGGGGCAGTGACAAAGGTGACAAGTCGCTGGAGGTCTACAAGTTCTACATCAACGCCCTGTATGTGGCCGTGACACGGGCGGTGAAGAACCTCTACCTGATCGAGCCGCGCCCGCGGCAGCCGTTGCTGGCGCTGCTGGGACTGACCGAGGTCCACGAGGGGGTTGGCGACGTCGAGGCTCAGCGCTCCAGTCTGGATGAATGGCGCCACGAGGCCCATCGCCTGGAGCTTCAGGGCAAGGACGAGCAGGCGGCCGAGATCCGCGCCCAGATCCTCAAGCAGCGCGAGGTGCCCTGGACGGTGCTGCGCGGCGAGGCTTTGGCGGAGCTTGAAGACAGGGCGCTGCAACGTCAGGAAAAGGCGGCGCGTATCGCGCTGACGGAGTACGCCCTGGTCTATCGCGACCAGAGCCGGCTCAATGCCCTGGCCCAGGCCGGCTTCAAGGCGGCAAGGCAGCCCGACAAGGCCATGTCGGTGCTGGAGAAGAAGCATTTTCTGCCCTACGGGCTCAACAATCCGCACGCCGTGCTGCGCGAGCTCGACAAGTACGGCGTCGACTACCGCAACGTCTTCGGCCAGACCCCGTTGATGATTGCCAGCCGCATGGGCAATGCGGAGCTTGCGGAGGCGCTCCTGGATCGGGACGCCGACACCGGCCTGGTTGATGGCAACGGGCTCAACGCTTTTCAGATCAGCCTGGAGCGGGCCTGCGCCGACGAGCGATTCGCGCGGGCAAAGCTGCCCGCGCTGTTCGAGCGACTGGCTCCGGCCAGCCTGGATGTGCAGGTCGACGAGCGCCTGGTGAAGCTGGACCGCCGTCTGATGGAGTACCTGATGCTCAGCGTCGCGATGGTGCTGTTCTACCAACGCCTGGGCGAGAATTGGGTGTCGCGCCGGGGATTGCTATCGGCCGTGGATTTCGCGCAAGTTCTGGAACACTTTCCCGAGTCTGTGATTCCGGCTCGGCGCAAGAAGCGGGCATACATCTCGTCCATCCTGGCGAAGAACGAGCTCTCGAGGCAAGGTCCATACAACCGCAAGCTGTTTCTGCGGATGCGCCACGGTCAGTACCTGGTCAATCCAGGGCTGGCTCTGCGGGTCGAGGGGGAGTGGTGCCGGATCTACGATCTGCTTCTAGCGGACCGGCTGGCCGGGAGCCTGCGCGACCCCGTGCGCTGGGCCGGCGAGGTGTGGGACCCTAACCCCGGTATGCTACGCGCCATCGAGGCCCTGCGCGCGCTGCTCCAGCGTTTGAATGACGGCAAGGGCGCAACCGACCCTTGGGACGACGACGCAGGCGAGGAGGCGCCCGAAGACGCTACGAGCGACGAAGACACCTTGCCGGACGTGGCTGCAGACAATGAGGCGAGCTCGGCGAACGCCACGACCGGACCTGCGGGGAAGTCGGACGCGATCCAGGAAAGAACGCCGAAATCTCCCGCTGCCGAGCAGCTCGGCTTCAAGTTCGACGATTGACTAATTCTACAAGAATCGATTGTCCAGTTTTCTCTGAGATGGTGCCACGGTGGAAGCAATGCTTGGGCCTTTACACCCTGGTGATCAATGCCGACAACGGTCCGGGGAGTAACGGTCACCGCACCCAATGGCTGAAGCGCTTGGTTGGGCTTTCTGATTACAAGAGCACGAATCTTCGGCCGTCCGGCAGTCGATAGCGGGAGAAGCCACCGACGTCGGTAGCTCAAAACGCTGGGGGGCTTGCAGCAGATCATACGTAGGATCTTTAGGCCGTGCCGTCCATGTGAGGCCCGCAGGACACGCCGTGAACACGTCCGTGTGGGCTCGGTCGCAGCATCCCTGCTGCTCACGGTCCTGCAAACCTCACATGGACACCGCGTACTTGGCTTAAGAACTAACCTATGTGCAGCAGATAGGCGGCTTCTGCCACACACGGCCAAGTGGTTATCAGCCGCAAGCCTTGCGGCGCCAGCTCGGCAACAAGTCTATCGCTGGAAGGCGGTTGCTTTGCGCAGCGGCCCAGAGCAGCAGGTGGGTGTCCAGAAGCAGGCGCATCAAGTGCCGCCCTCGAATGCGCGTAGCACTGTCTCCGGTAATGGCTCGTTAAAGTCCTCGGGGATCTGGAACTTTCCGTCCAGCAACCCCAACCTGCGCCGCCCGGCCTCCTTCTCCACGCGGGTCAGACGCGCCGCTGGTCGCCCGGCCCTGGCGATCACGATGTCCTCACCCCTCTCGGCTTCGTCTACGAGCTTGGATAGATGCGTCTTTGCCTCATGGATATTGACTTGCTTCATAG
>CAYWTP010000130.1:0-9029 GCA_964461215.1 uncultured Ectothiorhodospiraceae bacterium | reverse complement strand
CGGTGAGCGCCCGTGCCCGGATGGCATGGGCCGGTCCCACAAGCGGAGCACGGACCGCGCAGCGCCGAGGGTGTTCACGGCGCGTCCTGCGGGCCTCACATGGACGGCACGGCCTAAAGATCCTACGTATGATCCAGCAATAAACGCCCCATTCGCCGGCGCCGCCATCATGCCCGGCGACCACGGCACGGCCGTCGAGCACGAGCAAGGGTCGTAGCGAGGCGCACGAGCGGGTGTGCGACATGGCCAAACGTTTGACGAGCTCGACCATCCGAGGCGCGAACCCTGTGCCGACTCGCGCCGCCACCTGGTGGCACGGATTGCGCATTACCCCTGGCTAGGCTAGCCTATCGCCTTTGCACCCTGTCTCGGGACCGGGGGTGCCCGTCGGCAGCCCGCAGCGCCGCAAGTCTTTAGAGGGTCGCTACCCCTCGGCTGCTTAGTGCGTGATTGGGAGGCTGAGCGTTCCACTGCCCCGGCAGGACGTCAACCGAGGTTGGTGCGGACGAGAGTCTCATGGTCAAGAAGCTCCTTATCACCTTCATCGGCTTGCTGGTCCTGGTCGGATTGCCGGCAGCGATCAAGCTGCGCCAGTTCAGCGTCATGGGCGCGACCAAGATGGTCACGCCGCCCGAGACCGTCACGGCCGATACGGTGCGCAAGGAGAGCTGGCCAACCAGTGTCACCGCCGTCGGCTCGCTGGTCGCCGTGCAAGGCGTGACGGTCGGCGCCGAGCTGGGCGGCAAGATCGTCAAGATCGACTTCGAGTCGGGCGACCAGGTCAAGGCTGGCGACGTGCTCGTCCAGCTCGATACCTCAACGGAGCAGGCGCAGCTACGCTCGGCCGAGGCCGCGGCGGCGCTGGCGCGGATCAATCTCGACCGCAGCCGGGATCTCCTCGCCAAGCACACGGTTTCCAAGTCTGACTTCGATACTGCCGAGGCCCAGTTCAAGCAGCGCAACGCCGAGGTCGACAATGTCCGCGCCATGATCGGCAAGAAGACCTTACGCGCCCCCTTTGCCGGCAGTCTTGGTCTGCGGCTGGTCAATCTCGGCCAGATCCTCAAGGACGGCGATCCGATCGTGACCTTGCAGACGATCGATCCCATCTATGTGGACTTCTCGCTTCCCCAGCAGCGGTTCTCGATTCTGGCCCCCGGTGCCACCGTCCAGGTCACCACCGATGCGGCGCCGGGTGAAGTCTTCCAGGGCAAGATCAACGCCGTGAATCCGGAGATCGATCCGGCAACCCGCAGTGTTCGCGTTCAGGCGACCATTTCCAACGCCGGCGAACGGCTGCGCCCGGGCATGTTTGCGAAGGTGGAAGTTCTGCTGCCGGCCCAGCAGGCGGTTCTCGCGATACCGGCGACGGCCGTGCTGTATGCGCCCTATGGCGATACGGTGTTCGTGATTGAGGAGCAGAAGGGGGGGGAGACCGGGCAGGTGCAAAGAGTCCTGCGCCAGCAGATCGTCCGCCTGGGACGTACCCGCGGTGACTTCGTTGCCGTTCTCTCCGGCCTGAAGGCGGGCGAATCGGTCGTCACGAGCGGAGTATTCAAGCTGCGGCCAAAGATGGCGGTCGTCGTTGACAACACACTCGCTCCCAAGGCGCAGCTGGCGCCCCATCCGCGCAACGAGTGAGCCGCGGGGGGGGGGCGGAAGCGATTCCGATGCCCAGGGCGTGGAGCCGCCTCGGCGTAAGGTTATGGCCATCGGCCCTAAATCATTAACCGATCACGGATGCGTGGAGCGGCCGCTGGTGACCTCAGCACTATGAAATCCATCACCGACCTGTTTATTCGCCGCCCCGTTCTGGCGCTTGTCGTCAACTTTCTCATCGTCATCGCGGGCCTGCAGGCCTGGCATTCGCTCAATATCCGTCAGTACCCGCGCAGCGAGAATTCCACGGTCAACATTTCCACGGTCTACGTCGGCGCCAGCGCGGATCTGGTGCGCGGCTTCATCACTACGCCGATAGAGCAGGCCATCGCGTCGGCCGACGGCATCGACTACATCGAATCGAAGAGCCTGCAGGGCTTCTCGATGATCAATGCCCGTCTGAAGCTCAATTACGAGCCCACAAAAGCGCTCGCCGAGATCACGGCCAAGGTGAATCAGGTGCGCAACGATCTGCCGGCGGAGGCGCAGGTCCCCTCGATTACGGTCCAGTCGGCAGATTCTCAGTTCGCGTCCGCCTATATCAGCTTCGCGTCGGACATACTTTCACAGGCGGAGATCACCGACTATCTCACCCGCGTCGTACAGCCGCGCCTGGCGGCCGTTGCGGGTGTGCAGCGTGCGGACATCCTCGGTGCGCGCACCTTCGCCATGCGCGTCTGGCTTAAGCCGGACAAGATGGCCGCGCTCCACATCAGCCCGGCTCAGGTGCGCCGGGCGCTGGCCGCCAACAATTTCCTGGCCGCCGTGGGCAGCACCAAGGGGAACCTGGTCCAGGTCAACGTGACCGCCAATACCGATCTGCACTCGGTGCAGGAGTTCAAGCGCCTGGTGATCTACCAGCGCAACGACAGCATCGTGCGCCTCCAGGACATCGCCGACGTCGACCTTGGTGCCGAGGACTACGACACGTCGGTGCGCTATTCGGGCCAGACGGCGGTGTTCATGGGCATCTTCCCTCTGCCGAACGCCAACACCATCGATGTCATCAAACGCGTGCGTACCGAGATCGACGCCATCAAGCGCGGCTTGCCGACGGGTCTGGACGTGACGATCGGCTACGACGCGTCGGAATACATCGCCAACGCCATCACCGAGGTGACCAAGACCCTCGGCGATACACTGTTGATCGTCATCATTGTGATCTACCTGTTCCTCGGGTCGGTGCGTTCGGCGTTGGTGCCGATGATTGCAATACCGGTTTCGCTCATCGGCGGCATCTTTCTGATGCAGGCATTCGGGTTCACGCTCAACCTGCTGACCTTGCTTGCCATCGTGCTCTCGGTCGGTCTGGTGGTCGACGACGCCATCGTGGTCGTCGAGAACGTCGAACGCCACCTGCGGGAGGGGCGCACCAAGCGCGAGGCGGCCGTGCTGGGGGCGCGCGAGCTGGTGGGACCGGTCATCGCCATGACCATTACCCTGGCCGCGGTGTATACGCCGATCGCGCTGCAGGGCGGGCTCACCGGCGCGCTGTTTCGCGAGTTCGCGCTCACGCTCGCCGGCACCGTGACCATCTCTGGCATCGTCGCGCTGACGCTCTCTCCGGTGATGTCGGCGCACATGCTTCGCAGCGCCGACGCGGAGGAGCGCGGGTTTACCGGCTGGCTCAACCACCACTTCGATCGGATGCGCCAGGCTTATGGCCGTGCCGTCGGTGCCACGCTGGCATCGCGCCCATACATCTACGCCGTGTGGCTCGTCGTATCCGTGGCGGCGTTTCCGTTGTACAAGATGTCTCCCAAAGAGCTCGCTCCGCGGGAGGACCAGAGCGTGCTGTTCGCCCTCATCAACACGGCTGCCAATGCCACCGCCGACCAGAAGGTCTACTACGGCAGTGCCGCCGAGAAAGCCTTTCTCAGCACGCCCGAAGTGGATCTGACATTCCAGATTCTGCTGTCGCCCTCGGCAGGGGCAGCGTTGGGAACCGACGGCTTCTCCGGCATGGTGGTCAAGCCTTGGCACGCGCCGCGCCAGCGTACGGTGTTCCAGATTCTGCCGGAGGTGCAGGCGAAGCTCTCGCGGATCCCGGGCTTCGAGATGTTTGTCACGACACCACCGGCGCTTCCGGGGGGCAGCAATTTTCCGGTCGAGTTTATCATTGCCTCGACGGCCGACTCCGAACGGCTGCTCGAATTTGCCAAGAAGCTGCAGGCGACGGCGATGCAGAGTGGGATGTTCTTCTTCCCGCCGCAGATCGATCTGAAATATGACCAGCCGGAGGCCCGGGTCGTGATCGACCGCGACAAGGTTGCCGCCCTGGGCCTGAACCTCACCGACGTCGGCAGCGATCTTGCCTCGGCGCTGGGCGGCAACTTCGTCAACCGGTTCAACATCTCCGGACGCAGCTACAAGGTGATTGCGCAGATCGAGCGTTCACAGCGGCTCAATCCCGATCAGCTCACCAACCTGTACATCAACGGGCCCCAAGGGCAGCTCATCCCATTGAGCACCGTGGCCCACATTGAGAGCAAGACCGTACCGCGCTCTCTCAACCGGTTTCAGCAGCTCAATGCCGTCAAGCTGTCGGGCATGACCAATCGTACGCTCGATCAGGCGCTCAAGGTGCTGGAGGACGCGGCTCACCAAATCCTGCCCCCAGGCTATTCGATTGACTACACGGGCGAGTCACGCCAGCTTCGCCAGGAAGGCAACAAGTTTCTGCCCGCATTTGTGCTCGCTATACTTATGATCTTTCTCGCGCTCGCGGTCCAGTTCAATTCGTTCCGGGACCCATGCATCATTCTCTTCGGCTCCGTGCCGCTGGCGATGTTCGGCGCGCTGCTGTTCACGTTTCTGAAGATGCCCAATCCCAATTTACCCTTCTGGACCAACGGCTGGACCACCACGCTCAACATCTACGCGCAGGTGGGGTTGGTCACGCTGGTCGGCTTGATCGCAAAGAACGGCATCCTCGTCGTCGAGTTTGCCAACAAGCTCCAGGAACAGGGCCTATCGAAGACCGACGCGGTGCGGGAGGCGGCCATGACGCGTCTGCGGCCCGTGTTGATGACCAGCGTCGCGACCGTGGCTGGCCATTTCCCGCTTACGCTCGTGACGGGAGCCGGGGCGGCCGCTCGCAACTCCATCGGTCTGGTGCTCGTCGGCGGCATGACCATTGGGACGATCTTTACCCTCTTTGTGCTGCCGTCGATCTATGTCCTGCTTGCAAAAGAGCACCGCGTGCAGCAAGCCGAGCCGGCGGCGCAGCCGGTGGCGGACACAGCGTAGGTTCAGAATCCGCACCGTGGATGGCCTTAGTGTGCCGCCCGGGCGGGAAAGCTTCTCCCGCAGAGACGCGGAGACGCAGAGAGAAGGAAGGGGATCGCAGCGGCTCTGCTCTCAAGGCATCACGACCGCGCACTTGGAGCGTCCTTCAAGTCAAGACGGACGTCACGCTCTTCTGTCTATACTTCAATTTCGCGCGACGCCAGAGGAGGAGAGATGCCGACCCCCTTCACGATTTACAACTGCGGCACCGGCTATAACCGCAGCGCGAACGACATCGTTGCCCGTCTGAACCGTGAAACTGCCTCGGCCCATATTATCCATGACGGTCCGGGCAGCGGCGGCTTCGTTCCGGGAGGCGGCCACAATCCCGGTGGGAAGACGACCTTGGGCGGCCTAATCGGAGGCTCCGGGGTAGACGCTAACGTCGCGTCGGGCGTGGCGGCGGTGAAGCAATCCCTACTCTCCGGCCCGATTCTGGTCAATATGTGCGGCTGGAGCCGCGGCGCGGTAACCTGCTTCAAGATCGCCAGTGCACTGGCGGAGGACCCATCGACCAAGAACATCAAGGTCAACATCTTCGCGGTAGATCCGGTGCCCGGCGGCTCGGCGTTCAACAACGATATGTGGAAGAAGATTGCCGTCACCGGGAACCTCGGCATGTGCAGCGTTGTGCTCGCGCAGCATGACCGCCGCAAGCTCTTCGCGCCCGTGTATCCGACCGTCGATGGCCCGTTTACCGACGTCGACATCATGCCCGGGGATCACAGCACGATCGTGGAGTACAAGGAGGGGCGCAGTGAGGCACACGAGTTGGTCTGCGACATGGCCAAGCGCTTCCTGCGGGCGCGGGGTACCACCTTCAAGGATAGCTCGCTGCTGGGGCCGATCGACATCCTGCGCCGCTACGCCCTGATCGCCGAGCACTTCGACGACTATGCGCAGTTCGCCAAGGGCGTGTCGGGCAAGCCAAAGGACCGGTTCAAGTCGTCGCGCCCCATTCGCGACGACAAGAGGAAGGTCGTGGGACAGATGCTGCCCGTGAAGCCGGCCTTCTTCATCAACGAGCACCACCGCGAGACCTGCCGCACGCTCTATCCCCAGATTGTCAACGAGGTCGACCGTCCAATGCGCGACGCCTTCGCCGACTCCCGACGCCATCTCTGGATGACAGAGTTCGACCGGATGTCCGACGACGTTTCGGAGCACGCCAAGATGACTCTCTTCTACATCATGAGCTGCCGGGTCGTTTGACGCGAACGGCTGAACGGTGCCGGGAGTCACCGGCCAGCCGTCCCCGGCACTGCTCCCCGTACGGTACGCTGCGCGCACCTGGAGATCTCGCGCAGAGACGCAAAGGCGCAGAGAAGACTGGAGAAGAGCAAGAAGATCCAGCCACGGAACCCACGGAATCCACTGAAGATTTCTAAGCGAGACCACGCGGAAATGGCGTCGCATCCGCCGGAAGGCGACGAGAACGGAACTGGCCCACTAGTCCACGTAGTACGGCCCTACGGGTGAAGAGGCTTCCGAGCCTGCCGGGAGCCGATCAGGGCAAGTGCTGCAGCTCGGCCTCGATCAGCTCGCAGTTGCCGAAGCTCAGCGCCATCATGGCATCGTCGTCCAGCCCTTTGAGGCGCGCGACCAGCACGCGCAGGGTTTCCTCGTGTACCACCAGCAGGACGGTATTCCAGGGCTGCCGCCCAAGCCAGTCCAGGACCGGCAGCACCCGGGCCTGGTAGTCGAGCAACGATTCGCCGCCGTCCGGGCGCAGGCGCAGGCGGTCGCGGCCCACGGCCGCGAAGTACTCGTCGACGGGCCGCCCCTCGTGACCGGAGCGGATGTCGTTGAGGCTTGGCTCTACGACAACCGGCGCCCCGTGGTGCTGATTGATGATCGCGGCAGTCTGCCGAGTGCGCGGCAACTCCGACACGATGATGCGCTCGAGTGCGACGTTCGCCAGCCGCTCGGCCGCCGCGCGAGCCTGCTGCAGGCCGCGTTCGGTGAGGTGCACGTCGACGCCGGGATCGTCGTTGCACAGGCCCATCTCGTTGTAGTTTGTGTGGCCGTGACGCATCAGCAGCAGCTTCATGATACCCGGAGTCCGTCACCCATGGGCCGCTGCATGCAGGCGGTCGTCGTTGCGTCCAAAGAACCATTTCATTATGAACGGTGGCAACAGCATAGAGGATTCTCGGCCTGGCAGATACCCAATGGCGGGCACAGCCCCGCTACAGGACCTGCACGGCCGGGCCTTAGCCGATAACCAGTGCGGGAGAAGGTAGGATCGATCGAGTCTGACCCCATCGATACGAGACCAGATTCCGGAGCGGGCTCTGTCTTGGGGAGGACATGGAGTGCCCACGCCCTGTCCCTCGGGCTTCTTGCGGACGGGTAGACTCGGCCTCTAACTTTGACTACGCAGTAAGCTCACAAAGTTTCCCCCGATGTGCGCTCTGGATGAGGCCGTGGGCCAACTGAGTTTGTGAGAAGCACTTGTCAAGCTCCATCAGGCAGGATGCGATAGTAACGCTGTTTGTGCCGTTGGTCTGAACCGCCCAGTTCGCCCATCCGTGGTCTATTGCCTGCAGGTCGAGACGCACTCCATTTGCCGTTGCGTGGCCTTCCCACTTCTGCTGTCCGGCGGCCTCATACATCTGAAAGCCCGCCTTGAATTGAATGCCGGTCCTGGCGTGGACCGGCACCATTCGTCCGCTCACGTTCTGCATCGTGAAGCCTCCCGGTGCCGCTCCGAGCCGGTTCCAGCCCACGCCAACTGCCGCTTGCTGGACCAAATCGTGGGCATGGTCCCTCACCGTGTGTGCGTGACCTCCAGTGAGTCCGCCGTGATCGCGAAACGTGAAAGTAGCCATTTCAACCCTCCTGATCCGACACCCGTGTAGCCACGTGTATAGAAAGGATAACCGATGGCACGCTAGAATCCAGCCTGTGGAGACATGAACGCTGATCCAGTCGGCAACGTCAATACTGCGGGAGGACTTGCGGAATACAACACGGGGTCTGAGCTCCGCCCTATCCACGCCGGTTTCCGCAGGCCTCGTAGGGTGCGCTGCGCGCGCCGTGGAATTCTCGCGCAGAGACGCGAAGACGCAGAGAAGGAGATGGAAGAAGATCTAGCCACGGAACCCACGGAACCCACGGAAGGTGAGAAGCGGGACTGTGCGGAGAACGATTGAGTTCGGATCAGCCGACATCCTGCCAAGCATGAACGGACCCAATCGCCTTATAGAAATGGCTGCCTCCTGTATCCGCTCGTGTGCTATAAGACAGGAACTGACCCCCGAGTCCGCTGACCCCGGAGGCCGCTCCTATATGTGCTCCCGCGATCCTTCACTTGCATTTGACAACAATGCTTTTGTTGATACCTGCGGTTCCCGTGTCTTGCTTCTCTAGGGTGTACCCCTTCGGGCACAGGGCGGCCGCTTCCTTGAAACACTCGCCGAGGGGGACCATCATTCCTGGACATTCCACAAGATGCATAACCGAGCCGTCTGGTCCGTTGATTGGTGTGGATGTCGCGCATGCACTAAGAATGGCGACGATAGGAACAAGTAGTGCGCGTCTCAGCATAGTTGCCTACCTAATGGTCTTGAATGTTATCGTCGGTGAACCTTGGCCGCATTGTGTGCGGCTCGGTGTAGAGGTGCTGATGCATGAATAGAACCACCATTCACATGTTACCCCCGATACGGTTAACTGAGAAAGGCCAACGCTCGCTTGAGCCGCACTTGACGGCCGTCGACCGGAGCGACAGCGAAGGGAAAGCGGCGGTCAAGTGTCGGCCCACAAGCAATTGGCAGCCTTCATCTATGTACATTTCCATCTACATTTCTGTCGTTGCTCACAGGATGTAGACAGGCGTTCTCTGCTAAATACTTTGCCAGCCGCCTAAATAAAGTCTGTTCGGTTCTGTGATCACTAGTGCCATGACTTTCCAGTGCGAACATTTCAGCTTCTCTTGGTATAGGGTAGCGACCTTGCCATTCGACGTAAGCCTGAAGCTCTTCGAGTATTCGTATTTCGTCATCGCTAAGCTTTGGCGCGGTCGTCCCGGCAAGCCGATATAACTTGAGCAACTTATGCGTTGCGAGTTGCCTATTTAA
>CAYWTP010000129.1:0-9105 GCA_964461215.1 uncultured Ectothiorhodospiraceae bacterium | reverse complement strand
CCTCCAACCGGGCGAGCTGATCGGTGACGTGCTGGAGGGGCTCTACGGCGAGCCGCTGCCGCTCGGTCTGCCCAAGACCGTCCTCGTCCAGGCCGAGCCCGACGACACCGATCTCTACGAGCGCTGGCTCAGCTCGTTGCGCGGCTTCGTGGCCTGCTTCTGTACGGCCAGCCCAAGGCTGTCGAAGGTGGATGCATTAATGTCGGATGAATTGCTCATCAGAATGGCTCCTCTTGCCGCCCGTGGATGCTACTGTCCCAGGCTCAACGTACGCAGCAGCATCTGCTTGGAGGCATTCATGACCTCCACGTTGCTCTGTTAGGTGCGCGAGGCCGATATCATGTTGGCCAGCTCATCGACCACGTTCACATTGGGCCGGTAGATGTAGCCGTCCTTGTCCGCCATGGGGTGGTCGGGACGGTATTCGGCCCGCAGCGGGGCCTGGCTCTCAACAATACCTGCCACGGCGACGCCAGCCACTGCCGGATCGGCCGGATTCTGCCAATCCAGCAGCGTGCGAAACACCGGCTCACGAGCGCGATAGGTTCGGCTGGTGCTGCTGCTGACGCTGTCGGCATTGGCCAGGTTGCTGGCCGTCACATTCAGGCGCACGCTCTGGGCACTCAGCCCCGAGCCGGCGATGTCGAAGACCTTGAACAAGGACATGGCTTAATCTCCTCGAATCGCGCTCATCAGGGTCTTAATCCTGCCGTTGAGGAAGCTTAGGCTGGCCTCATAGCGCAGCGCGTTGTCCATGAAGGACGCCTGCTCCACCTGGGCATCCACCGTATTGCCGTCAATGGACGGCTGTACGGAGCGCCGGTAAAGCAAGTCTTCCTCGCCGGCTTGTGCCGGGTCCGCAGCAATGTGGCGGGGGTTGGTGGTGCTCAGGTCCTGCGGGCCCGCTGGGCCGGCCGCCTGGCGCAGGGCCGCCTCGAAGTCCAGGTCCCGAGCCTGGTAGCCGGGCGTGTCTGCATTGGCCAGGTTGGCGGCCAGCACCTCGCTCCTGCGCTCGCGCAGCGTCAGCGCCAGGGAATGTATGCCTAAGGCCTTGTCGAAGCTCACACTCATCGGTCGGTCACCGGAATCAATACTGATCTTCCACTAGCACGACCCGTGCCACAGCCATGGTCTATCAACAAAACAAAGACTTATGTAATCCTCTCGAGGTCATGGCGACTGCTTGCGGCAAGCTGCTGCCGGGCGCGGCAACCGCCGGGCACCGCCGCGGCGGTCAACCCCTGCCGCCTGGGGGATGAGGACGGAGACGAGGGGTGAGGCGCGAGGCTTAAGGCCTGAGGCGGAATCGTTGGGCGCTCCTGGACAGTGATCAACCCTGATGAGGGACCACTCACTGGCCGCCGGCAGGCAGCGTTCACCCGTGGGCAGATCGGCCTTCCCGGCAAGAAGGAACGCAATGACTCTCCCTGCTCAGATCTGGCGCCTCAAGCCTCAACAAGCCTTAAACCAAAGCGCAGCGTGCCAGCGCTGCGCTAGCGCACGCGATAAGCAAGCCCGGTCCCGAAGCGCACGACTTCGAAGAGCTCTGCGTTGCCGGCGAGGGACTCGGACGCACCGAGAAACAGGAACCCGCGGGGATTCAGGCTCCTTGCCATACGCCCGATGATGTCGATCTTGCGGTCCTGCGAGAAATAGATGAGGACATTGCGGCAGAACACGGCATCGACCCGGCCCAGGGCAGCGAAGCTGTCCAGCAGGTTCATGTCCCGGAATGTCACCCGGGCACGGACACCGTCGCGGACCTGCCAGCCGCCGTCGACGTCGGTGAAGTAACGGCGTTTGCGCTCGCCGGACAAGCCGCGCGCCAAAGCCATGTCGTCATAGACGCCGCGGCGCGCCAGCGCCAGCACGTTGGTGGAGATGTCCGTGGCAACGATCTCCACCTCCCTCTTCATGCGCCCGACGTTCTGGCTGCGGTACTCGTCAACCACCATGCTGATGGAGTAGGGCTCCTGTCCGGAAGAGCACCCGGCCGACCACACGCGCAAGGGAGGGCCGGGGCTACCACCCAGCTCTGCAAGTACCACCTCACGCAGAACCGTGAAAGGATGTACGTCACGAAACCACTGGGTTTCGTTCGTGGTCATGGCGTCGATGGTGCGCCGGCGCAGGGCCGGAGAAGGATCGCGCTTGAGACGCGCCACAAACTCGCCCAGCGTCGCCATCCCCAGCTCGTTCATCAGCCGGCCCAGCCGGCTGTTTACCAGGTAATGCTTGTTGTCGCCGAGGCTGATCCCGCAGGCCTGTTCCAGGAAGTCCCGGAACTGGGCATAGTCGTCCTGTGGCTTGGCTTGAGCCCGCGGGTATGGGGGCACGGGCACTGGCGCGGCTCCGTCCATCGGCCAGTCATGCGACGGCGGGGGTAGGTTGCTCCCCGCCCCCGATCCGGCCAAGGACCGCACTCGCCAGCTCGTCCGGATTAAACTTGGGCACAAACAGGTCGGCACCTACCTTGCGCACCATGGACGCGTTGAACACACCGCTTAAGGACGTGTGCAGGAGCACAAAAAGGTCCTTCAGGCGTGGATCTCCCTTGATTTCCTTGGTCAAGGTGTATCCGTCCATCTCCGGCATCTCGATGTCTGAGATCACGATGGCCACCCGCTCGGGAACACTCGGCCCGTCTTCGTCGGCCCAGGCCCGGAGCTTGTCCAGAGCCTGGCGGCCATCGTTGGCAGCCTCGTAGCGTACGCCGAGCTGATCCAGTGTCCTTGCGATCTGACGGCGGGCGACACTCGAGTCATCGACGATAAACACGATGCGCTCATCGGCCTCGCGGGGCGCCCCACTGGTCAGCGCGTCAGATACTTCATCCTTCACGCCCGTGACCTCCGCAAGCACCCGCTCCACGTCGATGATACCTACCAGCTCACCATCCACGTTGGTCACGGCAGTCATATAGTTGTACCTGCCCGCCGCCTTGGGAGGAGGCACGATGTCCTCCCAGTTCATATTAACGATCCGGTCCACCCCCCCTACCAGAAATCCTTGAACCGAGCGATTGAACTCGGTCAGCACGACGAAGGCTTCGTCGATATTGGTGAGAGGCCCGCCTCCGATCGCCATGCTCAGATCCAGCACCGTGATGGTATTGCCGCGCATGCTGGCCACGCCGCGCACCACGGGATGCGAGTGCGGGATACGGGTCAGTGGCGGGCACTTGATGACTTCCCGTACCTTGAAGACATTGATCCCGTACCGCTGTGGGCCGAGCAGCCGGAACAGCAGCAGCTCGAGTCGGTTGCGACCAACCATGGTAGTGCGCTGGTCTACACCATCAATAACGCCCGTCATCAGCCTTCTCCTGTCAGTGGCCCCTGCCGAGTACCTAGCGACTTGACCGGTCGGATCTTTAGGCGTACGAAGGCGGCATTCCGACCGGTCTCAGGTAGACCGGCTAAAGATCGGCTCCGCCCGGACGCTAACGCTCATGCATCTTTGTCCTGAACATGGTGGAGGGGGTATCCAATGAGACAGCCTTCAGACCTGCTCCGTGGCAGGAACCACGACGACGCTTCGACCACGGCCATGGCCCAAACCCTGGCCTTCCAGAGCCAGCTTCTGGCCTTGAACATCGCCCTGGAAAGCGCCGTGGACACGGGTGAGTCCCAGGACTGGGTGCCGCCGACTTGGAACCTCGTGCGCGAATCGCAGCGCGCGACACCCGATCGCCCGGACACCCGGAGCACACCGCACAGACTGATCCAGCAGGCAGCGTGTAGTGAGTATCTGTTGTGGAACGCCTCCCTGACGGAGGCGGTGCAACGCGGCATCCACCCGGGTGGTACGGGTCCCGCCACCCTGAACCGCTGGCTGAGCCACCTTCCGCAGGAAGAGCTGTGCGCCGATTCCCTGCTTGCCGCCTTGCAGGACGCAGACTATCGATTTCACGACATCAGCGAGCGGATTCTAGGGGGCATCGCCCGGCCCGCAGAGACTTCGGAAACTCCCTGTCTGCTGCGGGCCTTGAGCCAATGTATGCAGGAGCTGCTGTCCTTGCTCGATCAGCTCGGCAGCCGACCGTGAGGATCTGGATACTGGCGCTGGTGCTCGGGGCAGCCTTCCCGCACACCGCCAGCGCCACGGGCACCGTACAGGCGCTGGACGACATCCGTGCAGCCGTGCGCCGGTTCGTAGTCGAACGTATGGCCAGCGCCGACGTGCCGACCCGGGTCGAGGTCGGACAGCTCGATCCGCGCCTTCGGCTCAGCCCCTGCGGCACGCGCCTGGAAGCCTTCTTCCCGAGCGGGATACCGCGAATCGGCAACATGACCGTAGGCGTCCGTTGCACGGAGCCCAGCCGCTGGTCACTCTATGTTCCGGTAACTGCCCGGCGCTACCGCCAGGTGCTGGTGGCAGCGAGGCCGCTGACGCTGGGCGAATCCCTTACGGCCCGCGACCTCGTGGTCGAGGAACGCGACGAAGCCAAGCTCATCGGCGGCTTCTTTACGGCTCCGGAACAGGTGGTAGGCAAACGAGTGGTCCGCTCCCTGGGTGCCGGACAGGCCTTGATTCCAGACGCCGTGGCCGCCCCTATGCTCGTGCGTCGAGGTCAGCGAGTCGTGTTGACAGCCCACACTGCGGGTATGGACGTGCAGGTACAAGGTGAGGCGCTCAATGACGGCGCCGCCGGCGACCGCGTAAGTGTGCGGAACCTGGGCTCCAAGCGTGTGGTCGAGGGAGAAGTCACGGCCCAAGGAACGGTCCAGGTCCTCATGTAGCACCATGTCGCAACCTAAAGTTTCGCGGGTCAAACACGCTACAGGAAGTAGAGAATCGCGGTTCGCGGAGAACCAACATGTCAGGCGACGTCAAGAACATTCACACCAGATCTTTTCCGAGCAATGCCGGCGCCGCGCCGGTGAGCCATTCCGGGAAGGCCCGGCCCCAGGCCGCAGCCGGCAGCGGCGGCGGTACAGATTCGGTGTCCATCACACCTACCGCCTCGCAGCTCCGAGTGCTTCAAGCCACGCTCACCGGGACTCCGGTCGTGGACCAGGGCCGGGTGGAGCAGGTGCGCGAGTCCATTGCCGAGGGCTCGTACGTGGTCAACCCGTATCGCGTCGCCACCAAGTTCATACAGCTTGAGACGATGCTGCCTGGCTAGGGCAAACCGATGACCAATTCTTCTCTGCACGACGAGCTGGCGGGGCTGCTTCGCCGCGAAGTCGAACTCGCCGAAGCCCTTAGAGACAGCTTGGCGCGGGAGCACGAGGCCCTGCGCGGACATGCCCTGGAAGCCATCCGCGAGGCCGCTGCCGACAAGGAGCTACTGGTACGCCAGTTGGAGACCCTGGCCTGCAGCCAGAACGACCTGCTCCGGCGCGCCGGCTTCGATCCGACGCGGGATGACCTGGACCAGGCTTTGCGTCGATCCGGTATGGGTCAGGTCTACCGCCAGTGGACGGAGCTGACCAGAGTGCTTACCGACTGCCGGCACCGGAATCAGGTCAACGGCGGCATGATTGAAATGAGTCGCCGCTTCGCCCAGCAGATACTTGACACCATTCGCGGCGGTACCAATGCGGGTACGCTCTACGGGCCGTCTGGACAGGCCAGCAGTACCCATGGACGCGATCCTATTGCCACCGCCTGAAGCATAGGGGCCGCCGGAAACCGTCCGGTGGCCACAGATACAATGGCCTCGCTCGCACAGTCGCCCCGGGCGCACGCTCGGTCACCCATGGGCATGCGCCCGGATGCCAACCAGATCACGGCACCGGTCCAGATCGCCCGGATCCTGCAGCGCGTCTGCGACCAGCACACCCTGGTCACCATATCCCTGCCCGGCAGTGACCAGCGCTACACCAGCAGTATTCTGCTCATCGATCCCGGGCAGTCCCTGCTGCGCATGGACGAGCTGGTGCCACGCAAGGGGCACGAGCTGCTGTCTCAGGGGCGTAGCTTCAAGGTGAGTACCCGCCTGGACGGGGTGGACGTAGGCTTCGCCGGGACAGTCCGGGAAGTGACCTGGGACGGCAACGTGGCCGTATACACCGTGCCGCTGCCGGACGTGCTTCGCTACGACCAGCGCCGCGCATTCTTCCGCATCGGCGTTGCCGGCGCACCCGGCATTTCGGTATATATGGAAGGGTCCGACGGCAAACAGTCACCGGGCACCCTGGACGATATCTCCCTGGGCGGAATGTGCGCGACGCTCAAGGGAGCGGCAACCGATGATCTGGTAGTCGGCGACCGCATTCCCGCCTGCGCCATCGATCTTCCCGACGGCACTAGGGTGCGCTGCGCTCTGGACGTGCGCTACGTCAGGGCCCACCCTCGCACCGGTGCAGTCAGGGTCGGCGTGCAGTTCGTGGACCTGCCCAGAACCGATCAGCAGGTCATCGCCCGCTTCATCGCCAGTGTGGAGCGGGACCGGCTAAGGCACCGCCCCGAATCCGGCAGCGGCTGACCGGCACCATCACTCACCGGGTCTCGCCCGTCCCGGCATCGCACGGGGGCGGCCGAGCCTGGCTCTCCCAGGATATACGGGCCAGATCCTCGGGCCTGTCCACGTCGTGACGGACGGGCAGCTCGCGCCAACCCCAGCCCCACTGCCGCAGACGCTGGCGTGTCAGATCCAGCACCGCTTCCCCGCCCCACGGTATGTCCTGGAACAGCCCCGGCCCGGGGCGGGCCAGACCGATGAGGACATAGCCTCCGTCGGCTGCCGGCCCCAAAACCGCCGCCGCGCCCTGCTCCAGCTCGGCACAGCCCTGGCGGATGTCCTGGGCTGACAGGTCCACGCAATCACTTCCCACCAGCAGGACGCGGTGCGCCCGCGCCAGCGCCTTGTGCATGGCCCACTCCATGCGCCGGCCCAGGTCGCCCGCCGGTTGGCGATGCAGCTCCAGCCCCAGGGCTGTTGCAAGCTCGTGAAACAGAGGGTGATTCGGGTGCGGCGCACACCACAGCTCCACGGCCCCGACGCCGGCAGCCGTCACGGTTTCCAGGGTCTGACGCAGCAGAGCCGCCTGGACCCGCGCAGCACCCTCCGCCCCCAGGACGGGAACAAGCCGGGTCTTCACCGCACCCGCGATCGGCGCCTTGGCAAGAACCACAATGCGACAAGGCCGCCGCACCGCCGGGCTCCGAAACCCGGGAGCCCATGTCCTCCCCGCCCGGGGAACAGCGACGGGCGCACGTCCGCCCATGCCGGGAGGGCCGGCCGGAACGGTCATGGGCCGTCGTACAGCCGCGCCAGACGCGCCGGGTCCATACCCAGAGCGTAGGCTAGGCGCAGCCTCCACATCAGCAGCACCGTGCGCGCCACGCCTGCGCTCTCCCAGCGGCGGCTGGAGGTCACCACGGCCGGGCGCAGGCACAGGGGCCGGCCGGTGCGCTTGAGCCGGCGGCTGATGGCGATGTCCTCCATCAGCGGGATCTCCGGGAAGCCACCTATTGCCTCGAATACCGCACGGCGGACGAAGATGGCTTGATCACCGGTGGCAATTCCGGTCAAGCGCGAGCGTTGGTTCATCATGAATGCGACGAGGCGAAGCGCCGCGCGCTCCCCACTCAGGCGCACGTCGAACCGGCCCCATACCCGTCCCGTGCGCTCCAGGCCGCCCGTCACCAGAGCGTCCGCCTCCGCGGGAAGGCGCGTATCCGCATGCAGGAACAGCAGAACATCGGCGCCGGCCACGCGCGCGCCGGCGTTCATCTGGCTCGCCCGACCCCGGGGCGCGGGCACGATTCTGTCGGCAAGGCCGGCCGCCAGGTCCGGCGTACCATCATGGCTGGCCCCGTCCACCACGATTACCTCGTGACCGCGTGCCCGCAGCGGCTGCAGCTCCCGCAGCGCAGCAGCGATAGCGCCGGCCTCGTTCAGGGTCGGCACGATGACGGCCAGCCGTATGGGCGCCGATACCGTCCGTGACGCGCCCTCCTCCGCTTCATTCCCAGCCCGGCCTGGCTCGCGGATCGCGGCAGTCATTGCCTCAGGGCGCCTCCACAGCTACTGCCCTGACCAGCCGTGCAGCCATAGCAATGATCGGCCACCACGACGGCCCGCCCTGTCAGGTCCACGTTCAGCAGATCGCGCAGGTGCACCCGCGGCCGCCCGCCCAGGGCCAGCGGCAGCCCGAGCATCTGGTTGAAGTCGCAGTCGTAGACGTAGCCCCGCCAGTCCACGCTGACCAATGACCGGCACATGACCTGTGCCAGATTCTCCTCCCGGTGCGATGCGCGCAGCAGGGCCATGTAGTCGGCGAACTGGCCCCTGGACACCAGGGTGCTTCCGAACCGCTGAATGGGCATGTTGGCGAGCGTCAGCAGGTGATTGAAGACGACGCCGTGCCGATCCTGAAGCTCCCGCTTGTAATCGGCTTCCAGGCCACACTGGGCCGGTGGCAGATAAGCGCCCTGGGGATTGTAGACCAGGTTCAATACCAGGCCGGACCCGGCGCGTCCGTAACCATGGGCGTTCAGCGTCCGCAGGCCTTCGATGCTCCTGCCGAATACCCCTTTGCCCCGCTGCCCATCCACGTTGTGCTCCAGATAGCAGGGTAGCGAGGCCACGATCTCCACGCCCTGCTCCGCCAGGAAATCCGCCAAGTCCTCCTGGCCCGGCTCAAGCAGAATGGTGAGGTTGCAGCGATCGATGACCTTCTTCCCAAACGCCGCCGCTCCTCGCACCAGGTCCCGGAAGTGCCGATTAAGCTCGGGTGCGCCCCCCGTAACGTCCAGCGTGGACACCCCGGATGCCTCCAGGAAAGTCAGCACAGAGTCCACGGTCTCGCGCTGCATTTGCTCCTTGCGCTTCGGACCGGCATTGACGTGGCAGTGCAAACACTGCTGGTTGCAGCGGTAGCCGAGGTTCACCTGCAGAGTCTCCAGCCGTGTGCGGGTGACGGCCGGAAAGTCGGTCCGGGCAAGCAGTGGCAGGGTCGAGTGCATGGATTCCTCCGACACCAATAGCGGAATCGTAGGCGGCCCGCGCGCTACCGGCAACCTTCCCGACCCGGCCGGCAGCCGCGGGCATCCAAGTTGAGCAAGCTATGGCGGGCGTGCTCCCGTGTGTGTAGAATTCGACGCCTGCACGGGGCCGTAGCTCAGCTGGGAGAGCGTCGCGTTCGCAATGCG
>CAYWTP010000128.1:0-9205 GCA_964461215.1 uncultured Ectothiorhodospiraceae bacterium | reverse complement strand
CGGCATCGCTCTTCCAGACAAACGCGCCGGCGTCATCGCGCACGCCCCGGGCGCGGTCGATGACGCGTTTCAGGTAATGGCGCTCCCGGTTGCTGGCCCGGATCTGCTGAATGGCCTCCAGGGTCTCCGTCAGCGCCTGCTGGAACAGCTCGAAGGCGGCGTTCTCCCGGCGCTTGAGCTCCTTGACCCGCTTGCCGAGGACCAGGGTGAAGTAGATCACTGCCGGATTCACGAACAGGATCACCAGAGCCAGGGGCCAGTGCATCCACACCAGGACGCCGGCGATGCCGCACAGGGTGAGCACGGCGATGAGAAATCGTCCCACGGTGGTACCCACGAACCGGTCCACAGCCTCCAGGTCCACCACGAAGTGCGAGGTCACTGCCCCGCTGCCCAGGGTCTCGTACTCGGCCATGGAGATGCGTCCCAGGCGATGCAGCAGATCCCGCCGCATGCGGTAGGTGACGTCCTTGGAGATCAGCGTGAACTGGCGGGTCTGCCAGACGGTCAACATGACGGAGCCGAAGCGCAACAGCACCGTCAGCCCTAGGATGGCGAGGATGTAGAGGACGGGTCCGTGCCAGGAAACGGGAAACATCCCATCAATGATCGACACGGCCGGACCGCCCTTGTGCAGTAGGACCTCGTCCACCAGCAGCGGCATCAGCAGCGGCACGGGAACGCTGAGCAGGGCGGCGGCCAGGGCGATGAGCTGGGCGAGCACAAGCTCACGCCGGTGGCGCATGGCGATGTCGACAATGTAGCTCCAGGTGTAGCCTTGAAGTTCGTCGCTGTAAGCTCGCATCCTCTTTGGTCCGATCGCGCCGCGAGATCCATCAGCCCGCCAGCCGGCACACTCATGATACCCGTGCCCCTGACGGCAGCCAAAGCGGCTTGGCCGGCCTGCTGCGACATCCGCCACATCTCCATCTCCGGCGGGACCCTGCCGGCCGGCGGCGGGGGCGCACCGCCCCATATGGGCGACCAGCATGCAATGTCGGAAAAGTTTACACTGGCGGTCAGCCTGACCGTCCCTGCTAAGTGGTTGTTAGTTATGCCTTCTGCCGTATCCGCCACCACCGTTGTGTGAGTGCATTGGCAAAGGCGCGGGGAGCGGGTGTCCGAAAACTTGACACTCTCGCCCGCCAGGTAGGCTCCGCATATCGCGGACGCAGACTAACATTCAAAGACTTCAATGACTTACGAGATACGACGGAAACCGGCGCACATTTTGCATCATCCTTTGTGAGATTGAGTGCGCCCCAGGCGGGGCTGGGCTGGCGGCTGTTGCAGTATCAGCGATCCCGTGTTGTGATATTCATTTGCCGGGCACGGACGAGCAGGCCAGACACAGCGCCGCTTCCCCGCATATCCGCCTTTGGAGGCAAGGGACAGACTGATGAAAAAGATGCATGAAGACAAGCACGGCGGCCCCAACGAGGGAATGGAGCAGATCCCCAAGGCAAGTGCGGACGCATCGCATCGGGAGACCCGGCGAGACCTCACCAAGGCGGGCCTTGCCGCCCCAGTCATCTTGAGTCTGCTGAGCCGCCCCGCTTGGGGCGGCGCGATGTGCTATTCGGGCCTGCAATCGGGGAATACGTCGAACGCAAAATCCGACAGCAACTGCTCCTACGGCCGGAGCCCGGGATACTGGAAGTACAAGGTGCTGGGCACTCCACGGTGGCCAGGACCCTTTCCCACGCCGCCCCCGGGTACTGACACTTCCTATCACGGCTGCGCCTCGCCCAAAACCGACGGGACCATCAGCGACTACTGCAAGGGTCTGTTCCAGGACGCCAGTAAGATCGGGTCGGTTCCGGGGCTGAAGACGCGGGATGCCGGCTACCCGCTTGATCGGTCCGCGCACTCCAATTACACGCTCATGCAGGTGCTCTGGCAGCTTTCCGGCAGCCGAGACTACGACGCCATCGCCACTTACTTCAATGCGCTGACCGTACCGGGCTTTGCCATTGACCTTCCCGTCGCCGAGGACATGGTCAATGCACTGCTCTCCGGATCTGACTACACGGACGGCAACCTGACCATGAGCCCGAGCGAGATCCAGGCCTACTTCAAGTCGCTGTATGACCCTAGCGATCCCTTTGGCCCCTGAGGCTGGGCAGGATAGGCACGACCACCCAAGCGAGCACCATGGCACAGCGTCCGCGTTGGAGGCTGATGCCCGGTATTGAGCTGCACTGGCGGACATGGGATGACGAGAGCGTGCTCTATGAGGCCCGTTCCGGCGACACCCATCTTCTCGACCGTACCACCGTTCTCATCCTGCGCGCGCTGGCTGACGCACGCCAGCCGCTGGGTGCGGGCGCGCTGACCGCCGCTATCGGACAGGACCGCGACCTGCCACCGAACCCCGAACTCCGCGCCTATTGCGAGCGTACCGTTCACCAGCTCCTGCGTCTGGAACTCATTGAGCGTGCCGACTGATGGAGCTGACGGCAATGGCCCGCCGGGACCTGCGGCGTCACCTCAAGCGGCGTGCTGGACTTGCCCTGAGAATAGGTCCCTTCATTGTCAGGATCAGCTCACCCATCGAGGGCGTGTGTGCGGGCATGCGCCTGATGTACCCGGATTACCCCTTGGCCAGCGACGAGCCTTTCGCGGACTTTCACTTGCGACTGCTGCCGGCACCGGGCCTGCGCCGCTGGCTGCGGCCCCAGGTAATATTCAAGCTCGACCAGCTCATGCCATTCAAGCCTCTGCCGCTGGTTCAGGCATACCCTTTGTTCGAGTGGAGCCTTAACTGGTGCGTGGCCAATCACGCCCACGAATACCTCATCCTGCATGCGGCGGTGGTAGAGCGCGGCGGGCTCGCGGCCATCCTGCCCGGTGCCCCGGGCTCTGGCAAGAGCACGGTCTGTGCCGCTCTGATCAGTCGCGGCTGGCGCTTGTTGTCCGACGAGCTGGCCTTGATATCACGGCGAAGCGGACTGGTGGTACCCTTGCCACGACCCGTCAGCCTTAAGAACGAATCCATCGGCCTCATTCACCGCTTCTGTCCCGATGCAACCATAGGCCCGGAGTCCCACGACACCGCCAAGGGAACGGTGGCCCACATGAAAGCACCCGCTGAGAGCGTGCGGCGCTGCGTCCTCCCAGCCCGACCGGCGTGGATCATTCTACCGCGCTACGAGCCCGGCGCCGGCGCCCGCCTCGAGCCTCTACCGAAGGCACGCGGCTTTCTGCGGGTGGCCGAGAGCAGCTTCAACTACAGCGTGCTGGGTCTGGAGGGATTCCAGGTCCTGGCACGGTTGTTGGACCAGTGCGCCTGCTATACCCTGCAGCACTCGGATCTGGACCGAACCGTTGATGTAATCGGCTCCCTGCCCCCGCCACTGTGAAGCCCGGCGATACCCTGCTCGTGCGCGCCTTGCGGCGCCCGCAGACCGTGGCGGACCTGTGCCTGACCGACTGGGACCTGCTGGTGCGGCAGGCGCGGGCCAGCAATCTGCTGGCCCGGCTGCAGGCGCTGGTCGAGCAACACGGGCTGGGCTCGCGCCTGCCGGTGCAGCCCGCCGCACACCTGGCGTCGACCGGGGTACTCGCGGAGAAGCAACGGCGCTCCGTGCGCCTGGAAGTGGAACGCCTGCAGCGGGTGCTTGGTCGCGCACACGTTCCAATGATGCTGCTGAAGGGCAGCGCATATGAGCTGAGCCGTCTGCCGCCGGCCCGTGGCCGACTATACTCCGACGTCGACATCCTGGTTCCGCGGCACCTGCTGGCCCAGGCGGAGAAGGCGTTGCTGCTGGATGGCTGGCATACCACGCACCACGACGCCTACGAGCAGCGCTACTATCGCGAGTGGATGCACGAGCTTCCACCTCTGCAGCACATCCGCCGCCAAAGCAACCTGGACGTGCACCACACGATCGTGCCGCCAACGGCTAAGCCGCGGCCGAGCATGGAAAAGTTTTGGGCCAGCGCCCAACGGCTAGAGGGTCCGCAGGCGGTGTATGTCCCATCGTCCCCCGACCTTGTGCTGCACAGCGCGGTGCACCTCTTTCACGATGGGGAGCTGGAGCAGGGCTTGCGAGACTTGGTGGACCTTGACCTGTTGCTGCGGCACTTCGGAGTAGAACCGCGGTTCTGGATTCAGCTTACGGCGCGGGCAGCGGAGATGGATTTGGCGCGCCCACTGTTCTATGCGCTGCGTTACACGCAACGCATTCTGGAGACGCCGGTACCGGCCGACGCCTTTGCCGCCCTGCGAAGCTTCGCGCCCGGGGCTGGCCTGCGAGTCGTGATGGATGGCCTGTTCCTGCGCGGCCTCGCACCGCTTCACCCGAGCTGCGCTGACTGGCTCACTCCCGCTGCCCGCTGGCTGCTGTACGTGCGCTCGCACTATCTGCGCATGCCCGTGCACCTGCTGCTACCCCATCTGCTGCGCAAGGCCTGGATGCGCCGCATCCAGGGCTGAAGTCCGCGCGCCCGCGGCAGGCTTGTGGTATGTTTCCATCCGGGGCACGTCATCGGGGAGCATCCACATGAAGTCCACGTTTGATTGGCTGGGCACTATCGCGGGAGCATTGGGGATAGCCGTATGTCTGGTGGCCGGGCTGAGCCGTATTGGGGGAAACCTGCACCTGGGCGGCTTCGAAGCCATGACCGTGTTCAACGTCGGCATCGCGGGAATGGTGGCAGGCTGCCTGGCCAAGCTTCAGGCGATTAGCCTGAAGCCGTAGACACGCTATCCCGGCCGCACACGGCGAGGTCGTCGCGCGCCCTCTGGCCGGCGCCGGCTGAGGAATTCCGCGCGGACCACGGTGTCGATGTCCTGCGCCTCTGGCTGGGCATCGGCCTGCCGGCACTTGACTTCGCGATCATCGTAATCCTGGTACCGCGGATCGTCCCGCAGCAGCGCGGGGCCGGCGCGACGCTTGCCTGGATAGGGCTTGCAGGACGCCGCTCACCGGCCACTGTAACTCACTGTTTCGACAATCCCTCGCCTAATCCATTCGCGGGCTGACGCCCGCTCCTACAGTCCACGCTCTACGGTCTACGGTCTACAGCCTATTACAGAACCTCCTTAATACGCTCGCAGAGGGTCTTCAGCACCTTGATGCGGGCAAAGTACTTGTCGTTCGCCTCCACCAGGGTCCAGGGCGCAATCTCGGTGCTGGTTCGGTCCACCATGTCGCACACGGCGCGCTCGTAGTCGTCCCACTTCTCCCGGTTACGCCAGTCCTCATCGGTAATCTTGAAGCGCTTGAATCCGATCTTTTCCCGCTCCTGGAAGCGCTTGAGCTGCTCGTCCTTGCTGATGGCGAGCCAGAACTTGACGATGATGATGTTCTTGCGGATCAGTTGCTCCTCGAAGTCATTGATCTCTGAGTAGGCGCGCAGCCAGGCGGCCTCGGAGCAGAAGCCTTCCACCCGCTCCACCAGAACCCGGCCGTACCAGGTGCGGTCGAAGATGGTGACTCGTGCGGGTCGCGGCACGTGGCGCCAGAAGCGCCACAGATAGGGCTGGGCCCGTTCCTCTTCGGTGGGTGCGGCCACCGGAATAATGCGGTAGTGGCGGGCATCCAGGGCCTGGGTCACCCGCCGGATGGCGCCTCCCTTGCCACCGGCGTCGGCGCCTTCGAAGGCGGCGATTAATGACATCTTACGGAACCGCGGATCCCGGGTCAGCAGATTGAGCTCGCCCTGGTACTTCTGAAGCTGCTTGTTGTAGCCGGACTTGGTGAGCTTCTGCTCAAGGTCCAGGGAGCGCAGCACGTTGCGCTCGTCGATGGGAGCCAGCAGCGGCGCGGCCGCCGGTGACGACACCTCCGGGGCGGGCTGCTCGATGCGCTTGCGGATGGTCTCCAGCAGGATCTTGCCCACGGTGAGATTGCGGTAGCGCGCATCGGCCCCTTCCACCACAATCCACGGAGCCACGCCGGTGCTGGTCTCGCGCAGGGTGTGCTCGGAAACCTTGCGGAACTTGTCGTACAGCTTGAAGCGTTCCCAATCCAGCTTGGTGACGCGCCAGCGGGTCTTGGGATCCTTCTCCAGCGATTTCAGGCGCCGTTTCTGGACGTCCTTGGCTAGATGGAACCAAAACTTAAGAATCAGGGCACCTTCGAGGGTAAGCATTCTCTCGAAACGGTTGATCCCGTCTATGCTCTGGTTGAGATTGGACATCTTGGTCCGGCCTATGACCTTGCTGACGATGGGGTCGGTGTACCAGGAGCCGAAGAAAACGCCGATGGTGCCCTTTGGCGGCAGGGCGCGCCAGAAGCGCCACATTACCGGCCTCAGCCTCGCGCCCTCCGTAGGCTCGCCCATGGCGTGCACCTGAATGTGCCGGGGATCCATCCACTCATTGAGCAGGTTCACCGTCTCTCCCTTGCCGGCACCGTCCACCCCGCCGATGAGCAGAATGACCGGAAACTTCGAGGATTCCTTCAGATCGAACTGGGCATCGAGCAGCGCCTCGCGCAATCCCGGTACTTCCTTGGCATAGGTCGCCTTGTCGATCTTGTGGTTCAGCTCGGCCGATTCGAACATCTGCGTCCCCCTTGATTGTTGAGAAGTCCCGCATGCACGAGGCGGCCCCGGGGCCTGTCGCGCGAGAGCACGGCGACGGCGGCGGAGCCGGTTGACAGCTAGAGTATAGGTGAGTCGCCCCGCGCGATGGCGCGTTGGCATAGATTGCGGCGTGTCCCGGAAAGACTCTCCGGACCGCCAGCCCCGAGTGTGACCAGGCAGAATTAGGCGGTTACTGAAGTGCCCAAAGGGACAATGGGATCAGACGTTGCTGGGATATACGAGGTCGTAGTACCGCTTCTCCAGCTCCTGCTTGTGTGTCAGTTCCTCCTGCGCGAGATAGCGGAACAGATCCTGTATCGGTCCCGGCGGGGCGTCTTCTGCCAGGGCGCCGTATTGCTCCATGGCGGCCTGCTCCCGGCCCAGAGCGTATTGGAGGACCGCCTGGTCGTCCGGAGACTGCCCCAGCTCTGGTAGCTGTATGTAGTCGGAGAACCGGTGGTCGCTGGCCGGCCTGGCGATGCGCTCGGCGATACGCTCGGTCACGTCAGGGCGCTGCGACAGTGCCTGAAACAGGTCGTAGTGGCGCTGCTCCTCTTCGGCCAGCTCCTGAATCAGATCCCGCAGCGGCTTGCTCACTCGATCCTTCAGCGACCGGTAGAAGTCCCTTGCCGTGCGCTCGAAGGAAACGGCCGTTTCGAGGATCTCCCCCAGGCTGCGGCTCTCGTTGAGCCTGGCGTAGCCGGTACCCTCCGGGTGCTGCATGTTGCTGGTCATACCGCGGTCCTGTCTGTCATTGCCCGTTCGTTCGCCTCAGGCCTGCGCAAAAGCGGCAACGTGCAGGACCTCGTTGATACTGGCCGCTACCCGATGGCCGGCGGCTACGGCATGAATCACGTCCGGACCCTCCACCAGATCCCCCGCCGCCCACAGCCAGGGCACCGAGGTACGCCCGTCACGCTCCACCCGGATGCGGCCCCGCTCCCACTCCAGGCTCTCGGTCAGGGCCTCGCCGAGGAATCGCAGGTCGGCGGCCTGCCCGATGGCTTCCACCACCATGTCCGCCGGGTAGAAGCGGGTGTCGCCCTCATCGTAGCGGGGATGAAAGCGGTGCTGCTCGTCGAACACCGCCACGCAACGCACCGTGTCCAGACCGCGCAGCGCGCCCTCTTCCACCACCACCGCCTTGGGGCCGCGCCCCGGATAGATGGCGATGCCTTCCTCGCGCGCCTCGCGGATCTCATCGGCATCGGCCAGCATATCATGCTCCGCTTCCAGAGCCGTCAGCGTGACGTCGATCCTGCCGTGGACGCGGCGCTGCAAGCGGGCCAGGCTGCGGGCGATGTCCATGGCGACGTTGCCACCACCGATGACAACAACCTGCCGGGGGACCGGGAACTCTTCGCCTTCCGTGAGCCGACGCAGCAGATCCACCGCAATGCATACCTGCTTGTGGCCGGAGCCAGGAACCCGGGTGGAGCGACCCACGTGCATGCCGGTGGCCAGCAGCACGGCGTCGTAGGTATTCTCCAGCTCCGCCATGGTGATGTCTTCGCCTATGCGCGTATTGCAGCGGATCTCGACCCCCATGGAGACGATGATGTCGACGTCCTCGTCCAGGCGGGAATAGGGCAAGCGGTATTCCGGAATGCCGTAGCGCATCATGCCGCCCGGCCTGGCCAGGGCCTCAAGGATGGTCACGGCATGGCCGTCCCGTGCCAAATCGAAGGCGGCCGTGAGGCCGGCCGGACCCGCGCCGATGATGGCCACGCTGCGCCCGGTCTTTCGTGGCGCCTTGCCTTCTGCCACGATCTTCCTGACCCGGGCATGGGGCACGCTGTCCAGGGCGTAGCGCTTGAGCCAGCGGATGGCAATGGGCTCGCCGCGCCGGCCGATGGAGCAAGCCGTCTCGCAGCGGTGAGTGCAGATCCGCCCACACACCGAGCCCAAGGGGTTGGTACGGTAGATCTCGCGCACCGCCTGCTCGGCATCTCCGTTCCACAGTGCCCGTATATACTCCGGGGCGTGCATGTGGGCAGGGCAGGCGTCGTGGCACATGCCGCACTGAATACAGCGCGAGGCCTCCAGCAGGGCCGTGTGGGGATCGTAGCCCCCGACGATCTCGTGGAACCCGCCGAGCCGGTCCTCGGCCTCCAGCTCGGGCATGGACTGCCGGTTGTGGTCCAGCAGATCGGCATCGTCGGACTTGGCCCAGCCCTTGGGAAAGCCCAGGCCATGGATCCCCTTCTCGTCGGGCAGAATGAAATAGGTGTTTAGATCCGGGCTGACGTGCACATACTCCCGCGAGGTGGCAATGGAGCCGGTGGGGCAGATGTCCACGCACAGGGCACACCAGCAGCAGCGCCCGTAGTCGATGGCCGGACGCCGGGGCTTGATCCCCTTGATGGGGTCGCTGGGCAAGCCCGGAATGTCCACCATGCGGATGGCCTTGTTGTCGCAGATGTGGGCGCAAGTGCCACAGCCGATGCACAGGCTCCAGTCGTTGACGTGGAAGCCGCGGTAGTTGTCCGCCGCCGGCCGCGGCTCCATGGGCAAGGTGACCGGTTCCCTGCCGAGAAAGGCGAGGGCTTTGAGGGGACGGAGCATCGAGGGTTTGGACATTGGGACAGTGTTAGGTGTTAAGTTGAGTTGTTCGATGGCCGGGGGCTTGGCGTTGCTGTGATGTCTTTACGATCGCGGTCGGCAAATGCAC
>CAYWTP010000127.1:0-9209 GCA_964461215.1 uncultured Ectothiorhodospiraceae bacterium | reverse complement strand
CGGCGTGTCCTGCAGGCCTCACATGGACGCCACGGCCTAAAGATCCAACCTATGAGTCGTCATGCTTGTCGTCGTGGGGTCTGACGGCAAACGCCTCGGCAAACGCCTTCTGCATGGTTTCGATGGACTGCAGGTGTGGGGGCAGAAAGGGCTTGAGCAGCGCCGACGGATCGAATCCCGTCACACCCTTGAGCATCTGCTCGCGCACCGCGTCGAGCATCTCCTTCTGCAGGGGCTCCACGTCGGGCAGGCCGAAGAACGTACGCAGTTCCTGTGGCGTGGCTTCGATATCGAACTTGATCTTCATGCTTCACCTCCCAGGCCCCGCCTGGCGGAATTTCAGGCCGAAGGGTCGAGGCGCCGACCGCCAGACAGCGCCGCGGCAACCGCTTGCTACCGTCCACTGGCTTGCAACCATAGCACAGGTAACGACCACACGGCCCGTGGGAGTCCCCGCGCAGAGACGTAAAGACGCCGGAAGGAAGGCGGAATCGACGATGGCGAGAGTAGGAGCCTACCCCCTGGACTAGCGGCCAACCCCTGCCCCCTCCTCGCTGAAAGCCGACATCCACCTCGCCCTTGACCTGACCGTCGCCTGGTAGTCTCATCTGTTCTGCTCGAGCTTACGGGTCCAGTGAGATAAGCTCGGTCGGGGCGTAGCAGGCGTGCTTGATCTTTCGCCAATAGCCTTGCGCTCGTGAAATCCCGTCGCCGACGCTCCCGCCGGCGCGCCCGTCGAGGGAAGAACTAGTGGCGGATACGAAGAAAGCGGATGGGTCATCAGAGGGCTACGCCGGGGAAACAACTCGGCTGGATTGGTCCGCAAGCGGCGAGGGGTGCGACGGCACCCAAAGGAGAGTGCCGGTCCTGACGGTGCTGGCCGGTAACCAGATGGGGCGAACCGCGCTCTGCGATCAGCACGACCTCATGCTGGGCCGGGCCCGCCAGTGTGACCTGTTCTGCAGTGACAGCGGGGTGTCCCGCCAGCATGCCACAGTCGAGCTTACAGCAGCGGGCTCCCTCGTGCTCCGGGACCTGGAGAGTACCAACGGGACCTATGTCAACGGCGAGCAGGTCACGGAGAGAACACTGGAGGACGGGGACTGCATCCATCTGGGGCCGGTGGCCGTCGTCGGCTTCGCCTACGAGTCCATCGCCGAGTACGAGCTGCGGCTCCGGCAATACGAAGACTCGATAACCGACGAACTCACGGGCATCTACAATCGCCGCTATCTGCAGCTAGCCCTGAGGAGCGAGGTCGCCTATGCACTTCGCTACAAGGATGATCTTGGCTTCGTCATGTTCGACATCGACCGCTTCAAGACGGTCAACGACACGCATGGCCACCGGGCAGGCGACGAGATCATCAAGCTCCTCACCCGGGCCGTGGCCGAGCAGCTACGCAAGGAAGACATCCTTGCGCGCTATGGCGGGGAGGAGTTTACGGTATTGCTGCGCGGGCTGGATGCACCTCAGGTCTACGAGTTCTGCGAGCGGCTGCGGCGCTTGGTTGCAAGTCACCGTTTCTCGATCGGCTCCGTAGTGCTTCCCCTGACGATTTCTCTTGGATTCTCGACCCTCGACACCCGCCACAAGGGAAAGCCGGACGCCCTGGTTGCTGAAGCGGACATGCACCTGTACGAGGCCAAGGCCGCCGGCAGAAACAAGACCATAGGACCGGCGGATTTCGAACGCAATCGTATGCCCTAGCCAAGTCCTTGCGGCGTCTTTACATTTTCTTAACATTCTCGTCATTTATCTGTCACAGCCGTCCACTAGAGTGGTGCGCCGTAGGGTCAACCGGCCCGCATCCTATCCAGTGACGTGATTCGTCCGTTATCCCATTCCCAGGAGAGGCCATCTTGAACAGACTAGCGAAGGGTTTGATCGCCGGAACAGCGGTGTTGTGCGTAGGTTTCATGAGCGGAGCCGCCGCCGAGGTCAACGAGATCTCGGGCGCGGGCGCTACCTTCCCCTATCCCGTTTACGGCAAGTGGGCGGAGGCCTACGCCAAGCACACCGGCATCCACCTCAACTACCAGTCCATCGGCTCCGGCGGCGGCATCAAGCAGATCGAGGCCAAGACCGTTGACTTCGGCGCCTCCGACGCCCCGCTGAAGCCTGAGCAGCTCGATAAGTACGGCTTGATGCAGTTCCCGACCGTCATGGGCGGCGTGGTGCCGGTGGTCAACCTGCCCGGCATCGGCGCTGGACAGGTCAAGCTCAGCCCGGTCGTGCTGGCAGACATTTACATGGGAACGATCAAGAAGTGGAACGATTCGCGCATCACCAAGCTCAATCCAGGGGTATCCCTGCCGAACAAGGCAATCACCGTGGTCCATCGTTCCGACGGCTCGGGGACCACCTGGATCTTCACCAACTACCTCACTAAGGTGAGTAAGGCCTGGGCCGAGAAGGTCGGCAACGCCAAGGCCGTGGCCTGGCCGGTCGGCGTAGGCGGAAAGGGCAATGAAGGCGTTGCCTCCTACGTAAGCCGCATCAAGGGCTCAGTCGGCTACGTGGAGTACGCGTACGCGTTGCAGAACAAGATGGCCTACGCCGAGCTGCGCAACCACGACGGTAACTATGTCGCGCCCGACAGCGAGAGCTTTCAGGCGGCCGCCGCCGGCGCCGACTGGGCCCATGCCCCCGGCTTCTACATGGTGCTCACCGACCAGCCGGGGGCCAAGAGCTGGCCGATCACCGGGGCCACGTTCATACTGGTTTACAAGCAGCAGGACAAGGCGGAGTCCGGCAAGGCCGTCCTGAGCTTCTTCAACTGGGCCTACGAGCATGGAGATCAGATGGCCGAGGCCCTGGACTACGTTCCCATGCCCGACAACGTGGTGAAGCTCGTGGAGCAGACCTGGCGGAAGGACATTAAGACGGCCGACGGCATGGCCGTGTGGAGCGGCGGAGCCCAATAGCAGGACCAATCGACAAAGGCCGAGGGGGGCAGCCGAACTGCCCCCCTCGGTGTTTTCCTGGCCGCGCTTCATGGAGGATAATGTTTGGGCCACGGACCGATATGTCGACGCGCAGCTACTATCGACCCAAGGGTGCTGAGAGTCATCGACACGCAAGCTACTGTTGCCGCTAGTGCCTTGGAGCGCGGAGCCACGCTGGACCTGCTGTTCCGCGCCGTCACCCGGCTGTTTGCCTTGGGCGTGCTGGGCGTCGTGGTGGCAATTCTCGTCTCCCTGTTCATAGGGGCCTGGCCCGCGCTGCACCGCTTCGGCCCCGGCTTCCTGATCAGCAATGTCTGGAACCCCGTGACCGAGGAGTTCGGCGCCCTCGTACCCATCGTGGGCACCCTGATCACCTCCGCCATCGCTATGCTGATTGCGGTTCCCGTAAGCTTCGGGATCGCCTTGTTCATCACCGAGCTGGCGCCCGGCTGGCTCAAGCGGCCGGTCGGAACCGCCATTGAACTGCTGGCCGCCGTTCCCAGCATCATCTATGGCATGTGGGGTCTGTTCGTGTTCGCCCCGCTGTTTGCCGACCATGTGCAGCCGTGGGTCACCGACCACCTGGGGGAGTGGCCCCTGGTGGGATTCCTGTTCCAAGGCCCGCCCATGGGGATCGGCGTCTTCACGGCGGGACTCATCCTGGCCATTATGGTCATTCCTTTCATCACCGCAGTCATGCGTGACGTGTTCGCGCTGGTCCCGACCGTGTTGCGCGAGTCCGCCTTCGGTCTGGGGACGACTACCTGGGAGGTGGTGTGGAACATCGTGCTGCCCTATACCCGCACCGGCGTGGTCGGCGGCATCATGCTCGGGCTGGGCCGCGCGCTAGGCGAAACCATGGCCGTGACCTTCGTCATCGGCAATGCGCATGAGCTGTCCAGCTCCTTGTTCATGCCGGGCAACACCATTTCCTCGGCCCTGGCTAACGAGTTCACCGAGGCCGTGGGAGAGCTCTACACCTCGTCGCTGATCGCCCTGGGGCTAATCCTGTTCCTCATCACCTTCGTGGTCCTCGCGCTGGCCAAGCTGCTGCTGCTGCGCCTGGGTGCCCGAGAAGGCTTACACGCCTGAGGGGCACTGACTCATGAGCCTTTATCTCCGCCGGCGGCTGACCAATTACATCAGTCTGGCACTATCGGTCGCCGCAACCGTGTTCGGTCTGTTCTGGCTGGCGTGGCTGCTGTGGACCCTGATAAGCCGCGGCCTGCCGTGGATGCGCTGGGACATCTTCGTGCAGTCCACGCCGCCTCCCGGCAGCGCCGGGGGCTTGATCAATGCCATACTAGGCAGCGTGCTCATGACCGGCGCGGGGGTTGCCATCGGAGCCCCTGTGGGCGTGCTGGCCGGCACCTTTCTGTCGGAGTTCGGCCGGGCCTCCCGGCTTGCCCCGATGGTGCGCTTCGTGAACGACATCCTGCTAAGCGCCCCCTCCATCATCATCGGCGTCTTCGTCTACGAGATCATCGTGCTGCGCACCGGACACTTCTCCGGCTGGGCCGGTGCCGTTGCCCTCGCCCTGATTGTCATTCCGGTGGTCGTACGCACCACCGAGGACATGCTGCGAATGGTGCCCGATCCCCTGCGCGAGGCCGCCGCGGCACTGGGCGCACCCCAGTGGCGAGTGATCGTGCACATCGTTTACCGAGCCGCTCGCAGCGGTATCCTCACCGGGGTGCTGCTCGCGGTGGCGCGGATCAGCGGCGAGACCGCCCCGCTGCTGTTCACCGCCCTGAACAACCAGTTCTGGAGCACAAACATGGACAGACCGATGGCCAATCTGCCCGTGGCCATCTTCCAGTTCGCTATGAGCCCCTATGAAGACTGGCACCATTTGGCCTGGGCCGGTGCGCTGCTGATCACCCTGAGCATTTTGCTCCTCAACATCATTGCCCGCGTGCTGCTGCGCAGCCGGGGGTCCGCACCATGACGCTGCCCTGGCTATGACTCACGCAAAAGCTCTTATGGACACGCCCCCTTCGAACAACGCGGACGACCGCGTCAGCACACCGCGCCCCCACATCGAGAGCGCTGGCACGGGCGCCACGGCTCCCGGTGGCGAAAAGGTGCCGGTAAAGATACGGGTGCGCGATCTGGACTTCTACTATGGGCGCACGCAGGCCTTACACGGCATCACCATGGAGATCCCGGAACGCCAGGTCACCGCCTTCATCGGCCCGTCCGGATGCGGCAAGTCCACCTTGCTGCGCACCTTCAACCGAATCTACGGGCTGTACCCCGGGCAACGTGCCGTGGGTGAAGTCTGGCTGGACGAGCAGAACATCCTGGATCGCAGCCAGGATCTGAACCACCTCAGGTCCAAGGTGGGCATGGTATTTCAGAAGCCGACCCCTTTTCCCATGACCGTGTACGACAACATCGCCTTCGGCGTGCGGCTCTATGAGCGGCTGTCACGCTATGATATGGACGAGCGCGTGGAGTGGGCGCTGCGTAAGGCGGCGATCTGGAGCGAGGTGAAGGACAAGCTGCGCCACATCGGCACCGAGCTCTCCGGTGGCCAGCAGCAGCGCCTCTGCATCGCCCGGGCCATTGCCGTGAAGCCCGAGGTCCTGCTCCTCGACGAGCCTGCCTCTGCCCTGGACCCCATTTCCACCCTGAAGATCGAGGAGCTGATCGACGAGCTGAAGACCGACTACACCATCGCCATCGTCACTCACAACATGCAGCAGGCCGCCCGCGTGTCCGCCTTCACCGGCTTCTTGTACCTGGGCAAGCTGATCGAGTTCGACTCCACGGACGTGATCTTCACCAACCCGGCGCAGCGGGAGACCGAGGACTACATCACGGGGCGGTATGGATAAGATTTCACCCCTTGGGCTGTGGGCTTCAGACCGTAGCTGAACAAGGGGGGAGAAGCGCAGGCTTGCCCGAACCAATAGTAAGAAGGAACCAAATATGAACGTACAAGCTGCCGCCATCTCCCTGCAAGGAGCCAATTTCGTCGTCGTCCTGGTTGGGATGGACTTGGTCGAGAACCCGGGTGAGGCCGACATGACGATCGACACCGTGCAGCCGCGCTTCGGCGGCGTGCCGGTGGTGCTAATGGCCCAGCGAGAGAACGGCTCGCCGCGCTATTACGGGGATGCGGCCCTGGTGGAGCTGCTGCGCGGCGTGCCGGTGGAGCAGATGCCGTGGAAGGAGTACCCGGTGGGCTGAGAGGGAATCAAGATCAACGCAAAGGCACGAAGGGCGGCGTTAGGCTCTAGGCTTTGCATCTTCGCCCGTCTCTGCGTCTTTGCGCCTCGGCGCGAGAATTTCTTTTTCGCGAGCTGGCGCTCGCACCTACAAGCAAGCATGGCGCCTGCGTGATTGGCTGGGACTGATCAGGACTCGCAGTAGAACAGAACCACCTCGGTGGGATTCTCCTTCAGATCCCGGCCGAGGCTGATTCGCCCCTGCCCCGTGAGAATGGCCTCCTCGCGGCGTAGATAGCCGGGGCCATCGGGGGTAATCACATAGGTGCCGTTGGTGCTCTGGTCGATGAGGACGAACTTGCCGCGCCGCGTCTCGATCCTGGCATGCTCCCTGGAGGCCAGGCCATCATTGACTACCATGTCCGCTTTCTTGCCGCGCCCCAGGATGAACGGACCGGTACGCTGCTCCAGGGTGACCTCCAGTTCATGGTACCTCAGGCGAAGCCTTGCACGGGCCGTCTCGGTAGCCAGTATCCCGGTGGCCATGCGGGTGACGTCCTCGGCCTGCCAGATCACCTCGTAGATATTCACCACCTCGCTCTTGCCCTTGACCGTGATCCGGTCCAGATGCCGGGTACCGGCCTGCAGGATGGGGGGAAGTGCTTCGGCCGTGGACTGGGTGGTGATGATCTGGCCGCCCTTAGCCAGACCGGCCATACGGGCGGCGACGTTGACGGCATCTCCAAACACGTCGCCGCCTTCGAGAATCGCCTGCCCGTAGTGCAGTCCGATACGCACGGCCATGTCGGCCGGCGCGTTGGGGTTGATCTCCGGCAGGTCCTCGGCGACCGCTTCCTGCATGTCCATGGAGGCCTCCACGGCCTGCTCGGCCGTGGGGAAGGTGCACATGATCTCGTCACCGATAGTCTTGATGACTCTCCCGCCGTGCTTCGTAATCACTTCGCTCATCACGCCCAGGCATTGCGCCACAAGCTGCCTCGCAGTCGCATCACCGAGGGTTTCATACAAGCGGGTACTGCCGGCGATGTCGGCGAACACAATAGACAAGCTGGACGTCTTTGGCCCCATAGGTCAGAAGACTCTGTTCCCCTTCATCGCGGGCCGGCGCAGCGGCTACCACCAGGGTTTCAGGTCGGTCTCCTCCTTGCGTGGACATTTCTTATGATGGCCAACCCCGCGTGCCATCAGGTAGGAGCGCATACCAGGAGACCTGTGTCCGGGAAAGAAACATATGCGCTAACTTCTTGTAAATTCAGCGGGTGTTACGCAAGCAGACTCAGTATAGACTACTGTGCCGCAAAAGGGTATGCATCCCCGGGCAGGCTGTCGGGGTGCGTCCGCCTCCCGCATTCGCTGCTTAATCGGCAAGCGGCCCGGCAACCTTGAGCGCTGGCCATCAGGACTCGCCTCTTTCCTCAGGGGTCCAGGAACGAGGACGGATTCGTATGCGGGTGAATGGAATGGCGTATTCGCGAAGGCGTCCCGGGCCCTGGAACTCGCCAGCAAGCTGGCTACGCCGGATTGCCCGGAGTAGGAGCGGGCGTCAACCCGCGAAGTGGTCAGACACCGCCAGTCGTCTGTTCGCGGCCTCGCGGCCGCTCCTACAGGTGATCTGCGAGCCATGAGCCAGGGACCATATCACCGCGTCAGCTCTTGACCGCGCCCAGGCGGTCTACCAGACGGGAGAAGTTCGCGAGCGAGAAGAGGTGTTGGTACAGCAGCTCAAGCTGATCGGTCTTGATTAGTCCCGCCAGCTTGTCCGCGTCCAATGCCTTGACTTTGTCGCGATTGACGACCAGGAACCCCGTCAGGGATAGCTGCTCGCCACCGCTCATGGAGATATTGGCCTGCATGGGCTCCACAAGCTCAAGAGAACGGACGTGTTCCGAGAACTCACGGGTACGCTCATGCTGAACCTGGAACTCTCTGAGAAACTCGACGGATCTGCGCAGGTACGGGCTCTGCTCCCCGCTGTCCAGAAACAGCGGCTCCCCTTCCCTCTCGTCCCAGCCGCCAAATGCCTCGTCGATGCACACGGCGAAGCGATCCTCCGGGGCCTGGTGTGCAAGGATGAAGGGGTAGCGCCGGACGTAAGCCGGAATGTATCCGCCCAGCCAGCGGCCCTCCCCGTCCACGAACAGGTTCTCGTCCTGGTGCACGCCCAGCACCACCGCCGGATAAATCGATTCCCCGTCGGCCACAAACACGATGGGATACTCCCGGGCGGCCTTCTCGAACTCCACCGCTGCGATGCCCAGCGCCGGGGTGTGCCGCGCAAAACCGAAGCCAACCCCCGGGTTCACCCGCAGGTGGGCATGCCGCTCCCGGTTCAGCGCGATGGGCCTCTCATAGAAGACCGGCTGCCGCCCCATGCCGCCGCTCAGAACCCGACCGTTGGTATGGATGCCGCGGATGCCAGATGCCACCACTGATCATCCACGCCGATGCCGCCCCGGTCCCAGGAATTCCCGACGTGGCCCAGCAGCGGATAGGCCTGGCCGCCGTCGTTGAAGGCCAGCTTCTGGCGCCACTTGTCGACCTCTTCCTTGAACTTCTGGAAGTCGGCTGGTGAACGACCTTCCTTCTCGTACTGCTTCTTCACCCGCTCGAAGAACTTCTTCCAGTCATCATCCGTCCACTCCAGAATCGCGTCCTTGGCGTACCACGGCTCGTCGAAGCCCAGCAGCTCGACGATGTCGAAGGTCTCAAACAGAGACTCATCCACGTTCACGCCCACCAGCTTCTCCTTCACGTCAAAAGAGTTGACTTGAACGGTGAACCCGGTGGTCGTGGAGGCGATCGCAAACCCTGCAACGTTGTAGACGCTCGCAATTGCAAGCGCGGGGTGGGTGCCGCTGTAGATGGCGTCGGAGCCCACCTGGCCGGCAAGCTGCGGCTTCTCAGCCGCCGCTACGTCCGTGCTGTTGGACTTGAGCTGCAACGGCGCGGAGGAGGAGCCGATGTCATTGCGGGCCACGAGGAAGACCGCGTCTCCCTCGACCTGCCCTCCCGTCTGCTGGACGATGTCGCCATTGGCCGGAGCGTCCTCTCCCAGGGCGACGAGCGT
>CAYWTP010000126.1:0-9283 GCA_964461215.1 uncultured Ectothiorhodospiraceae bacterium | reverse complement strand
TGGAGCGCGACGTGCTGCTGCAGTTCCTGGTGGAGGCCGTGGTGCTGTCCTCCTTCGGCGGGCTGTTCGGGATCGCCCTGGCCCTGGCCACGTCGGTGGGCCTGACCAATCTGCTTAACGTTCCCTTCGTCCTCAACCCGGGAATCGTCGCCATCGCTTTTCTGTTCTCCGCGGCCGTGGGCGTGATCTTCGGCTACTTCCCCGCGCGCCGGGCCGCCCGTCTCGATCCCATTGAGGCGCTGCGGCATGAATAATGTTGGTCGGTGGGCCAGGCTCGGGGAACCCGTTGCCGTCCCAACCCGTGAGGCCGAACAAAGCCGGATGCTCAGTCATTTCGTGGACAGCAGATCCGACGTTCCGCCCGCTTCGGGAAATGGCGCCCCTTTCGGATTCTGTTGTAACGGGCGGGTTACTTTCTTTGCATGCCCCAAGGTAGGAGCGGGCGTCAGCCCGCGAACGATTATCGCCTGGCTTGGGGCGCGTTCGCGGCCTCGCGGCCGCTCCTACCGGTTATCGGCGTCCCGTCAGCGACGAAAATGAGTCAGATATTGCCTTCGGGCCGATGGCTGGGCGTCGGCGCCGTGGTCTGGGCCACCGTGCTGATCGCCTTGTGCGGCTGCTCGGCTTTCGGCTCGCACGGCTCCGGCACACTGGAGCAGACCACCGATCTTCCTCCGCTGGCCGACGCGGCAGGCCATTCTGCCGCCAGACCGGACCTCTCGGGCACGTGGAAGCTGGACAAAGCGCTCAGCGACAACCTGCGGGAGAAGCTCCGGACCGTCATGGACCATGGGCGCCGGTCCGGGGAAGCCAGGGAAGGCGATAGCGGACGCCGGAGACGGGATCGGAACCACGAGGGATTCGAGGGGCTGCCGCCGGCCACGGGGGCACGCATCGAGCTGCCCGAAGTCCTGCGTCTGCAACAGAAAGACAAACGGCTCCTGCTGACAGGCGGGGACGGCGCCGTCCAGACGATCTACACTGACAACCGTGGTGCCACCGTCTCGGCGAACGGCGGCTTCCGGCAGCGGGTCATCACCGCCGGCTGGGAGGGACAGGCGCTGGTGATAGAGACGACGCTGCCCTCGGAGACGCGCCTCGTGGAGCGCTACCACCTGGTCGGCTCACCCCCGCAGCTCTGGATCGACACCCTGGTCCGAATGCCGGGCCGCGAAATGGGCGTGATCCTAAAGCGCGTCTACGGGCGTGCCGCTGCGATGCCGTGAGGGCCAACAACCGGAGCTTCGACATGCGGTAGCCGCAACGCGGACGCGGGGAACCGGAGCCGTTCCCGGGCCAGCCCACACGCGACCGAGGACCACGGCCATTGACTTCATATAATCAAACGTTAATATCCTAATGGCTATGATTGCGCCTCCGGCTACAACCGTGCGACTGAAGAGGCTGCGGCTCGGCCTGGGTCTGACGTCTCTCCTGGCCGTGGCCGCGGCCCACGGCGCGCCCGACGGGCAGGAGCTGTACCGCCAGCACTGCGCCGCCTGCCACGGAGACATCGGCAAGGGCGGTGTCGGCATACCGCTGGCCCTGCCGGCGCTGCTGAACACCGTGCCCGACAGCTACCTCGTGGAAACGATCCGGCGCGGACGCCCGGGGCGCATCATGCCGGCCTTCCCGGAGCTGAGCGACGCCCAGGTCGATGCCATCGTCCACCATCTGCGCAGCTGGTCCGGCTCCAAGCCCACACCCCTGCCTGAGACCCCGGTGATAGGGGATGTGGCCCGTGGCAAGATCCTGTTCCAGAAGCACTGCGCAAGCTGCCACGGCAGCAATGGCGAGGGCGCCCATGGCACCGGTGTTACCCTGTCGCGTAAGCGGGACTATCCCGTCATGCCGCCGGCGCTGAACAACAGCGGCTTCCTCGCCGCCTCCTCGGCTCAGCTCATCAGACAAACACTAAGGGAAGGCCGCCCCGGAACACCGATGGTGTCCTTCCTCAAGCACGGGCTGTCCGAGCAGGACATCGACGACATCGTGGTCTACGTTCGCAGCTTCGAGAAGCATCCCATTGCACGCCTGCTCCCGGCAGCCGGCCAGCAGCCAACCCTGGTGTACGAATCTCCCTACGATTTCGAGCAGACCGTGAAGAACGTCCGCCAGGCCATCGCCGGCCGCAACTACCTGGTGTTTCCGGACCGGTACCTGGAGCAGGGTCTGGCGCCGGACAGTGAGGTCAACCACCGTCAGGTGACTCTGCGCTTCTGCAACTTCAACGAGCTCTACAAGCTCATCAACATCGACCCCCGGCTCTCCATCCTGCTGCCGTGCCGGATCACGGTCATGGAGCGCAAGGACGGCAAGGTCATCCTGGTGGCCATGAACCTGAGCCGGATGATGGAGCTGTTCAACAACAATGAGCTGACCAAGGCCTTCGCCGACATGCGCGACCACTATGTGGAGATCATGGAGGAGGCCACCCTATGACAGCCCCGCGGTACCTGTGGCTGTTTCTCGGGCTGGCTCTCAGCACGCCGGCCGGCGCGCAGGAGCTGCTCATGGCCAGGATTGAGCAGGACTTCAACAATGCCACCGAGACCGTAGAGGCCGCCATCCGCAGCTATGGCTATACGGTCTCGCACATCCAGCGCTGCGACGTCGCTCTGAGCAAGTTCGGGTACAAGACCGACAAGTACCGCATCATCTTCTTCGGCAAGCTGGACGAGGTGCGGGCCCTGACCAAGAAGCACCCGGAGCTGGCGGCTTTCCTGCCCTTGAAGATGGCGATGATCGCCGAAGGCGAGGACACGGTGCTGGCCATCATGAACCCCACCGAGCTCAGCACCTACTTCCCCGACCCCGACCTGGCGGTCCAGTTCAAGCGCTGGGAGAGCGACGAACGGGCCATCCTCGACGATGTGAGGTTTAGGCCATAGGCCGTGGACTGCAGTCTGAAGGCAAGTCCGAGAGTGCCCTCCGGTCTGAGTCAGCCCTTGAACTCCGTCCTGCCCGAACCGTCGGAAATTCGCCCCTACAGTCCACGGCCCACGGTCCACAGCCTGCGCGGCGCCAGCCGCGTCACAGCGCGCCGTCCCCGCCACCCGGTTGCGGGGTGCTGGGCATGTTCCAGGGGTGGCGGTAACGGCGCAGCATGTCGCGCAAGGGGTCCATCCACTGCGGCGCATACGGCATCTGCTGCCACGCGGGCGGGTAAGGGAGTTCCGGCCCCGCCGCGGACCAGGGGTCGCCGGGACTCTCGGCCAGCGTGGCTTTGAGGGCCTGGCGCTGCTTGTTGCGCACGACCACGACGTCGACGGTGTCGCCGGGCGCAAAGAAGGACATGGCACGGTAGATGTCCTGGAGATCGTGGATCTGCTTCTGGCCAATCTCGACGATGACGTCACCCACGGCCAGGCCCGCTTTTGCGGCCGGTCCGCCAGCCGTGATACCCGCCACCAGAATACCGCTTCCGGCGGTCGCACCAAAGGCCTCGCGCAGCTCCTCGGTCATGGGCTGAAGCCGTACGCCCAGATAGGCCTTCTCGGTACCCGGGAAGGGATGGGAAGGCGTTGGCGGACCCTCGTCCGGGGACAGCCGCGCCAGGTGCACAACGAGGGTCAGCGTCTCGGGCCCACGGTGCAGCTTCACCGACAGGTCCCCGGTCTCCTCGGTTTCCTGCACCAGCCAGCGCAGCCGGTCGACGGAATACACCGGCCGGTCATCGACCGAAATGATGACGTCGCCCGAGCGCAGTCCACTCTTATCCGCCGGACTTCCCGGAACCACCCTCCGGATCCGGACTCCGTAATCCAGCTTCAGGGACTCCAGCACCGGAAAGGGGATGTCCCGAACGATGACCCCCAGGCCCTGCTGCCGCGGCATCGGCCTTGGCCCCCAGCCGTAACCGGGCTGCTGCGCCCGCACCTGCGCCCCGGCCAGCATCAGGGCGCCGAAAAGCAGTGCGACGGACATGCCAGAACGTGTCCTCATCTTCTGTATCCTCCACGTACCGTGCTCAACCGGCGGCAGCCAGCCCGACGGCTGGCTGCCGTCCGGTGATGTCGCGCCAGCGGACAGACGGGCAACACGCTGGCCGGCGACCTATGCCATGAGCCCAGAGTATAGCTGCCTTCGGCACGCCGGCTCAGGCCCGAGCCTTGGGAACCGTCACCGTCAGCACGCCGTCCTTGTAGGCGGTGTGCATGCCTGTCGCATCGACCGGGCCGGGCAGGGTCAGAGTACGCTCGAACTCGCCCGCGAATCGCTCCTGCCGCACCACATGGCCCGCATCGGCGCGCTGCTCCTTGCTCCCGTGGGTCCGCGCGTCCAGACGCAGGGTACGGCCATCCACGGACACGTTGATATCGGTCGCGTTGGCGCCGGGGATGTTGGCCTTCACCACGTAAGCGTTGCCCTTTTCAGTCACGTCCACCCTCGGCGCCATCATGCCGGGCCGCGCCGCCGCGGCAAAGCCGGGTCCCCAGTCGCCGTGGGAGAAGGCTTGCGAGAACATGTGGTTCATCTGCTCCTGCATCCGCCGCATCTCCGCGAAGGGGTTCCACTGATCGTTCGTCCACGGCCCTGCGCCGGGAGCCGTTGGCGGGCCCCACTGCCCAAAGCCCGGCGTCGACTGTCCGGACAGGGCGTCCACCCGCCTTCCGATTTCGTGGGTGTAATAAGCCTGAGCGCCGACCACTCCGGCCAGCGCCACAAACGCAACGACGGCAATAATGGTCTTCTTCATGGTGTCCTCCTTAGTCAGCTAACGATGAACGGAGTCGGTCCCGGCAGGCCGCATGGCTTGAGCCGCAGCGTCCGCCCATGGCGGGTCACTCCCGGAACGGGGGTGCGGTGCCGGTCCCGGTGCCGCATCCCCCCTGTGACCCCGGAGCCCGCCATGGCCCCGGTCCCGTGAAGCTCTGGAGGTCACCGGAGGTCCGCTGGGCGCTTCCGGTGCTCTCCTGCCGTCGTCCAAGCATGGGTCGTGCCATAGTCCGGGGCGCGGCGTCCCGGCGCGGCAGGCAGCGGACACCTACCACGCCTGCGGCCCCCAGCCAGAACCTGCATGAGACGCTAAGCGACTGATCCATAGGGACTCCGTCCGCACGAACCCCGGCGGCGCAGGCGCCAGGCAGCCCCGGCGGAACCCGCGCGGCCGGGACGAGCCGGTCATGTCCACCGGCCGATGTGGGCAAAATTACCCACAGTCCGTCGGCACCGGACCGACGTAGGCTCGTGACCTCAGCGCCCACCCACGTGCTGACCCACAATGTAGCCGGCCACGGCGCCAACTCCGGTGGCCGCCAGCCGCCCGTCGCCCTTGCCAACCGTGGAGCCCACCGTGCCGCCAATCACGGCACCGGCAATCCCGGACAGGTTCGGACCGTCGTGAGCGCTTCCGTAACGAGCCGTGCTGTAGGTCGTGTAGCCGTATGCCGGCACGGGTTGGACGTAGACACGGCGCTCGACCACCGGACGGTATTCACGCACGACGATCACCCGGCGGGGCCGGTGCTCGTCACGCCAGGCCCAGCGCTCGGCATGACGATACCGGTTATGCTCCAGGCGTTCGTTGCGGTAGCGATTGTCGTAACGGCCGTGGTCACGCTCGCCGTGGGCCGGCGCCCACCGCGGGGGGGCGGCCAAGGCGCTGCCCACACCTCCGAGGGCCAGGAGCCCACCGATCAGGGCAACCGACAGGGAGCGGGTAAGTCTGCGATGCTTGCGTTGCGTGTTCATAGTCACCTCCGGGTTCGGGCGAACCCGACATGGGTCCGCCTTCTTGGAGGACAGATTAGAGGAGGCAGCCTGAACGGCTCCTGAACGGCTCAGGGCGAGCGGGCCGGCGGCAGAGTGCCGCCGGCCGCGGGGTTTCGGGCCTTCTGTTCGTTCGGTCAGGTGCCGACGCGATCCGCGCGGTCCATGCTCCTGGCGACACCGCCGAAGGTCCGGATGTAAGGGCCGGTCCGCCGCAGGGACTCGGGAAGTGCGTCCAGGGCCTGCATGGCTTGGTCGAAGGTCTGGAAGCTGCCGAACAGCACCACGAACCAATCCCGACCCCGATGCAGTGTCTGGAAATAGCTCAGCCTGTCCTGAGGCAGCGTTTTCTGCAGCCGGCCGAGCAGATTGGACAGATCCTGCCGGCGATAGACCCCGGCAAGCTGGACCACATAGTGGCCCGCAGGCTGGGCACGAAGCCAGGTGTCGCTCTTGACCTGTGCCAGATCCACCGGGGATGTGGCAGTCTCATCGCCGGCATACAAGCGCGCCTTGATTCCCGCCACGTCACTGCTCAAGCGCGAGTCCACCGCGCTGAGCCGGTCGCTCACACTTTGCAGGTCCCGAGCCAGGACCGTATTGGCCAGAGGAGGAACATCCACCCCGGTAGCGACGGTGACCCGGTTGTCCGCCGGCAATGCCGTCGGCTCCGCCATGCGCCCCACCGGGTCACCGGATCCCGGCACCGGCAGGGCAGACGCTTGCCCCTGGCTCGCCCCGACGTCCGCCCCACTACGCACGCTCATCCACAGCGCTGCTCCGGCCACGATTGCTACCGTTAGCAGTGCGCCGCCGGCGATCGCCGCCGTGCGCCGAAAACGCAGGGACAGGGCCGTGGTACGGACATCCAGTCTGGACGCCTGGGCGCTCAGCCGGTTGTGAGCTTCGCGCAGGGCCTTGTGCGCCGACTCCGCCAGGCCGAGCCGGGAGCCTAGCCCGGCGATCTGCGTGCCATGATCCGCGCTGGTCCGGCCCAGCGCACCTACCGCGTTGTCCAGGGAGTCCAGGCGGTAGTCCGCGCCGTCCTGGCGCAGCTCCATTCTGCGGGCCCTCAGATTCGCCGCATCGGACATGCGTTCGAGCCGGGACAGCCGGCCATCGGTACGCTGCTGACGCGACTCCGACACGGCCGTGCGCCGCGCCAGCTCGTCCATCTCCTGCCGTATCCGAACGGTGCGAGCATCCAGCGAGTCACCGTGGGTGGTGAGATCGTCCAATCGTACCTCGGCCCGATCGGTGCGGCCCAGGAGTGCAGTGAACGACTCCTTGAGCCCGGTCACACGCTCGCTGAGGGAACGGCCCAGCTCCTCCAGCATCCCGGCCCGCGGCTCCAGCGAGCTGACCCGCGTCTCCAGCTCATCGCTTCTCAGCGCCAGCGCCTCGTGCAGGGTCTCCACCCTCCTCAGGGCGAGGCGGTCTGCGGCGGCAGGCCCGTCTCCGGACGACGGCATGATGTGGACGTTGCCGGAAGCCGTTCTCAAGGAACGGTCCCGGGTAATAGAAGAGTGCGTGGTCATGGGCGGACCCTCCAAGAAGCCTACAGCCTATATATTTTGTAATATTAGCATATACTTATTCGATTTGCCCGAAACGTCCAAGCAGGGACCATACCGGCCAGGTGCCGGCGCCAGCGGGCGCGGGCGCGGTGTCGTGCCCAGGAGGCTCTGGTAGGCGTAGGGGCCTGGCTGCGCGTACCGCTCCCGCTCAGGCCAGCAGCCCGGCCACCGCTCCGGTCATACAGGTCGCCAGGGTGCCGGAGATGATGGTCTTGGCCCCCAGGCCAACGATTTCCTGGCGGCGGCCCGGCGCCATCGCCACCATCCCTCCCAGCATGATCCCCAGGCTGCCCAGGTTGGCGAAGCCGCACAGGGCGTAAGTCATGATGAGGCGGCTGTGGGATGACAGGGCCTCGGCCGGCAGGTGCGCCAGGTCCAGGTAGGCCAGCAGCTCGTTCAGCACCGTCTTGGTGCCCAGCAGCGCCCCGGCGGTGCCCGCCTCCGCCCATGGCACGCCCATGAGCCAGGACACGGGCGCGAAGATCCAGCCGAGGATCCGCTGCAAGGACACCGGCTCACCGGCCAAATCCGGCAGCAGCCCCAGGATCTGGTTGGCCAGGCTCACCAGGGCCACGAACACCACCAGCATGGCCACGATGGTGGCCAGCAGCTTGAGCCCGTCCACCGTCCCCTGCACCAGCGCCTCCATGCTGCTGTGCGCCACCGCCGGAACGCCGAGGCTGCCGGCCGTGGCCTCCCCGGTGCCCGGCACCATGAGACGCGCCACCATCAGCGCCGCCGGCGCGCTGATCAGCGAGGCGGTCAGGATGTGCCCCATGGCGTCGGGCATAACCGGGCCCAGGATCGACGCGTAGAGCACCATGACCGTGCCGGCGATGGTAGCCATGCCACAGGTCATCACCGCGAACAGCTCGGCCCGGGTCATGTGCTCCAGATATGGCCGGACGAGCAGCGGCGCCTCCACCATGCCCACGAAGATATTGGCCGCCGCCCCCAGCCCGAGCGCCCCGCCGATCCCCATGCTGCGCTCAAGCACCCAGGCGAATCCCCGGACGATCAGCGGCAGCACGCGCCAGTAGAACAGCAGCGAGGACAGGGCGCTGACTACCAGAACCAGCGGCAGCGCCTGGAACGCCAGCACGAAGCTCGAGCCGGCCCCCTTGACCTCATAGGGCAGGTCCGCCCCGCCCAGATACCCGAAAACGAAGCCGGTGCCCGCCCGGCTCGCCTCCTGCAAGGCGAGAATGGCCCGGTTCAACAGGGTGAAGAATTCGCGGAACAGCGGCAGCTTGAGCATGACCACCGCCAGTCCAAGCTGCAGGCCCAGCCCCGCCACGACGACACCCGGCCGCGTCCGCCGACGATCCTCGCTGAGCAGCCACGCCACGCCCGTCAGCACCACCAGCCCAAGCACCCCTTGAACCCACGTCATCTACCGCCCCCCACAGGAAACAACGGCGAACAATGCGCGGCGACATCGTTGCTTGGTAATGACCTTTCGGGCGTCTTAGCCGCGTGCTTACTTATTTCGTCCGGAAGACCCCTCTGACATATCGGATCTGGCCTTCTTCGAGACTGCGCCGCGCGTTCCCAGCCTTTTCCGCGAGATTGTCCACGTACACCTTCAGACCCAGTTGTCCCGGCGGGGCAGTCGTGGAGTTGTCAACGTTCGTAATAAATTGAGCGTCGCTGACGTCCTCGAATAGATCAGCAATGAACCCACACCCGCCGAGCATTGAACTTACCTCGTCGGCAGTGATAAGAAAGTTGTCGGCTGGGTCGCTGGCCCACGGAAGGGGAAAGTAGGACGTCGCCATCTTTCCTGCAGCTACCTCCTGGAAGGCGAACCGGCCACCCGGCGCAAGCACCCTGGCGATCTCCTCGTATAGCTTCTGCTTGTCCGCGATGTTCATGCCAACGTTTTGCATCCAGACGACATGAAATGAATCGTCGGGATAGGGCATGTCGAGAGCGCTGCCCTGGTGCATGCTGATTTTGTTCCCCAGGCCGGTCAGCCGATTCAGTAATACCGC
>CAYWTP010000125.1:0-9288 GCA_964461215.1 uncultured Ectothiorhodospiraceae bacterium | reverse complement strand
CGCGGTTGAAGTGGCCTGCGGGGTCCACCTTGGCCTTGTAGACGGCAAAGGCCTCGGCCACTGCCGGGTCCAAATACTGCATCTTGGTAATGCCGATGCCGTGCTCCCCCGAGATGACGCCACCCAGGCTCTTGGCCAGGGCCATCACGCGGCCGACGATGCGGTCGGCTTCCTGCAGCATCTCGTAATCGTTGGAGAACACCGGGATGTTCGTGTGCACGTTACCGTCGCCGGCGTGCATGTGGGTGGCGACGAACAGTCGGGAGTAGCGGATGCTCGCGTGGATCGTGTCGAAGCGCGCGTGAACGGCCTCCAGATCCCGTCCGGTGAAGATCTCCTTCAGCGGGCGCTCCACCTCGCGGCGGTACGAGATGCGCAGGTCGCGGCGCTGCAGCAGGTCGAACAAGGTGTCGCCTTCACGCGGGCGCGCGTGCAGCGCATCGCCGAAAGTTTGGGCATAGCCTGCGGCAGGGTCGTCCAGGTGCTCCAGCCAGGCCGACCAGCGGTCACGCACTGCGACCAGCAGGTCCCGCGCTGCCGTGGTCTTCGCCCGCAGGATTGCGTCGGCCTCCGCGCTGGCCTCGTAGTCGGCGGCCTGCTTAAGCTCCGGCATCTCGCCGTCCAGAGTCGCCAGCAGCGCATCGATCATCCGCAGCTTGTTGCGTGTCGAATATTCGATGTTGATGCGCTCGATGCCGTCGTTGTAGTCCGCCAGCCGCTCCAGGGGAATCACCACGTCCTCGTTGATCTTGAAGGCGTTGGTGTGAGCGGCGATGGCGGCCGTGCGCGAGCGCTCGGCCCAGAAGCCGCGGCGGGCCTCGGGACTCACCGCGACGAAGCCTTCAGCGCCGCGGGCATTGGCCAGCTTCACCACCAGCGAGGCGGCCTCCGCCACCCGTTCTTCCTGCTCGCCGCCGATGTCCACCAGCAGCACCATCTTTGGACGTTCGTGGCGTGGCGCCTTGGTGCCGTAGTTCACCGCACGCACGTAACGCTCGTCCATGTGCTCCATGCCTGCAAGCACGATGCCCGGCAGAGAGGCCAGCGTCTGCTTGGTCTCCTGGATGGCGGGCACCGCCTGCTTGACGGTGCCGAAGAACTCCATGCATACGGTGCGCAGGAACCGCGGCGCTGGATGCAGCACGAACACCGCCGAGGTGATCAAGCCATCGCAGCCCTCCTTCTGTACGCCCGGCAGCCCGCCCATGGTCTTGTTGGTCACGTCCTTGCCCAGGCCCGGCCGGCGCAGCTCGGCGGCGGGAATACGCAGGATCTCGGGCTCGCCATGACGGGTCCGGCCATCGGAGCCATAGCGGGTGACGCGGAACTCGGCCGCCTCCTGCACGTGGATCTTGCCCAGGTTGTGGTGCAGCCGCTCCACCTCCAGCCACTCGGCCTCGGGCGTCACCATGCGCCAGGACACCAGGTTGTCGAGGGCCGTTCCCCACATGACGGCCTTCTTGCCACCGGCGTTCATCGCAATGTTGCCGCCAATGGTCGAGGCGTCCTGAGAGGTCGGATCCACGGCGAACACGTACCCATTCGCGTCCGCCAGCTCGGTAACCCGGCGCGTGACCACGCCTGCCTCCAGCCGCACCACGGGAACCGGCTCGGCCACGCCGGGAATGCGGCGCAGCTCGATGGGCCCGATGGCGTCCAACTTCTCGGTATTGATGATGGCCGTGTCGGCATACAGGGGCACCCCGCTGCCCGTGTACCCGGTCCCTCCGCCGCGCGGGATGATGGTGAGCCCCGAGTCGATGCAGGCCCCCACCACCCGGGCCAGCTCGGCTTCACCGTCCGGGGTAACGACCACGAAGGGGAACTCCACGCGCCAGTCGGTGGCATCGGTGACGTGCGAGACCCGCGAGAAGCCGTCGAACAGCACGTTGTCGGCATGGGTCACTTTGCACAAGCGCCTGCGCACCTCGCGCCGGCGCTCGTTCAGGCCGCCCAGCCAGCTCTCGAACTCCCGCACGGCCCGGCGCGCCGCGCCGGCCAGATCCAGTGCCAAGGTGTTGTCATTGGCCCGGGCCACTATCTGATCCAGCCGGTGATGCAGGGCATGGATGAGGGAGGCCCGGCGCTTGTGGCTGTCCAGCAGATCGTCCTGGATGAACGGATTACGCTGCACTACCCAGATGTCACCCAGCACCTCGAACAACATGCGGGCCGAGCGGCCGGTCCGGCGCTGGCCGCGGAGCACGTTCAGGGTATCCCACAGCGGCTCACCCAGCAGCCGGATCACAATCTCCCGATCCGAGAAGGATGTGTAGTTGTAAGGGATCTCGCGGATTCGGGTGGAGGGATGTGCACTCATCGGGGTACCACGCGGGAGGGGTTGCGTGCGCAACGGCCCTTAGTTTATCAGATGCCCGGCTTGCGATCGGAGGTACCGCTCACTGCTGGGCGCCCATGGAGACCGCATCACCCCAGCGGTCAGGCGGTAAGCCGGTGGACTTCAGAAACCAAGCCCCCGCGCAGCGCGGGGGCTCTACCACGGCATGAACTTGTTCATGAAGTTCATGGGCCGGCCGAGCTGACCCATGTCACGGGTCATGAACGACGTGTTGGCCGTCATGGCCCGTATGGCGTCGTTCATGGCCCCCATCTGGGCGTTGATGGGCTCCAGCGTGTTGAGCTTCTTCGAGATGTCGACCATCTGCGTCGTCATGACGCCAGTATGCTGGGTTACGGTTTCCATGTGCCCGTCCATCTTGGCGATGTAGCCGTCCATGCTCGTCATGTGGACATTGATGGCATCCAGGTTTCCCGCCATGCTCTGAACCTGCACGGTCATCTTCTCAATGGTCTTCGTCAGCTCCGCGATGTTGCCCGACATCAGGGCCATGTTCTTCTCCATGTGAGGATCGATGTACAAGGAGAGCGCGTGCATGTCCTTGGATAGGTTGAAGATCAGAAAAAACCCATACGCCGCGAGCACGATGAAGGCGAACAAGGAGGGATAAACCACCAGCTCCCAGCGCCGCGCGCTGGCCTCGAAGCTCTTGGCGAAGCGCTCCAACGATACCAGGTGCTCGGGACGGGATGACTGGGGCTCGCCTTGCGGCTGCTCGGCGCCGCCTGGAAGGCTGTTCTTATCGGAGTCGTTGCTCGCCATGGGCTGCGCCTCGGGACTGGCGGTGAGGAAGACCGGGCCTGCGCTGGCATCATGCCAAGAGGGCGGTGCGATCACAAGCCGCGCCCCGACCTGGAGTGGTTGGCCATGCGCGGCCATCCAGCCAGGCTAGCGTCAGGGCTAGGTCGCCTCTTGAGGCATCGCCTGGCCGCTAGTCCTGGTCTATGATGAGCTCGCGGCGGATGGCAAGTGTCTGGATCTCGCCCTCGATTCCCCCCGGTACGCGCAGGCGAATATAGTTGCCGGTCAGACCGCTGTCGTGGGTTTCCACCAGCACACTGGCCATCCGGCCGAGCTGGGACCTCAGAAACGCGGCTCGGGTGAGCCGGCCGGCCATACGCACCTCCATGGCACGGCGCTTCTTCTCGGGCCCCGGCACCTGGTCGGACAAGCTTGCGGCGGGGGTCCCGGCCCGCGGCGAAAAGGGAAATACATGCAGCTTGGCCAGGCCTAGCGCTTGCACCATGGTCAGCGTCTCCCGGTGATGCTCCTCGGTCTCGCCGGGAAAGCCGGCGATGAAATCCGCGGTAAGCGCCACGTGAGGACGCGCCTTCCGCGCCCTGTCGGCGACCCGGTAGACCTCTTCGGCGCCATGGCCACGTCGCATCCACTGGAGCACCTGGCCCGATCCGCTCTGCACCGAAAGATGCAGGTGATCGCAGATCCTGGGATCGGCAAACACGTCGAAGAACTCCTCCCCCAGATACTGGGGACCAAGGGAGGAGATCCGCACGCGCGAAATCGCGGTCTGCCCCAGGATGGCGGCGAGCACCTCCGGCAGCCGGCTCTGCCGGGGCTGCCTGCTGTCCCGGCAGCCCCAGGCACCCACGTTGATCCCCGTCAGCACGACCTCCTTGAGACCGCGTTCCTCGGCATCCCGAACCTGACGGACAATGCGCGACAACGGCTCACTGCGATGGGCGCCACGGGCCACTCGGGTGATACAGAAGCTGCACACATCGTCACAGCCGGACTGGATTGCGACGGGCAGCCGGGTACGCGAAATGACGGGAAACGGCGGCTCGTCCTCGGCAACGCCGAAATGCGCAAGCAGCTCGCCCTCGGTCTCGAAGATCCGGCAGTCAGAGGCCTGCGTTTGCCACCGCTCGGGGTCGGCGCGGGGCCCGCAGCCCATGACCGCCACCTGCTTCCGGGCGCGCACGGCCCCGTTGACGGTCTTGCGCGACTTGCGGTCAGCTTCCGCGGTAACCGTGCAGGAGTTGACCAGCACGTACTCGGCCTCCGCCTCGCTCTGCGCGGGAACGTGCCCGGCGCGCAGCAGCGCCGCCCGAACCCGCGCCGAGTCGAGCTGGTTCATCTTGCAGCCAAGGGTTCGAATGAAGAATTTCATGGCTCCGATGACGATCAAACCTAAGGCCGGCCCTGGGCCAGCAGCCGTAGCAGGTGATCGCGTTCGGCGCGCAGGCCGGTGCTGATGTCGACGGCGTACGGGGGCTCGACAGGCTGCAAGGAGAGCAATTCGGGAGGCAGAGCTTCGCGTTCCTCGCGACAGTAGCCGCGGACCCGGTCTAACGGCGGGGTGGCATTAGCTAGACGTTTACCCTTCTGCATGACCGGCTGCATGAGCGCGCGGCCGGCAATGTGCTCGTCCTGCAGGCCGATGACGTCACCGACGGTGTGGCTGCGGCCCATGCGCCGGTAGACCTGCTTGCGGCCCGGCAGGGTGGCCTTGTCCGCCGACAGCTTCATGCGTGCCTTCCCGGCATAGTCCACCAGCTTGTATGCACAATTGAGATACGGGGCATCGGCCGACACTCCCATGCGGGTGCCTACGCCGAAGCCGCTTATGGGGGCGTCGCGAGCAACCAGATCGGCGATGCGGTATTCATCCAGGTCGCCGCTGGCGAAGATGCTCACGTTGGGCAGGCCGGCGTCATAGAGGATCCGCCTGGCCTTGACCGACAGCTCGCCCAGGTCGCCCGAGTCCAGCCGGATGGCCCGCACGTGGAAGTCGCTGCCCAGCTCGCGGGCCAGCTCCACCACGCGGCGTACGCCTTGCAGGGTGTCGTAGGTGTCCACCAGCAGCACCGTCTCCGGATACAGCCTGGCGAAGCTGCGGAAGGCATCCAACTCGTCGGCATGCGCCAGCACATAGCTGTGGGCCATGGTGCCGCTCACCGGAATTCCATAGCGCTGCCCCGCCAGCACGTTGGAGGTGGCATCCACGCCCGCCACGTAAGCGGATCGCGCAGCCTTCATACCCGCATCGGTGCCGTGATACCGGCGCAGCCCGAAGTCCACCACCGTGCGGCCGGCCGCGGCCGACACCACCCGCGCCGCTTTCGAGGCCACCATGGTTTGAAAGTGGATCTGGTTGAGAAGGTAGGTCTCGATGAGCTGGGCCTCGGGCAATGGGGCACACACCTCGATGAGGGGCTCGTCTTCGAACACCACGGTGCCCTCGGGCACCGCCCGGACGTCACCGGTAAACCGAAACCCCGACAGATAACCCAGAAACTCCGGCCTGAACTTGCCCAGTCCTCCCAGGTGAGCGAGCGCCTCGGCGCTGAAGCGCAGGTTCTCCAGATAATCGAGCACCGTCTCCAGGCCGCACGCCACCAGATAGCTCCTGTGCTCAGGCAGGTGGCGCACGAACAGATCGAAGACCGCGGTATCGGTCATGCCTTCGGCCACATAGGCCTGAACCATGGTGAGCTGGTAGAGATCGGTGAGCAGCGCAGACTCGCCGTCCTTGTCGTGACCCACGGTATTCATGGCCGGCGGACCTCCCACCGCGATCGGCAACACCGCGCCACAGGGCCGATGGGAAACGGTAGAATGCAGGGAGCGCTGGACATGAATGTTCCCAGGAGAGGGCCTTGCGCGGGCGTCGTTCCTCTGGCCGGCCGGCAAGTGACGCCCGTATTCTACACCCTCGGGCACTCGGGTTTCCCGGTGTCAGGGCTCCGGGTTCAGGCGGTAGGGTAAGAAATTCCAGCGTGGGCAAGACCCCGGCGTCCTTAGCCTTCCGTGGGTTCCGTGGCTAATCTCCGTACTCTCGGCGGGTACCCGACTGCATGGACGCAGGAGGCAGCATCGCTGGGAGCAGATGCCGAGCCCGCCCTTCAAGATCAACCGCAAAGGCACCAAAGGACACAAAGATATGTTTGCTTCCGGTCTTCCTTCGTGTCTTTGTGCATTTGTGGCCGCACTTGACTCCTGGCGCCCGGCGAGCGGAACACTCCCGCCCGGCCAGGGTCAATGCAATGGTAAATAGACTACCACCGCGGGGGTGCCGGGCCATCTGCGCCCGGCACGCCGCCTTTTCTAGGCCGCACCATGCTCAAGGCACTCCAACACTTCTTCGATGTGCATATCCTCACCGGCGACGAGGCCGATGGGGCGTCTGACCCGGACCAGGCGCTGCGCCTGGCCACGGCCTCATTGCTCATCGAGATGACCCGCGCAGACGATACGATTAGCCCCGAGGAGCAAGCTTCGGTGCTGCGCAACCTGCGCCGGGTGTTCGGTCTCAGCGAGGAGCAGACCCGCGACCTGGTGGAGACGGCGCGCCGGGAGGCGGACAAAGCCACCTCACTGTACCCCTTCACCGGTCTGATCAATCAGCACTTTTCTCCCGAGCAGAAGGCCCAGGTAGTGGAGGCCCTGTGGCGGGTGGCCTACGCGGACGGGACGCTGGACAAGTACGAGGAGCATCTGGTGCGCAAGGTGGCCGAGCTCATTCACGTCTCCCACTCGACCTTCATCCGGACCAAGCTCAAGGCCAAGCAGCGGCTGGAGAGCTGAACGGTGCCCCACACCGCATTGATGTCCGGCCAAGAGCTGAGCGGCACGAGGCGCGGGGACCGCCGGCCGCAGCGATAGCGGCCGTCAAGCCTACAGGGGCGAGCCGGGACCGAAGGGCCAGTGGCCCTTCGCAGCCCGGCAAGCGCCCATGCCAGGACGGCATGGGCCGGTCCCACAAGCGCAGCAGGAACTGCGCAGCGCCGTGGGTATTGACGGCGTGGCCCGGAGGCTCGTGCCGGCCAGACCCCCGGCCCGAAATCCCTGACCGCTCACGGATGTCCCACTACGGATCGTCAGCTTGGTGCCCCCTGGTCTCGCGCCAGCGCTGGAAATAAGGCTGGCTGAGGTAGGCCTTGCTGGAGACGTACTCAAGCACCGCGCGCAAGCGGTGAAACCGCACCACCGACTCGATCCGGAACACCTCCTTGCCGCGCTCGTCGAAGAACACCAGGGTGGGTGCGTAGAACACCCCCAGAGTCCGTGCCCAGTCCCTGGCCGTAGTACGGATGCCGCCGGGGGTGATCAGGGGAGCGTGGGACCACATATTCACCTGCACCGCTTCAAAGCCGCTCAGGGCCGACAGCACCGTAGGATCGCGCAGCGGCTCGGTGTGCAGCACGTCGCACGCGTGGCACTTACCCTGCTCGAAGAACACCACCAGGGGCCTCTGAGCCGGAATGCGGCTGCGGTCGAGCATCGGTGGTCCGGGCTCGAAGAAGTCTTCCTCGTTCAGGCCCTCGGGGTCGAACTGCATGCCCTGGCCACGAGCCAGATAGTCGCCGAATGACTCCTGCTTGTAATGGGCATCGGCCACGTACTCCAGGACCGCACGAAAATCGTAAGGGGGGCGGTAGCCCCTCAGTCGCATGACCTCCTTGCCGTGAAGATCATAGAACAGGATTGTGGGGGTGAGCTGGGTCTTCTCCCGTTCGGCTAACCGCTTCTCCGTAAGGCTGCGCCCCTGCATGTCCACTACCTCCCGATCGCTCCAGATGTCCAGGGCAATGACATCGAAGTGCTTTCGAGTGTACGCAACGATGTCGGGCTTGGTGAAGTTCACCTCGAGCATCGCCTTGCAGTAAGCACAGTGGCGCTGGCCGAAATAGACCATCAGCCCGGCCTTGCCGGCGGCAGCCGCCTCGGCCAGGTCGTCAGGAAGATTGAGGAAGCTCAGCTTGAACCAATCCGGATGCACGATGTCCCGCATCTGCGGGCTGTCATCGAAGTGCAGGCTGCGCTGCTCGATGTCGAACTCGTCCAGCTCGTCCGCGGCCAGCGCCATCAACGGCGCAGCTCCGATCAGGACGGCCAGGAGCAGAGGCAGGAAACGGACGGTCATCGGCGATCCAGAGAGCGGCATGGCAAGCAAAAACATTGAACGAATACCCGTCCCCCAGTCAAGAGCGGGGGCGCTCTGTGCTATGCTGCGCCTGCACGGAGACCGGCATTGCGAACTTGCCTGCCACCAATTGCCATGGCCCAGATCACGCAGATTCAGGTACGGTTCGACCCGGTCCAGGACCGGCTGCTGCTGCGCGTGAATACTCAGGACCGACTGGAGCTGCGTTTCTGGCTGACCCGGCGCATGCTCAAGCTGCTGTGGCCGCCACTGCTGAAGGGGCTCGCGGCAAGCGCCGGGGTGGACAAGCACCGCGACCCATCCGCCAGGGAGGCCATTCTGGCATTCCAGCGGGAGAAAGCCGTGGCCGAGGCGGACTTTGCGACTCCTTACCGGGAAGACGCGGCCCATCTGCCCCTTGGCGATACACCGGTGCTGGTTTCACGGCTGCAGCTCAATCCCCAGGCGGGTGGCGGAGTCGTACTCAGCTTGCAGCCCGACGAGGGTCCCGGCGCTGAGCTGGCATTGAACGAGGTCCTCCTGCACTCCTTGTGCAAGCTCCTGGCCAGCACCGCCGAGGCGGCCCGCTGGGACCTCAGTCTCAGCCCCAGGGAGCAGGAGCCAACCGCCCCCTCGCGGCTGAACTGATACTTTAAGTCGCGCGAGTGCCCGGATTCGGCCCGCTTGCGAGCGGGTGCCGAACGCAGGCTGGACCGGCGCCGGCGGTTGCGCCACACTGTTCAGCGAGCGCCCATCTACCAGGAGAGCCCTATCACAATGGCCGACCAATCGCCGAAGGAGACCCCGGAAGAACGCCTGGACAGCGCCTACTCCCGAATGCTCGAGCGGGTGCGCACGGCCATGGACCGTGCAGAGAAGGACACTCTGCCCCTGCTCCAGGAGCAGATCGCGGACGCCAAGGAGCGGGCGGTGGAGCTGGGGGAGCTGACCCGGGAGGAGGCCGAGCGTGTCGGCCAGTACCTGCGCCGTGACCTGGAGGATGCGGCCCGCTACATGGAGGATTCGGGAAATCAGCTCAAGC
>CAYWTP010000124.1:0-9350 GCA_964461215.1 uncultured Ectothiorhodospiraceae bacterium | reverse complement strand
CTCGAAGGGACGGATGATGTAGTCCACCGCGCCCAGCTTCATGGCCTCCACCGCGCTCTCCACGCTGCCGTATGCGGTCAGGACCACCACCGGAACATCGTCGCCGCGCCGGCGCAGCTCGCGCAGCAGCCCGATGCCGTCCAGGCGCGGCATGCGCAGGTCCGTCAGCACCAGATCGAACGGTGCGTCGGCGCTGCGCGCCAGTGCCTCGGCGCCGTCGCGAGCCTGCACCACATCATGGCCCATTCCCCTGAGCGCCATCTCCAGCAGACGGCGCATCTTGTCCTCGTCGTCCACCACCAGAATGCGGCGGGCACTGCTCACGATAGGGCTCCTCCTGCTTGACGGCGCAGGCGAACGGTGAAGCAAGCTCCGCCCCGCCGGCCCGCCGATACCTGTATGCTGCCCCCGTGGGCTTGCACGATCTGCTCCACGATAGTGAGCCCCAGCCCTATCCCGCCTTCCCTGCGGGTGAAGAACGGGTCAAATACCCGCTCGCGTTCGGACTCCGGAATACCGGGCCCGTCGTCCTCCACCCGGACGCTGACGCCGCCCGCGGCGTTCTCGGTGTGGACGTCGATGTGGCCGCCTTCGGGGACGATCTGAATGGCGTTGATCAGCAGGTTCAGAAGCACCTGAATAAGCTGCTCGCGATCGCAGGACAGGACCGGCTCGGTGGCCGACGGATGCACGCGCACCTCGATGGCCTTCTTGCCGGCCTTGGTAGTGACCAGGGCCACGACGTGCTCGAGGATGTCGTGCAAGTCATGGAGCCGGAACTTAGGCGGGCGTGGCGTGGCGCACTCCAGCAGCGTGCTCACCAGGCGGTTCAGCCGGTCCGTCTCACTGGATATGAAGGTGGTCAGCTCGCGGTCCTGGGGACTCAGGTCCGGCCGGCGCTCCAGAAGCTGCGCCGAGGACTTCAGGATCCCCAGGGGCGTGCGCACTTCATGTGCCATGATGGCGGCCATCTCCCCCACCACAGCCAGCTTGCCGGCCCGTATCAAATGCTCCCGGGAACGTTCCAGGGCCTCGATCATCTCGCCGAAGGCACGGCTCAGCTCCCTGACCTCCGAAAAGCCGGTGGCGATCCGTGGCGGCGCGGGAGATCGGGTCTGGCGCAGCCGGCGGGCGAACTCGGTAAGCTCCCCGATGGGACGGGCGATGCGTTGCGACAAGCGCATGGAGAGCCAGCCGGCCAGCGCCAGGGTCAGCAGCAACGCTCCCAGGATCACCCAGGCCAGGCGCCACACCGGCGCAAACGCCACACTGGTGGGCTCTACCATGAGCAGGTGCCAGCCGAAACCGGAGAAATGCTGATAGCCCGAGGAGGCCGCCGCCCCCACCAGCAGCCGGCCGGCGCCCAACGCGGTGCCTTCACGGGTGTCCGGCTGCGGGCGCGCCGCCCCCGCATACCAGTCCGCCAGATTGATCCTTGCCGGCAGTCCGTTACGCACCAGAGGCCCCGCGGCGGCGATCACCGCGCCGTCCGCCCCCAGCAGGAGCGCGGTGCGTCCGCTGCCGCGGATGGCTTCGCTGAGGGAGCGCCCCATCTCGCGCCAGTTCAGGACCGCGTACAGATAGCCCAGCTCGCCGTCGCCGAAAGCATTGGGGATCTCGGTACGCATGACCAGGCTGTCGCTGGACCGGGGTGCGCCGCCGGCAAAGCGCTCCAGAATCACCGGTGCCGTGGCGCCCCTGGACTCGCTTAGCAGCACCGGCCCCGGCAGCCGCTTGTGCCCGATGTAATCGCCGTCACTGGCCGCCACCACGCGCCCGTCCAGGTCGGTGCAGAACAAGCGGCTGTACACCGCGCCGTGGCCGGCTTTCAGATCGGAGAGCAGGCGGGCCAGGCGCTTGTCCACGTCGCCAACTCGGATGTCCTGCAACAGCTCCAGACGATGCCATTCCCGCAAATCCTCCAGGCGCTCGAAGAAGAAGGCGTCCAGCCGTTCGAGCAGCGCGGCGGCGCTGATACGCAGGTTGCGGGCGATCTCCGCCTGCAAGGACCTGCGCGTTTCATAGAAGGACATGGCGCCGCTGAGCAGGGTCGCACCGATGACCAGCGCCAGCGAGGCCCACAGGATGGCACGCCGGATGGTCACCGCGGGTGTCCGCTATCGGGGCTGCGGTGCAGCACGTCCGGGGCCGCGAGTCCACCGGCGGGCGGCCCGCATCGCTTGCCGAATCGGCCGCCGCGCCGAGCCATGTTGTCCGGCTGGCCGCGGACTGTCTGAAAGCGGATCGCTGGTAGGAATGACACCCGGGCGAACGTGGCCGCCGCACTAGGGTACACTTTGGCCCCGCGACGGCCCGCCGGCCCGAGGCGAGCGGCGGGTCCGCGGTGGCGGTCATCATCCGCCTGCGCCGCGCTTTCGGGCACTTCGTCCCGCTGCCGGGAGGACTCATCGTGCTGGCTCAACTTCTCTATGCCCTGGCGGGACTCCACGTTCGGCCAGCCGGCGCCCCGCGGCACCGCGAACACCATCCGGGCCGACAGACGCACCGGCGCCGGCGCGGCATCAGCGTGCTGTTCGCCGCCTTGCTGGGGCTGGGCGGGACCGGGCCGGCCGGTGCGGCGCCTTATGCGCTGGGCCACGGCTACCCGCTGCCATGGCTGGGTCTGACCGCCGGCGGCTATGTCAGCATCCGCGCCTCCAAGCTTGAGAGCGACAAGGCCCGGATCTCGGTGCCGGACCTCAGTCTGTTTCTGCGTAGCGATGTCTCCCCCCGCTGGCACTTCTTCTCCGAAATGGAGCTGGGCAACGCCCTGACCTGGACGCGGGACGGGCTCTCGACCTCCGACGCCGACCTGGATGTCGAGCGGCTGTACCTGGATCATAACCTGTCCAGCAAGCTCACACTGCGCCTGGGGAAGTTCCTGACACCCATCGGACGATGGAACCTCATTCACGCCGACCCACTGGTGTGGTCGGTGTCACGCCCCCTGACCACGGCCACCGCATTCTCGCGCCACGCGGCCGGGCTGGAGCTCAGCGGAAGCTGGCCACTGGGGCAGTCGGCGCTGGACTATCGCCTGTTCGCCGACGATACGGCCCTGCTGGACCGCTCCCAGCGCAACGAGCGCGTGTTCGTGGATACACCGTACCAGCCCAACCCGCGCAACGCCTTCGACCATGGCGGCGGCCTGCGGCTGCGCTACCTAACCTTTGACGAGGCGCTGCAGGTGGGGTTCTCCGCCGCCCGCTTCCGCCTCAAGGACCGGCCCGGCATGCGGGAGCTGATCGGCGCGGACCTGCTCTACACCCGCGCCGGCTTCGAGGTCACCGGCGAGACGATCTACCGGCGCAGCGAAGGTGCCGGCGGCGACGAGTGGGGTGGCTTCGCGCAGCTCGTGGCGCCTCTGGGGCATCATTTCTTCGGCGTGGTCTGCCAGGAGCGGTACAAGGTCGAAGGATACCCCAGGCCGACCAATTCGGCCCGCTTCGGCGTCACTTACCGGCCGACGCCGCCGCTGTCGTTCAAGCTGGAGCTGCGGCAAGCGTGGGGCGAGGAGCGCCTGGCCCCCGACGGCTGGCTGTTCTCCGTCGCCGTGCTGCTGTGACCGGAGCAGGCCGGCGAGCCCGCTTGGCACTGACTCTGGGCCTGGTGCTGCTGGGCCCGGTGGCGATCGCCGCCCGCGCGGCCCAGACCACCGTCGCGGTGGTCACGCCACCGGGGGCGCCCGCCATCGCCCTGGACCGGGCCAATCTGCGGGACATCTTCCTCCGGCGCATCGTCATCGACGACGCCGGCGCCGCGCTGGTGCCCGTCAACCTGCCTGCCGCCGATCCGCTGCGGCTCGCGTTCTCCGTAGCGCTGCTGGGCAAGGATCCCGCCGCCCTCCAGCGCTACTGGAATGAGCGCTACTTTCATGGGGTGTCGCCTCCCTACGTAGTCCGCTCCCAGGAGGCCGTCCTGCGCTTCGTCGCACAAACGCCCGGCGCCGTCGGCTACGTGGCATCCTGTCGGGTGGACGGCAGGGTCCGGGTCGTCGCCCGGCTGCCGGTTCCCCCCGACCTCAGGGCACGGATCAACAGCACTTGCGCCCGCCGGCGGGGGGCTGCTCAGAGCGGACCTTGAGCTCGGGACCCTGCAACAGGTGTATACAAATCTTGCGCACTGCAACGATCACAGGCTGCACCCCAGCCTCGCCACGGCCATCGCCAGGACGCTTTCGGGCCCCTGCGTAAACCCTGCCAGCTACCACCCAAAGGCGCTGAATCGGTGTTAAGGCACTGATTGCAAACGGCACGCTCAACGGGCCGGTGCTCCTACCCGCCGCTGGCGGCGCTCCCAACGCTTGACCCCGGCTGAAGTTGGCACGGAGCTCGCTTAGTCCGCTCCGGACTGAAACCGGGAACCGCGGACATGAATCACGAGCACTCCATGTGGGTCGAAGACGGCGTCGATCCCCTCCTCACCGAGCTGCGTGAGGCGGTGCGGATCTTCCACGTGGATTCCACCCACCAAGAGCGCGGGCAGGTGCACGCCTTTATCCGGGCTGTGTTCCGTCGCGCCCACGGGGCGGAGGTGGACAGCTTCTATCCCCGGTTCCTGGGCTTCGCGACCCCCCCCGGCCTTCGGGCGGTGGTGGGGTACCGGGACGGGAAGGCCTCGGCCCTGTTCTCGGAGCAGTACCTGGGATCCCCGGTCCAGGACCTGGTGTCCGCACGCGTGGAACAGAGTGTGGCCCGCGAGTCGCTGGTGGAGGTGGGCAACCTGGCCCTGGCGGATCCCGGACACGCCAGGTGGGTCATCGCTTGCACCACGGCGTTCCTGGCGGCATTGGGCCACCGCTGGGTTCTCTTCACCGCCACTCGGCCCCTGGCGAATGCATTTCGCCGGCTGGGCCTGAAGCCGGTCGCGCTGGCGCCCGCCGATCCGGCGCGCCTGCCCGATGGCGGCGCGTCCTGGGGCCGCTACTACGCCGCCGGGCCGGTGGTCTACGCCGGGGACATTCTGGCCGGGCTCGGCAAGCTTCACAGCGGATCCTGTGCCCGCCAGCCCCGGCTCCAGGGGCTGCTGGAAGCGGCGCGACGCCTGGGCGCCGCACACGCCCTGCTCACGGCACCCGCAAATGCGGCGGCCCAATGACAGGGGTACTGGATCAAATCCGGGAGCACGCCGCCCGTCGTCCCCGGGCCCCGGCGCTGCGCGACGAGCACGGGGTGCTGGACTATGCCACCTTGCTCCAGGAGGTGGAGCGCGTGGCCGAGGTGGTGTGCGGACGGCGCGTGGGCCTGCTGATGGAGAACGGCTGCCACTGGGCGATCACCGATCTGGCGGTCGCCGCCGGCAGAGGGGTCAGCGTACCCATGCCGGGATTCTTCTCCGACCGGCAGCTTCGACACCTCATCGAAGATGCCGGCCTGGACTTGGTCGTCACCGACCGGCCGCGACGTACGGAGACACTCCTGGACAGCGCCCCGGGCGTGACCGCAACTGTCGCAGGGCGGGACGTATGGCTGTTTCTGAGCCCGCCGCGCCGGACAAGCCCGGTATCCCCCCTGCCAGCCGGAACGGCCAAGATTACCTATACCTCGGGCACCACGGGCCAGCCCAGGGGCGTGTGCTTGTCGGGCGAGGCCGTCGAGGCCGTGGCCGCATCGCTTTGCCGCGCCGTGGAAGCGGGCAGTGACGACAGAGCGCTCTCGCTGCTGCCCTTGTCCACCCTGCTGGAGAATATCGGCGGCTTGTACAGCGCCCTGTATGCAGGCGCCTTGGCCCAGGTGCCGGCGCTGGCAAGCTGCGGCGTGGAAGGCTCCTCCGGTCTGCGGCCCGGCCAGCTTTGGGCCAGCCTCACCCATTACCGGCCCACCAGCGTGATCCTGGTCCCGCAGCTTCTCAAGGCGATGGCCGCCACCGTCGCGGCCGGCGCGCAGGTTCCGCGGACCCTGCGCTTCGCCGCCGTGGGCGGCGCCCCCATCTCAGCGCTGCTGCTCGAACAGTCCCGGTCCCTGGGGATCCCCGCGTACCAGGGCTACGGGCTGTCCGAGGCAGCGTCGGTGGTAAGCCTGAACCTGCCGGGACGTGACCGTACCGGCAGCGTCGGGCGCCCCCTGCCCCATACAACGCTGTCGCTGAGCGATGACGGCGAGGTGCTCGTCCACGGCGGCGCCTTTCTAGGCTATCTGGGCGACCCGCCCCACCCGCGAAACGCATGGCCTACCGGTGATCTGGGCTATCTGGACGGCGACGGCTTCCTGTATCTGACCGGCCGGCGCAAGACCGCGTACGCCACCGCCTTCGGCCGCAACGTGGCTCCGGAGTGGGTCGAGTGCGAGCTGACCAGTCACCCCCTGCTCGCCCAGGCGGCGGTATTCGGCGAGGGATTGCCGTTCAACGTCGCGGTTCTGGTGCCTCGCAGTCAGGTCTCCGCTGGCGAGCTGGCGGCCGCGGTGCGCAGCGTCAACGCCCGCCTGCCCGATTACGCCCGGATCGAGCGCTGGCTCCTCGCCGGCGAGCCCTTCGCTCCCAGGAACGGCCTGGCCAACGGCGCTGGCAGCGTTAACCGCGAGGCCGTGGGCACTTGTTACCGGACCCGCATCGACGAGCTCTACCAGGAAGAGAAGCGCCATGTCGTTCTATGAGCAGGTGGTCGCGGCGACGGCCGCCGCCCGTGCCGATTTCGCCGCCATACCCATCATCGGCCGCGCCGTCTCCGGCACCGTGACCCGGGAGGAATACCTGGTGTTTCTGGGCCAGGCCTACCACCACGTCAAGCACACGGTTCCACTGCTGATGGCCTGCGGCGCCCGGCTACCCCAACGCCTGGCCTGGCTGCGCGACGCGGTGGCCGAATACATTGAGGAAGAGCTGGGGCACGAGCAGTGGATCCTGGACGATGTCGCCGCCGCCGGCGGTGACCCCGAGGCCGTGCGCGACGCCGTACCCCTGCCCGCCACCGAGCTGATGGTGGCCTACGCTTATGACGTAATTTCCCGGCGCAATCCGGCGGGCTTCTTCGGCATGGTGTTCGTGCTGGAAGGCTCCAGCGTCAGCCTGGCCACCCGCGCGGCCGCGGCCATCGGCCAGCGCCTGGCACTACCCGCGACGGCGTTCCGCTACCTGACCTCGCACGGCAGCCTGGACCAGGATCACATCCGCCTTCTGGAGCGGCTGCTGAACCGCCTCGACGAGCCGGCGGACCGGCAGGCGGTGATCCATTGTGCGGCCATGTTCTTTCGTCTCTACGGAGACATCTTCCAGTCCCTTACCACACAGCCCGAACGTTCCCGGAGAATTGCATGAACCAGACCGTCCGATCCTGCCTTCCGGCCCTTACCCTGGTGGCCGCCTGCATGGCGGGCACCGCCGCAGTAGCTGCAACTCAATCGCTGGATCAGGCCATTGCGGACCTCCAGCATCAGTGGGCCCACATCAACTACGAGGTCCCGGACAAGCAGAAGAGCAACGCGTTCGCGAAGCTGGAGGCCCGCGAAGAGGCTTTGGTCAAGCAGTTTCCCGGGCACAGCGAGCCGCTGATCTGGCAGGCTATCACCTTGAGCACCCACGCCGGCGTACACGGCGGCCTGGGAGCCCTCAGCATGGTCAAGAACGCCCGCGACCTGCTGCTTAAGGCCGAGAAGATCGACCCCACGGCCTTGCAAGGATCCATCTACACCTCGCTCGGCAGCCTGTACTACAAGGTGCCGGGCTGGCCCTTGGGCTTTGGTGACGATGACAAGGCGCAAGCCTACCTGAAGAGGGCGCTGGCACTGAATCCCGATGGTATCGATCCCAATTACTTCTATGGTGACTACTTGTTCGGCCAGCATCGCTACAAGGAGGCCGAGCAGGTCCTCGAGCACGCCTTACAGGCTCCCCCGCGCCCGAAGCGTCCACTGGCAGACCAGGGCCGCAGCGCCGAGGTGCGGGCCCTGCTGGCCCGGGTGCAGGCGGAGCTGGGCGATGCCGGTGCCACCCGCGCGGCCGCGAGGTAAGCCCATGAACCTTCAATCCCAACGGGTGGTGATTACGGGCGCGGGCGGTGGCATCGGCCGGGTGCTGGCCGCCGAGCTGGCCGCCCGGGGTGCACGGCTGTGCCTGGTGGAGCACAATCCCGACAGCGCACACACGCTGCGCGCAGAGCTGGAGGCCCGGGGGGTCAAGCCCCTGGTCGTGGTCGTCGACATCACCCAGCCCGAGCAGCGCGGCGCGGTCCTGAACGCCGTGCAGCGCGAATGGGAAGGCGTCGACGTGCTGATCAACCTGGCCGGCGTCCTGGACTTCTGTCGGTTCCAAGACGAGGACCCGGGAATGCTCTCGCGCCTCATCAAGATCAACGTAGAGGCTCCCATGCAGCTCGTGCGCGCGCTCCTGCCCGGCATGCTGGCGCGCGGGCACGGCCGCATCGTCAACGTCGGGTCCCTGTTCGGCAGCATCGGCTTTCCCCTGTTCGCCGCCTACTCCGCGTCCAAGTTCGCCCTGCGCGGCTTCTCCCAGGCCCTGCGCCGGGAGCTGGCGGGCAGCGGAGTGGGCGTGACCTACGTCTCGCCGCGTGCCGTCAAGACCGCCCTGAACCCACCGGTGGTTCATGAGATGGCGGCCCGCGGCATGATGCACATGGACGAGCCGCTGCCGGTGGCCCGGGCCATCGTGCGCGCCATCGAGCGCGAACGCAGCGAAGCCTACCTGGGCTTTCCCGAGAGCTTGTTCGCCCGTGTCAACGGCTGCGCTCCCATCCTGGTTGACCGGGCCCTGAGCAAACAGGTCCCGGTTCTGACGGGCTATGCTACGGGAAGAATGACTTCATCCTGATCCAACTACCAGGAGGCGGCTATGGAGCGATTCAAGCAGCACGGTGATCTGAGCTGGTGCGAGCTGATGACGACCGACGTTCCCGCGGCGAAGTCCTTCTACTCGGCCTTGCTCGGGTGGGAAATTGAGGAGATGGCGGCGGGCGGGACGCCATACAACGTGGCCAAGACCGCCGGGCGGGGAGTCGGCGGCATCATGGGAATGCCGCCGGGCGCGGAGGGCCGGCCGCCTGCGTGGGGCGCCTACATCACGGTGGACGACGTGGACGCCCGCCTGGCCAAGGCCGTCGAGCTGGGCGCCAAGGTGCTGGTCCCGCCCATGGACATCCCGAACGTCGGACGCTTCTGCTGGATCCAGGACCCCCAGGGCGCGGCGCTGGGGCTCATCACGTACAGCGCCATGTAGCGCTGGCGAAGACTGGGCGGCGGCGGCGACCAGGATTGTGCGGCAGCTTGGTCACGAGGTAGTTGCAATGGAAGACTACATCGCTGACGGCACCATCCCGCTTGAGCCGGCAACTACGTGCTAGTCCCGCTGCCAGCCGGCGGACCCTACACCGCGCGCACCCGGGTCAGTGCTCGCCCTTG
>CAYWTP010000123.1:0-9357 GCA_964461215.1 uncultured Ectothiorhodospiraceae bacterium | reverse complement strand
CATCGCCACCTACATCGTGATCATCGCCACCTTCGTCACCATGGTCGACTACGCGATCCAGGCCATCAGCCTCGACCTGTATAACGCTCTGGGCGCATTCATCCAGCTCATCGTGGTGAACTGCATCATCCTGGGACGGGCCGAGGCCTACGCCGCCAAGAATCGCCTGCACACCACCATGGTCAACAGCCTGGGCATGGGCACGGGCTTCACCGCCGCCCTGCTATGCCTGGGCTCGGTGCGCGAGCTGCTGGGCAGCGGCACGCTGCTGGGCTTTCACGTGTTTGGTGAGCACTTCCAGTCCTGGGCGGTAATGATCCTGCCGCCCGGCGGGTTCTTCGTCCTGGGTGCCTGGCTGCTGCTGTTCTCCTGGCTCAAGCAGCGCCGGGCGCGCAGGCTGCAACAGGAGGCCGCAGTCCATGTCGCCTGATTCGGTCGGCTTCATCTTTCTCAACGCCGCCATCATGAACAACTTCGTGCTGGCCCTGTTCCTGGGGATCTGCCCCTTCCTGGGCGTCTCCGGCAAGGTCCGGACGGCGTGGAACATGGGCCTGGCCACCACCTTCGTCATGCTGGTCAGCTCAATCTGCGCCTACGCCATCAACGCGCTGCTGGTGAGCTTCCACATCGAGTTCCTGCGCCTCATCAGCTACATCGCGGTCATCGCCTCCGCGGTGCAGATGGTGGAGATGGTGATGAAGAAGTACAGCCCCGCCCTATTCCGGGCGCTGGGGATCTTCCTGCCGCTGATCACCACCAACTGCGCGGTCCTGGGCCTGGCGCTGTTCCAGACCTTTAAGCACTACGACTTCGTGCAATGCCTGGCCTACAGCTCCGGCGCCGGCGTCGGCTTCACCCTGGCCCTGCTGCTGATGGCCGGGCTGCGCGAGCGCCTGGCCCTGTCCGACGTGCCCAGCGTGAGCCAGGGCGCGGCCCTGTCGCTGATGCTGGCGGGACTGCTGTCCCTGGCATTCATGGGCTTCGCCGGCCTGGGGGGCCAGCATGGCTGACTATCTGATCGCCATGCTGGCCGTGCCGATGATTCTCGGCGGCTGGATCGCCGTGCAGCACCTGGCCCGGTCCTATGCCGCGCGGCATCCCGAATTCGGGCCGGCCCGGGAAGAAGGCGGAGGCTGCGGCACGAGCTGTCTGTGCAGCAAAGGCCAATGCCGGCGGCGCGAGGCACGGTAGGCCCATGACCGCCCTGCACCGCATGGCCCTGCTGTCCATCGCGGCCTCGCTCGCCACCATGGGCCTGAAATTCTGGGCCTTCTATCTGTCCGACGCGGTAAGCTTGTACTCCGACGCGGCCGAGTCCAGCGTCAATCTGGTAGCCGGGCTGGTCGCGCTGGCGGCGGTGAGCATTGCCAGCAGGCCCGCGGATTCCTCCCACAGCTATGGCCACGACAAGGCCGAGTACTTCTCCAGCGGCGTGGAGGGCGGGCTCATTCTGGTCGCGGCCGGCACGATCATCTACGCGGCGGTGCACCGCTTCCTGCGTCCGGCCGAGCTGATGGATTTGGGTCCGGCCTTGCTGATTGCCGTGGCGGCCTCCGGAGTCAACCTGGTGGTGGCCAGGGTCATGCTGCGGGTGGCACGCCACTACGACAGCATCACCATCGAGGCCGACGCGCACCACCTGATGACCGACGTGTGGACCAGCGCGGGCGTGGTGGCCGGACTGACCGTCGTGCTGTTCGCGCCACCGGGCCTGGCCATCCTGGACCCCATCATTGCCGTGGTCGTGGCGCTGAACATCATCCGCACCGGCGCCATGCTGCTGCGCCGCTCCGCCGCGGGCCTCATGGACGCCGCCCTCCCCGAGCCCGAGCAGGCGCTCATCGAGCAGGCGATCGTGCGCGGCGCGGGGGAGAACGCCGTCTACCATGGGCTGCGCACGCGCAAGTCCGGCCCGCGGCGCTTCGTGGACCTGCACCTGCTGGTCTCCGGCGCCACCACGGTCAAGCAGGCTCACGACCTGTGCAATAAGGTGGAGCGTGAGATCCGGGCGAGCCTGGCCAACGCCGAGATCACCATCCACGTGGAGCCGCGCGAGGACAGCAGCTCGTGGGACTACCCCGAAGGCGGCGCCACGCGCGAGCCAGCAGACATAGGTAAGGGGACGTGATGGATCTGATCTTGTACGCCAAGCCTGGATGCCACCTGTGCGACGAAGCCCGTGAGGTCATCGCCACGGTGGACGATACCTTGCCCCTGCGCGAGGTGGACATCACCCTGGACCCCGCTCTGATGGATCGCTACGCGGTGCGCATCCCGGTGCTCGCCGACGGCGCCGGACATGAGATCGGCTGGCCCTTCGGCCCGGCCGACGTGCTGCGCCTGCTCAATTCGTAGCTCCGAGCATTTCGGCCAACATGTCGCCCGAAATGCTTTGACGTCCCAGCGCAGCAAGCTATCGGTCCGAGGGTGCGCCGACCTCAGACATCAGGCGGTGCGATGCCGGATGCGCGGAACGAGGATTGGGGGAACCGGCAAGGTAGCCACGGCGACTCACCCACGGCGGCCCGCTGAAGTGATAGGGCAGGCCGTATAGAGGATAGCCGTATGGCCGCACGTAGACCCTCCAGGCCGCTTCTTCCTGTTGGCGCTCGCCTTGGGCTTGCGCCGCGGCCACCTCCTCCCGCCGGCGCCGCTCGGCCGCGACCTCCCGCCGGGCCCGGCGTTCCTGCGACAGCCGCAGCCGTTGCTCTTCCATGCGCCGTGCCTGGTTGGCAATGGAATAGTAGTAGGGATCCGGCGCAACCACACCGGGCTCGGGGAGGAACACCGGCACTCGCTGCACCTGAGCCGACTCACCCGGGGGCGGAACGTCGCTGAAGTGCACGCCCCCCTCGGGGTCCACCCAGCGATACACCCCCGCTCCAATACAAGCCTGTGCCAATGCAAGCGACACAAGCAGCACTCCAGCCCCGATTCGACCACCCTCCGGCACTGTACCTGCCTCCTTCTGCGTCGGCCTCTCTCTACTAACGCGAAAACTCAGGACTTCTGTCTCCCGCCAAGACACCAAGACGCGGAGAGCAAACACCAAAGACAGCACAAGAATAGCTGCCTTCTTCCTCCCCTCAGCGTCTTTGCGCCTTTGCGCGAGTACCTTCTTGGATTTCTCTTCTCCCCCAGAAGCGCGCAGGCGTCAGGGGGCAGGGCCTGCCTTAACCGGCGGCAGGCCGAAGCGCTCCCGCTCGGACAGGCCGTCGCGCTTGAGCTCGGCCTTGACGGTGTCGGTGAGAATGCCGCTCACGATGAGCTCGCCGCCGCCCTTGCCGGCGGCTTGACTGGCCTGGCCCAGAGCGCCGATGGCGCGGTCCGTATCGCGGCTCCACCACATGACGTCGATGGGCGTCACCGCCAGGATGTGGATGCTATGGGTCACGGCCAGCGGATAGCGGTATCCCGGACCCAAGGCCCGTAGCTTCTCGATCTTATCGTGATAAAGAGCGAGCATCCGCGCAGCCTCCTCGTAGGACAGCGCCTCGGCCTCGCTGTGCGCCGAAAGCGCGGCCCGCAGCAGCTCCGCCCGGTCTTCTACACCCTCGAGGAACTGCAGGTAGGCGGTGATGAAGGTCTTGTGCCTGGGGGAAAACCAGGGGTCGGTCAGAAAGCGGTGCACCAGATCATCCGGGATCCCGATCGCCGCCAGGCGTTGTCCGTTGGCGGCGTCCAGCTCGGCAGGGGTGAGGTTCTTGATCTGGGTCCTGGCCCAGGCCCCTACCACACCGCCCGCCACCACGGTCCCGGCAGGGTGCGGACTGGCCACGGCGGACAGGCCCGTGTCCCTGCCCGTGACATGGGCCTGGGACACTTCCCTGAGAAAGGTATGCACCTGCGGGTTCGAAGAGTACACGTCCAGACCCAGCTGACCTGCCAGCCGGCGCTGCTGGGCGTCCGCGAAGCGGTCCCCGGGACTCGGCTGCCAATAACGCGTCTTCTCCTTCGGCGCCCCGGACTCACCGGCCACCGTGCGCCCTACGTTGTGACCCAGCTGGCTGACCAGCGACGACGCCGTATTCAGAGGGGAGGTGACGATATCGCGGACCGTGTCGCCGCTCACCCGAAGCTGGCCGCGTAGGGAATCATAGAATTCCTTGTCCGCCCGCTGATACTGGACCATCGCCTGGGCCAGGGTGCTGATCTCGTGCACCCTCTCGCGCAGCAGCGCGAGGGAGGTCACCTGATAGCTGCCCAGATCCGATTCCACCCGGAACCGCAGAAACGGGCCTTCCAGGTCCACGTCATCGAGCACACGATGGCTGGATGACTGGAGCAGGCTGGCGGGAAGTATGTCGCCCGCGTACACCACGGGCGGCTCCTCATACGGCGTGGCCGCAGGACACGGAGCGGATAGAGCGAAGGCCGTGATCAACGCGGCCTTGCGCATGCCCGCGCCCACGCGCGGCCGCGGCGACTCTGCATGCTGATATACCATGATTCCCCCTGTGTAGGCGTGGCGCCCGAGGGCTTCAGATCTTCGGGCGTTAGCTGACAATAGCGGTGTGATCGCGGATGGCTGAATACCAGGAACGCCCGTTTTCGGCTCCCTGCAAGGTGGCGGTGCCTCCGTGCAAGCAGCTCGCCAGCGCGGGCTATGCGCTCCTATTGGGGATGTTGGGCTGGATTTGCTCAATATCGTCACGGAGCTGATCAATGTGCGTGCGCAGGTCATAGATGGACGCGGCCAGCTTGGCGAATCCGAAGAGCAGAATGGCCCCCAGCAGGCCGGAGGAGAAGACGCCGAGCAGGAACGCTTTGGAGATGTCGCTTTGCACCTGGAAGGTGGCGAGCAGACAGAGCAGAGCGCCGGCCAAGGCAACGATGCCGAACGCCGTCAGGACCCGGGTAACACGGGGAGGAGGATTCTTCATTATGAATTTCCCTGTAGACAGTCACCTTGGTCTGGCCATCCCCGCCGCTCCATCCATACGCCTGCCGGGACGGCTCCATTCCTGCGCCCGGCGGGCTGTACGGCCCATGGCTGCGTAAAGCATAGTATACGCTTCGCGCCGCAGGTCAGTGGCCTCTGGTCGTTAGTTCGTCTGCTCTTGGGATAACCTTTAGCGGTGTCCCACCTGTTTGGAGACAAGCCCGGCCGGAACGCCCGGATAAGCCATGCAACACAGTGCACTCGACGAAGTACTGGTCCTGCTGGCCCTTTCCGTACTGGCCGTGGCCCTGCTGCGGCGCCTGAGCCTGCCGCCCATTTTGGGATACCTGTTCGTCGGCGTGCTGGCGGGACCACACGCCCTGGGCTGGCTGTCCGACAGCCCCACCCTGCACCTGCTGGCCGAGATCGGCGTGGTCTTCCTGCTGTTCATGATTGGGCTGGAGTTCTCCATCCCTCACTTCCTGGCCATGAAAGGCACAGTACTGGGACTGGGCGGAGCGCAGGTGCTGCTGTCCGCGGCGACTGTTGGGTTGCTCGCCTGGTATCTCGGGGTGCCCGGCGACGGTGCGCTGATAGTGGGCGGCGCGCTGGCCATGTCTTCCACGGCCATCGTCATGAAGCAGCTTACCGAGCAATTGGAGATGCAGTCCCGGCACGGCCGGCTGGCCCTGGGCGTACTGCTCTTCCAGGACCTGGCGGTCGTGCCGTTCCTGGTGGTAATCCCGATCCTGGCCGGCGGCGGGGAACAGTCCCTGGCCGGGCCGCTGCTGGTGGCCATGATCAAGGCCGCGCTGGCGTTCCTGCTCATGTTCGCCCTGGGGCACTGGGCCCTGCGCCCGTTGCTGCACTGGGTCACCGCTTCCCACTCGGCCGAGCTCTTCACCCTCACCGCGCTGCTGCTCTCCCTGGCGGCGGCCTGGGTAACCTACCTTCTCGGCCTGTCTCTGGCCTTGGGGGCATTCCTGGCCGGCATGATGCTCGGCGAGACCGAGTACCGCCACCAAGTCGAAACCGACATCCGGCCCTTCAGGGACGTACTCATGGGGCTGTTCTTCATCAGCATCGGCATCCAGCTCGACCTGGGCGCCGTTCCGGATCTGTGGGCGGAGGTCCTCTTGCTGGTGCTGCTCCTGGTGCCCGGCAAGGGGCTGCTCATCGCCGCGCTTACGCGGGCCACCGGCTACGAGAGCGGCGTGGCCCTGCGCACCGGCCTGGTGCTGGCCCAAGGAGGCGAGTTCGGCTTCGCCCTGCTGGCACTGGCCCTGTCCCACGAGCTGCTCAGTGAAGCCGACGCCCAGGCGATCCTGAGCGCCATGGTCGTAACCATGGCCATGGCTCCAATCCTGATTCGGTACAATGGCGCCATTGCCAAGCGGGTGTTCGCCGCCTCCTATCTGCGCGGCCGGAGTCTGCGCGCCCAGGAGCTGGGACAGGCCGCCAGGGAGCTGGACCGGCACGTGGTGATCTGCGGCTTCGGCCGCATCGGACAGAATCTGGCGGGATTTTTGCGCGAAGAAGGGATCCCGTATGTGGCCCTGGACCTGGATCCCCAGCTCATCAAGGATGCCTGGGAAGCCGGCGAGCAGGTATTCTTCGGTGACAGCACTCGCGCCGAGATCCTCGATGCAGCGGGGATCCGCCGGGCGCGCGCCCTGGTGGTGACGTTTGACGACGCCTATGTGGCCCATCGCATCCTCCGGGCCACCCACAAGCATCGCTCCGATCTGCCCACTGTCGTGCGCACCCGCGATGACGTCCACCTGGAAGAGCTTGAAGACGCTGGCGCCACGGTAGTAGTTCCCGAGGCCGTGGAGGCAAGCATGATGCTGGCCACCCACCTGCTTCAGCTTCTGGACGTGCCGCGCGCGGAGGTGCTGGAGCTGGTGGACAAGGCCCGCCGTGATCATTACCGGCGCCTGCGGGGCTTCTTTCACGGCCGGGAGGTGGACAGCGTGGCGGAGATGGACCGCTATTGTCTGCACACCGTGGTACTGCCTCCCGGCTGCCCTGCCGTGGGACAGCGCCTGGGCAACCTGGCCCTGACGCCCGGCGCCGTGTCGGTCAACGCGGTGCGCCGGGGCAACATCCGCGGCGAGGAGCCGGTCCCGGAGATGGTCCTCGAAGCGGGCGACGCCATCGTCCTGCAAGGCCCTCCGGACGAGCTGGAGAGAGCCGAGGAGAGCCTGCTGATAAGAAATGTGAGGAGCGAGGGGTGAGGCGTACGGCCGGGCTCCTCCGGTCGAAGAGCTGGAAATTAGCCACGGAAGGGCTAACAAGGTCAGGAGAGGCCGGCGCAGTCTATCCCCAGCCGGGCGAACCCGTCGGGCCCCGGGACCACACCGGCGTCCGCCGCTTGACACCAGCCACGGCTGGCGCGAGATTTGATTCATGCACTTGCCTTGGCGCTTCGGGCGCCCGCCACGTTCGTCTCCTCCCCGCCTCACGCGCCTGACCCGCTGGACGGGCGCCGTAGTACTGTGCGCATGCTCCGGGATCGCAGCGGCCGCGGAGTACCTCCTCCCCCCGGGAGAGGACTCCGTCATCGGCTGGGTGGAGCACATTCCCGCCCAGCAGAAGGACACGCTGGTGGATATCGGCCGGCGCTACAATCTGGGCTACGAGGAGATGCGCCTGGCTAACCCGGGAGTCGACACCTGGCTGCCCGGCGCCGGAAGGGAGATCACTCTTCCGCGCAGCTTCATCCTTCCCCACGCGCCCCGCGAAGGCATCGTCCTGAACTTGGCGGAGATGCGCCTGTACTACTATCCCAAGCCCCGCGGCGACGAGCCGCCCCGGGTCGTCACCTACCCGGTGAGTGTGGGGCGGATGGATTGGAACACCCCGCTGGGAAAGACTAGTGTCATACGCAAGGTCACCGATCCCGTGTGGTATCCACCGGCCTCCATCCGCGAGGAGCACGCAGCCGAAGGCGACGAGCTCCCGAAGCGCGTGCCGGCCGGGCCTGACAATCCACTGGGCCAGTACGCCCTCTATCTCGGCGTCAGGGGCTATCTGCTGCACGGCACCAACAAGCCGTACGGGATCGGCATGCGGGTCACTCACGGCTGCCTGCGACTCTACCCCGAAGACATCGAGAAGCTGTATCGGCAAGTGCCGGTGGGAACACCCGTGTGGATAGTAGACCAGCCCTACAAGGTGGGATGGAGCGGCGGCGTGCTCTATCTGGAAGCCCATCCGCCCTTCGGCGACGCCACGCTGGGACAGGCGCAGGACCTCACGCCCATGACACGCGCGGTTCTGCTGGCGACCCGGGGAAGACCCGGCTACCCGGTGAACTGGGACCGGGCCGAGGCCATGGCCCTGCACCCGGACGGGATGCCGGAGCCCATCACCGACGTGACGGAGGATCACCCCAGCGTCGCCACGGCTCCGGAAAGCAGGCGGACTGACAAAAAAAGAGCCCGGCTCCAATGAGCCGGGCCTCCGAAATCGAGCTTGCGTTCCTACTTGTGCATTGACTTCTTGAACATCCGATCCAGCTTCTCGTTGGTATCGCGGCAGCAGGCGTTGGCCTGGTCCGCTCCGGCCTTCGCAGCCGCCGCGTCGCTGGCCGCCTGAGTGGCGGTCGCCTGGGCGTCGGCAGCCATGGTCTTGGCCTCCTGCGCCATGGCCTTGATCTCGTCGATCTGGGCCGTAGACGCGCAGCCCGCGGACAAGCCAAGAACCACCGCGACAATCCCCACACCGACCACGTTCCTTGCTTGCAGGTAAGACATATCAATTCCCCCTCTTTCGTATTTCCCGAAGCCATTGTCCCGGGGGTTGTGCCCGGTGTGTTTACTTTACCACTACTTTTGTTCCTACAGTAATCCAGCGTGCAAGCCCATCGATCTGCTCGTTGGTCAGGGCAATGCAGCCGCGGGTCCAGTTGGTGCGGCGATGCAGGCGGCGATCCCCGCTTCCCAGCCCGTGGATGCCCAGATAGCCACCCAGCGCCGTGTCCTGGGGGGGCGTACGCCCCTCCTGGACGGCCGTCACGATCGCCCGATACGTGTAATAGTCGATTCGGCCCCGGTACCAGGCCCGCTTGGCGTAGTCCTCGGTTGGATAGTCAAAGCCGAAGAAACGGTGGTAGAGACTGTTCGAGTTGACCCAGGCGACGTGGAAGATCCCCAGAGGCGTGCTGCCATCACCGCGTCTGCGGTCGTGCGTAACGCCGCCCCGCCCTATGGAGATCCCGTGCAGCCGCTCCAGAACCCGTCCGTGCCGGACCACGTCCAGCTCCGCTGTGCGGGTGTCCACCATCACCCAGGTTCCATCCACCGCTCCCGCATATCGGGTCCAGCCCGCGGCCAGACACAAGCACAGCAGCAACACCACGTTCCTCGCGACGGCCTTCCGGATCCGTCCCGCGCTCATGGCGCTGCTCGCCATGGCCATGGCGGCACGACGGGCTGGCTTCCCGGATCGCATGGACGGCTTAAGACAAGAAC
>CAYWTP010000122.1:7259-9519 GCA_964461215.1 uncultured Ectothiorhodospiraceae bacterium | reverse complement strand
CTTCTCCTTCACCAGCTCCTTTAGAGAATGGTTGGCGTCGCGGCGGATGTTGCGGATAGCCACCCGGGCGGCCTCGGCCTCGTGGCGCACGACGCGGATCATGTCCTTGCGCCGCTCCTCGGTCAGCGGCGGCAGGGGTACTCTGATTAGGTTGCCGGTAGTGACCGGATTCAGGCCCAGATCCGAGTCTCGAACGGCCTTCTCCACCACGGAAACCATATTCTTCTCATAGGGCGAAACACCCAGGGTGCGAGGATCCTGCACGGTGATGTTGGATACCTGATTCAGGGGTACATCGGAACCGTAGTAGGCAACCCGAATGTGGTCGAGCAAGCTGGTATGCGCGCGACCGGTGCGCAGCTTGCTCAGCTCCTGGCGCAGCGCGTCAATGCTCTTGGCCATTCGCTCCCGGGTGTCGTTCTTGATCTCGTTAATCATGGCCCTGCCTCGGTCTGATCCTCTGCCAATGGTCGTGCAAGGCGGTGCGCGGCGCACTACCTCCGCGATCGGGCAACGGCCTTGGTGCCGGCGGCCTGACCGGTACGGGCCTCCGGGACACGCCGTAACCACACGCTCAGCTTGCCTGCATCCCGTCAGCCGCCACCAGCGTGCCCTCCTCTTCGCCCATCACCACCCGCATCAGGGCTCCACGACGATTCATGTCGATGACCCTCAGGGGGATCCGGTTGTCGCGGCACAGCACGACGGCGGTCGCGTCCATCACGGCGAGCTTGCGCTCCAGAACCGTGTCGTAGTCCAGCCGGGAGTAGCGCTCGGCGTCGGGATGCTTCACCGGGTCGGCGGAGAAGACCCCGTCCACCTTGGTAGCCTTGATCATGAGGTCTGCATTGATCTCAATGGCCCTCAGGCTGGCCGCCGAGTCGGTGGTGAAGAACGGGTTGCCCGTACCCGCGGCGAACACTACGACCCGGCCTTTCTCCAGGTGCCGCACCGCCCGGCGCCGGATGAAGTCTTCGCAGACCTCCTGGATGCGGATCGCCGACATGACCCGCACGAACAGCCCGTGACGCTCCAGGCCATCCTGCAAGGCAAGGGCGTTCATCACCGTGGCCAGCATTCCCATGTGGTCCGCGGTCACCCGATCCATACCGGCAGAAGCCAGGCCGGCGCCCCGGAAGATGTTGCCGCCACCGATAACCAGGGCCACCTCGACTTCGGCCTGGCGCAGCTCCACCACCTCGCGCGCGACGCCCTCGATGACCGCGGGATCGATGCCATAGTCGGCCCCACCCATGAGGGCTTCACCGCTGAGCTTGAGCAGCACGCGCTTGTAAGCGGGCCGCGGACTCATCGGCTCCGCTCCGGCGTCCGGCGGGTACTGAGGATCCGGGCAGCGGTGGGCGTCATGGGGCATCGCATCGGCGTCGGCGCGGCTAGCTAGCGCCCATCTGCGCCATGACCTCCTCGGCGAAATTCTCGCTCCGCTTCTCGATCCCTTCGCCCACCTCGAAGCGCTCGAACGCCACGACCTGGGCCTGGTACTTGGCCAGCAGCTTCTCCACCGACAGGTCCGGGTCCTTCACGAAGGGCTGGCCCAGAAGGGTGACTTCCTTCACGAACTTCTTGATCCGGCCGTCCACCATCTTCTCGAGGATCTCGGCAGGCTTGCCGCTGTCGGCCGCCTGGGCGGCAAAGATCTCACGTTCCTTGGCCAGAAGATCGGCCGGAAGATCCTGCTCGGCCACGCACACGGGGCGGCTGGCCGCGATGTGCATGGCAACGTCCTTGGCCAGGCCGGCGTCCCCCCCTTGCATCGCCACCAGCACGCCGATTCGCGTGCCGTGCAGATAGCCCCCGACCGTGCCCGCGGGGCTGTCCATGAGACGGAAGCGGCGTACGTTGATGTTCTCGCCGATTTTGGCGACAAGATCCCGGCGCCGGCTGTCCACGGTGCCACCGCCGGCCAGGGCGATCTGCATCAGCCCGTCCAGATCGGCCGGCCGGTGCTGCAGCACGCTCGCGGCAACTTCCCGGGCAAAGGACTGGAAGTCGTCACCCTTAGAGACGAAATCGGTCTCGCTGTTGACCTCCACCATGGCGGCGGCGGCGCCGTCAGCCAGTTCCAGGGCGATGACACCTTCGGCGGCGATCCTGCTGGCCTTCTTGTCCGCCTTCGCGGCGCCGGACTTGCGCATGAGTTCGACTGCAGCGTCGATGTCGCCGCCGGTCTCGGTAAGCGCCTTCTTGCACTCCATCATGCCGGCGCCGGTGCGCTCGCGCAGCTCTTTCACCAGTCCCG
>CAYWTP010000122.1:1136-7249 GCA_964461215.1 uncultured Ectothiorhodospiraceae bacterium | reverse complement strand
TCCCGCGGTAATCTGCATCGCTCATTTCCTCTTCGAATTTCGGCTTCCGAGGCACCCGTGCCGTGGGTGCCCCGGGCACTGATTGCAGGCTCTAACGTCAAGCGCCCGCTTACTTGGCTTCGGCCGGCTCCTGCTCGGGTGCTGCCTCCGCCGCCACGGGGGCTTGCTCGGCCGGGTTTGCGGCTTGGGCCGGGTTTGCGGCTTGCTCGGCGCCGGCAGGCTCCTCCTGGCCCTTGGCCGGCGGGCGGCGCTTGCCCAAGCGTCTGGAGCCGGCTTCCTGCATTTCCTCGGCCTCGGCACTGCGCATCAAGGCCTGGGAAGACTCGCGGCCATCAATAATGGCATCGGCGACCCCGCGCACGTAGAGCTGGATGGCACGGATGGCATCGTCATTGCCCGGGATCACGTAGTCCACTCCATCGGGGGTATTATTGGTGTCCACGACGCCTGCCACTGGAACCCCGAGCTTCACGGCTTCGCTGACCGCGATCTTCTCGAAGCCCACGTCCACCACGAACAGGGCGTCGGGCAGGCCGGGCATGTTCTTGATGCCGCCGAGGCTGCGCTCGAGCTTGTCCAGCTCGCGCCGCCGCATCAGACCCTCTTTCTTGCTCAGGCGCTCCACGGTCCCGTCCTGCAGCATGGCTTCCAGCTCCTTGAGCCGGGAGATCGACTGCTTCACGGTCTTGAAGTTCGTCAGCATTCCGCCCAGCCAGCGGCGGTTCACGTAAGGCATCCCGCAGCGCAGCGCCTCCTGCTGCACCGCTTCCTGAGCCGCCCGCTTGGTACCAACGAACAGAATGGTGCCGTTGCTGGCCGCCATCCTGCCCAGAAAATTCAACGCATCCTTGTACAGGGGAAGGCTCTTCTCCAGATTGATGATGTGTATCTTGTTGCGATCGCCGAAGATATAAGGTGCCATCTTCGGATTCCAGTACCGCGTCTGATGACCGAAATGTACACCGGCCTCCAGCATTTCCCGCATTGTCACGTTCGCCATTGCTGCATATCTCCGAAGTCTGGGTTGGGCCTCCATACGCCCCATGCGTCAACCGAGCACCCACCAGGGCACGCGGCACCCAGACCCATGTGACGGCGTATGTGCGTAATTGCCACCCGGGCGCCGGAGCCCGCGAGGGCCGGCGAACGGGTAGCATGGAACAAGGTTTGCCAATCAAGGCCGGGCTTTATACCATACGAGGCTTGCAACAACAATCCGCGGCTGCGGAAGACGTTGTTAAGGCATTGAATCCGTCACCTTTTTTGCCGCCCGCGACGGCTGTTTCCAGCGCTCGGGCCACGGGTGCCGGACCCCATGGGCGGCGGCGGGACGTTTCCCGTCTCCTCTGGAGACCGCGGCTGCAATCCCGGAGCGCACGCCCCTTCCCCCTGTCAACTGCCGAGGCGCACGCAAAGCATTCATGGCCGTCTCCATCAAGAGTCCCGACGAGATCGAGAAGATGCGGGTTGCCGGACGTCTGGCGGCCGAGGTGCTGGAGGTGATTGGGCCTCACGTGCAGCCCGGAGTCACCACCGACGAGCTGGACCGCATCTGCCATCGCCACATCGTGGAGGTGCAGCGCGCGATTCCCGCACCGCTCAACTATCACGGTTTTCCGAAATCCATCTGTACTTCGGTCAACCACCAGGTCTGTCACGGCATCCCTGGGGACCGACTGCTGAAGAATGGAGACATCGTCAATATCGACATCACCGTGATCAAGGACAGCTACCATGGCGACACCAGCCAGATGTTCTTCGTCGGGGAGCCCGGCGTGCTGGCCCGGCGGGTAACCCAAGTCAGCCGCGAGTGCCTGCTGATCGGTATCAGGATGGTGAGGCCGGGAGTCCGGCTCGGGGACATCGGCTACGCCATCCAGCATCACGCCGAGGGCAACCATTGCTCCGTAGTGCGCGAGTACTGCGGGCACGGCATCGGCACCAGCTTCCACGAGGACCCCCAGGTGCTGCACTACGGCAAGCCGGGCACCGGCCTGGTGCTGGAGCCGGGCATGACCTTCACCATCGAGCCCATGATCAACGCCGGCAAGCGCCAAGTGAGGCTGCTGCCCGACGGATGGACCGTGGTGACCAAGGACCACAGCCCGTCGGCGCAATGGGAGCACACCATCCTGGTCACCGCCGATGGTCACGAGGTCCTGACCAGACGCCGGGACGAGGAGGTATAGCTCCACCGATGAGTGCCGTTCAGCCCGCCGCGGTCGGGACCCAGCACCCGCTGTATGCGCCGCAATCCCTGGAAGCCGCCATGGCGGACAGCAGCCCCATTGCGGCCCTGCGCCAGCTTCTCAAGCAAAGCCGCGCAGAGCTCGAAAGGCGCTTCCTCGAGGGGGTACGCTGCGCGCACCTGGTGCGCCAGAACGCCGAGGCCATCGATCGGGTGCTGGTGCGCGTGTGGCACCACATCCTCGGCCACCAGTGCACGGGCGCGGCGCTGGTCGCAGTCGGCGGCTACGGGCGTGCCGAGCTGCATCCGGGATCGGATATCGACATTCTGGTGCTCCTGGAGCAGGACCAGGTGGCTCAGCACGAGTCCCGGGTGGAGTCGTACCTGACCTTCCTCTGGGACCTGGGCCTGGAAGTTGGACACAGCGTGCGCACGGTGGCCGACTGTGTGGCGGCGGCCAAGGAGGACATCACGGTCGCCACCAACCTGATGGAAGCCAGGTTCCTGGAGGGCGGCGAGACCCTGTTTCAACGCATGCGCGAGGCCACCGGCGGGGAGCGCACGTGGACCAGCCAGGCCTTCTTCGAGGCCAAGCTGCGAGAGCAGAGGGCCCGCTACCGCAAGTTCGACGACACCGCCTACAACCTGGAGCCCAACATCAAGGAAGGACCGGGGGGCTTGCGCGACATCCAGATGATCGGCTGGGTGCTCAAGCGCCACTTCGGTGCCGACGACCTGGCGGAGCTGGTCACCAACGGCTTTCTGACCAAGGGCGAGTGCGTCGCGCTGTTGGAGGCCCAGTGCTTCCTGTGGAAGGTGCGCTTCGGCCTGCATTTCCTGACTGGACGCCGCGAGGACCGGCTGCTGTTCGACTACCAGCGGACCCTGGCCAAGCAGTTCGACTACCACGACCAAGGGCATCACCTGGCGGTGGAGCAGTTCATGAAGGACTACTACCGCGCCATCGGCGAGCTTGGGCGGCTGAATGAAATGCTCCTGGAGCTGTTCCAGGAAGTGATCCTTCTGGCCGGCCAGCCCGCCGAAGTCGTCCCCATCAATTCCCGTTTTCAGGTCCGCAACGGCTTTATCGAAGTCACCCGGAACAGCGTTTTCCAGCGCTATCCCTACGCGCTGCTGGAGATCTTCTTTCTGCTCCAGCAGCACCCGGACCTGAAGGGTGTGCGCGCCACGACGATCCGGCTGATTCGGGACCACCGGCATCTCATCGACGAGCAGTTTCGCCGGGACATCCGCAGCCGCAGCCTGTTCCTGGAGATCATCAAGCAGGGCTCGGGCGTGACCACTGAGCTGCGGCGGATGCATCGCTACGGAGTACTGGCCGCTTACCTGCCGGCCTTCGGGGCCATCGTGGGCCAAATGCAGTACGACCTGTTCCATGTCTACACGGTGGACGAGCACATCCTGTTCGTGGTCCGCAATCTGCGCCGCTTCGCGGTGCCCAAGCACTACGACGAGTATCCGCTGTGCTCCAAGATTATCCAGCGCCTGCCCAAGCCGGAGCTCCTATACCTGGCTGGCCTGTTCCACGACATCGCCAAGGGAAGGGGGGGAGATCATTCCGATCTCGGGCAGGAGGAAGCCCTGCGCTTCTGCCTGGAGCACGACATGAGCCGGTATGACGCGCGCTTCGTGGCATGGCTGGTGAAACATCATCTGCTCATGTCCACCACCGCCCAGCGCCAGGACACCTCGGATCCGGCGGTCGTTCTGCGGTTTGCGTCCACGGTGGGCAACCAGGTACGCCTGGATTATCTGTATCTGCTCACCGTGGCGGACATCCGCGGCACCAGTCCCAAGGTCTGGAACAGCTGGAAGGACGCCCTGCTCCAGGAACTGTACCTGGTCACCTCCAGGGCTTTGCGCCGCGGCTTGGAAAAACCCGTGGACCAGGCCGACCGCCTGGCCGAGATCCAGTACGAGACCCGCAAGCGGCTGGGGACGGCAATGGGTGGGGATCCACGGGTCGAGGCCCTGTGGCAGAACCTGAGCGATGACTACTTCCTGCGCCATTCACCCGACGAGATCGCACGGCACACCCTGGCCATCATTGCGGTGCCCGGGGAGGCGCTGCCGCTGGTAACCCTTGAGCCCCTGACGCACCGCGGCGGCAGCGAGATCTTCTTCTACACCCGGGACCAGGACTACTTATTCGCCACCGCCACCATGACCATGAGCCAGCTCGGCTTGGACATCGTCGACGCCCGGATCATCACCTCCCACGACGGCATGGTGCTCGACACGTTCATCGTGCTCGAGGGCGACGGCGAGCCCATCGCCGGCCGCCACCGGGCGGAGGAGATCGTCAACGCCCTGCGCCACAAGCTCGGCCACATAGCAGAGCCCCCGACCCGCCTGGCCCGCCAGCCCCACCGGCGCCTGCGGCACTTCGATATTCCGCCACACGTCTCCTTCAGCGAGGACGCGCCCCACAACAGAACCGCCATGGAAGTGACCTGCGTGGACCGCCCCGGCCTGCTGTCCCAGGTCTCCGTCACCATGACCGCCTGCGGCGTGCGTTTGCACAATGCCAAGATCGCCACCTTCGGTGAGCGGGCCGAGGACATCTTCTACATCACCGACCGCGAAAATCGGCCCCTGACCCCGGACCGGGAGGCCAGACTGGAGCAGGAGGTCTTGAAAGCGTTGAGCGAAGAAGCCCCCGTCGCGACGGCGTGAGGCGTGAGGCGTGAGGCGTGAGGCGTGAGGCGTGAGGCGTGAGGCGTGAATCAGGATGGCGGGTGAGCAGCGCTTGTCAAATCGGATTTCAGGCGTCGGCCGCACGGCTGTAGGCTGTAGGCTGTAGACTGTAGGCGAAAGATTGTCTTGCGCGAAGACGCAGTGGCGCAAAGACTAACCACAAAGGCACGAAGAAGTGCGATCGTCGGCAAGGGATTACCGACCTACCCCCGACCAAAGATGAAGCTGCCTTAGCGACCGAGCCGTTGTGTCCTCTGTGCCTTTGTGGCGAATTCCTAATTCTTGGACGCTCACCCCTCAGAATTGTGCTCCACCCAGCGCTCGCCGTCCTCCAGGCTCTCCTTCTTCCAGAAGGGAGCGCGGGATTTCAGCTCCTCGATGAGGAAACGGCAGGCCTCGAAGGCGGCGGCCCGGTGGGCGGACCATGCCGCCACCAGCACGATTGGATCGTTGGGGCCGAGCATGCCGTGCCGATGGATGATCAAGGTATCCAACAGGTCCCAGCGTTGCCGGGCCCGGCCGGAGATCTCCTCCAGATACCGCTCGGTCATGCCCGGGTAATGCTCCAGGACCATGGCCTGCACGGTGCTGCCCTCGTTGAAGTCGCGCATGGTGCCCACGAACACCGCCGTGGCCCCATAGCGGCCGGCGTGCCCGCGCATCTCGGACTGATGTCGGGCAATCTCCACCCACGGATCGAACGGCTGGCCCCGCACCTCGATAGCCATCGCTCAGCCTCCGGTCACGGGTGGAAAGAAGGCCACCTCATCCCCATCGCATACGGGGTGATCCGGGCTCACATACTCCATGTTAACCGCGGCCAGGGTATTGGGCGGAAGGATCTCGACACCCGACGCCCGCGCCCAGACCTCGGCTACGGTACCGGCCTCCTCCGCCCGCAAGCGGTCCTCCCCCCGCCCCACGCGCTCCCGAAGGCTGGCGAAATACTTGACGGTGATGGCCATAGAAAAGGCCTCAGGCTGTAGGCTGTAGGCTGTAGGCTGTAGGTGAAGGGTAGCACGACCTGGCAACTCATCACGCCTGCGGCTTCAGCATAGTAGCCCGGATGAAACGCAGTGAAATCCGGGGTGGTCTGCCTCCTGGATTCCGCTTCGCTGCATCCAGGCTACATACTGTGGGCTGTGGGCTGTGGGCTGTAGGTGAAGGGTAGCACGACCTGGCAACTCATCACGCCTGCGGCTTCAGC
>CAYWTP010000122.1:0-1036 GCA_964461215.1 uncultured Ectothiorhodospiraceae bacterium | reverse complement strand
AAATCCGGGGTGGTCTGCCTCCTGGATTCCGCTTCGCTGCATCCAGGCTACATACCGGGGTGGTCAGAGTGTTAGTCGGAGATACTCCCCACCCCTCACCCCTCACGCCTACAGCCCAAAGCCTACCCAAGATTCACCACATCCCGTTCCTAATCCATAATTGCTGTATGTCCAACCTGACCCACTTCAATGAATCCGGCGAAGCCCACATGGTGGACGTGGGGGACAAGGCGGCCACCCGGCGGGTGGCGGTCGCGGAGGGCTTTATCCGGATGCAGCCGCAGACTCTGGAGCTGATTCTGCGCGGGGAACACAAGAAGGGGGACGTGCTAGGGGTCGCACGGGTAGCCGGCATCATGGGCGCGAAGAAGACGGCAGAGCTGGTGCCGCTGTGCCACCCGCTGTTTCTTACACGTCTGGAGGTGGTCCTCACCGGCCTGCCCGACCAGATGGCCGTGCGCTGTGAGGCGCGGGCCGAAACGCTCGGACAGACCGGCGTGGAGATGGAGGCCCTGACCGCGGTTCAGATCGCACTGCTCACCGTCTACGACATGTGCAAGGCCGTGGACCGCGGTATGACGCTGACAGAGATCCGTCTGCTGGAGAAGTCCGGCGGCAAATCGGGTACCTGGCTTCGCCCGGACTGAAAGCCCCCGGCGGTAACCGGTCCGGGAGCCCAAAGCCGACCGCGGGCTGACACTTCCCTCCGGACGGGATGCTATACTGGCGCACCGCCAACAAGAGCCAGACCGTTGCCCGGTACCGTGCCGCGGCTCCAACGGGCGGCAGGCGACGAGCCGCCAGCGCAGGGTCACGGATCGGCGCCAATCACGTCAAGCCGGAGTGGGGGATTATGAGCACACGAGCAGAGACGGCCCAGATTCAGCAGCGGCTCAAGAGCCTGGAGGCCCACCTCGAACAGGAAAATCCTGTCCTACTGCAGGTGGTGCAGAGCTTCCGCATCCTGGACAAGGTGGCCCACCGGCTCGGGCTGCTCGACCCGAGCGAGTCCTACGCCACCCGTGTCCCCTGGTGG
>CAYWTP010000121.1:2555-9544 GCA_964461215.1 uncultured Ectothiorhodospiraceae bacterium | reverse complement strand
ACATGGCAACCTCCTCTCAGGTCGCTAGAATGGCCAGGCTTATCCTGGCGCACCAGGGAACACAGAAGGGTCTCTTGCGAGAGTGTGGGCGTGAACCGACTGCCCCGAAGGCTCGCCGGGTGCCCCGCAAGCACTCCGAGCCCCCGCACCCTCTGATCCCCGTGCGCCCGGCGGTAAGCGAGATTCTTCGGGTGTTCCTCAGCTCCACTTGGGCTTGGACAGCCACAGGTCCTGCGCTTCTTCGGCATCCAGCGGGGCGGAGAAATAGTTGCCCTGGGCGTACTCGCAGCTTATCTGCTTCAGGCGCCTGAGCTGGTCCTTGGTCTCCACACCCACGGCGATCACCTTCGCGCCCAGGCTGCGGGCGAGAGACATGACGCTGTTGGCGACCTGCAAGCCGTGTCCCGGGGCCTCGTCACCGCTGACGAAGGAGCGGCCGAGCTTGAGGCTGCTGATGGGCAGGGTATGGAGGTAGCGCACCGACGAGTACCCGGTGCCGAAGTCGTCGATGCTGAGCTGCACGTACATTGCGGCCAGGCGTAGGAACATGGAGGCTACCGAGTCGGCGTTCTCCATCACGACGTTTTCGGGAACCTCCAGGCGAAGCTGCCACCCACGTAAGGCCTCGTGCTTAAGCAAGTCGTCGATGTACTCCTCCAGGTGGTGCCTCAGGAGCTGGGCCGCCGAGAGGTTCACGCTCATCATCAGCGGCGGGTCGGCCTGCATGATCGGCTCCCAGCGATGGCATTGCAGCCACACATCCTTGAGGACCCATTTGCTGATCGGGACGATCAGGCCCGTGCGCTCGGCAGCCGGCAGGAACTGGGCCGGCAGCACCATGCCGCGCTCGGCCGAACACCAGCGCAGCAGCGCTTCGAAGCCGGCGATGCGGCCGGTTTCCAGCGACACGATCGGCTGGTAACGCATACAGAACTCTGAGTTCTGCTCCGCCCGGCGCAGCTCGCTCTCCAGCTTCAACGCCTCGATGGCTTCTGCGTGCATCGAGGGATCGAAGATCTGATAACGGGCTTTGCCAGCGTCCTTGGCCCGGTACATGGCGGTATCGGCATCGCGCACCAGCTCCTCCGGCTCATCGTAGCCGGTGACGCTGAGGGCAATGCCGATGCTCGCCGTGACCTGCACTTGCTGGCCATCGAGCTCGATGGGGCGGTTGAGATCCGTCTGAATGCGCTCGGTGAAGTGGATGACGTCACCGGCCTCCTTGATGTCATCCAGGAGCACGGTGAATTCGTCGCCGCCGAAGCGGGCCATGGTGTCACCGGTGCGCAGGTGGCTCTTCAGGCGCTCGGCCACCACGACCAGCAGGCTGTCCCCCGCCGCGTGACCAAGACTGTCGTTGACCGTCTTGAACTGGTCCAGATCCATGAACAACACGGCGAACACATATTCCGGATGGCGCTTCTGTCGGGCGATCGACCGCCGTAGCTGGTCCAGGAAGAAGGTGCGGTTGGGCAGCCCCGTCAGGGTGTCATGCAGGGCGGAGTGACGGAGCTGCTCGGCCAGAGACCGCTGATCCAGGGCATTGGCAAAGACCTCCCCCAGGCCCTTCAGCGCCGGTACCAGCTCTTCCGGCCACTCGGTCTGGTGATGCACGGAATCGAACCCCAGCAGTCCTACGACGGCCCCTCCGCGGACCACGGGTACGTTAAGCAGTGAGCAGATCCCGTCCGCGTCCTCCCAGGCGCCGTCGGCGGTCATATCCATGGCCAGATCGGCCACCCGCGGTATGTAGCACACCCGGCCCGCGGCGACGATGCGGCCGGCCAGAGGCAGGGCGCGTACGGGAAACCCCTCCAGACCCTCGGCGTGAGAGCTCACGCCTTCGGCGCACCACTCGTAGACGTGCTCAACGGTACGCCGGTCCGGCGAGAACATCAGGGCGTAGGCGCGGTCGACGTTCGTGAACTGCGCGACGCTGCTCAGAGCGTCCTTGATCCCCTCGTCAATGTCCTGCGGTGGACGGCTCACGAAATCCTTGAGCACCTCGGTCACCAGCTGCTCCAGGTCCCGGCGCTGGCGCAGAAGCTCGGTGGTCCGCTTGGCCCGGCGTCGCTCCCTGCTCTGCGCCAGCACGTGGCGCACCACGGCCGGCAACCGCCGGATGTGCTCGGCCGACTTCAGCACACAGTCGCCGACGCCCTTGTCCAGGGCCTGGATGACGACATCCTCCGTCCCCGTACCGGCCAGCAGGATGATGGGGGTATCGACTGAGTGCTGACGCACCCAACGGATGACGTCCAGCCCCGTGAACAGTGCCAGGCGGTGCTCACTGACAATCACGTCGGGGTAGTCGCCTTCCAGGACCGCAAGAATACCGCTGCGGGTATCGGCCTCTTGAATCGATAGCTCTGGAAATGCCTCCTCCAGGGTCGTTCTGGCGAGGCGCCGGTCCCTTGGATCGCCGACGACGAGCAGCACGGAAAGGGGCGCATCCTTTAGCATTCGGGTGGGCCTGACACTATAGGGCCTCGCAACGGTCGTGATATGCACAAGCGGCCGGCTCAGCGGCCACCACCGGCCCTCTCCACCCCTGGAAATCGGACCACGGGGGGGTGACCGCTCGGGCGCGACAGATCCGGAAGGTGGCGCTCCCTGCCCCCGATTCCAGGGCTTGTCGTTAGCGCCGGGTGCCAGGCAACGCACAGGGCGGCCTCCGAGCGAGCAGGTACACCAGGGAACACGCGCCGGGGGCTCGCCGTTCATGCGGCGACAGATTGACTCGCATTCGCCCATGCAAAGTTGGCGCCAATGACAATATCAAACAGAAAGTCAGTTGCTTGCGCTGGGCGCTGAGGCACCACCAGATACCGAGTGTAAAGGATCCCGACACCAAGCCGACAGTCCATTGATAGCGGGGCCAATGGACGTGGGCCCGACGGCCATGGCGGGAGCGGCGCCGGGGCCGGTTGTACTGCCGGGGTGCACGCAGCTTATGCTATGGGCATCGTTATCGTTTCAGGCGAGGAGGATTGGCCGATGGACGACCCCGCAAGACACCGCAGGCGCAGAGCACTGGCCGGAGCATGGCTGCTCGGCGCCGCGCTGCTTGGGGCGCCGGCGCTCGCAGGTGCAGCGTCCGCCTCCACCAAAGCCGCCGCGTACTATGAAGATGCCCTTGTGCGGTATAACAAGGGCGACATAGCGACGGCCATCATTCAGCTCAAGAACGTCCTGCAGCTCGATCCGGAGTCCGTCTCAGCTTACATCCTGCTGGGCAAGGCGTACGTTGACCAGGGCCAAGGGGATGCCGCGGAGTCCGAACTCAAGGTCGCCAATCGTCTGGGCGCCGATCGCGCGCTGACGATTGTGCCGCTCGCCAAGGCCTACATCCAGCAGTACAAGTTTAACGAGCTGGCCACCGAGATTGACCCAACGGCGTTCTCGGGAAAGGTCGCGGTGAATCTTTGGCTGTTCCGGGGCGAGGCCCTGCTGGAGCTGGGCGAGATCCAGAAGGCGGACGAAGCCTTCCGCACGGCTGGTCGCCTGGACCCGGAGGCGGCCGGCCCCATGGTCGGACAGGCAAAGGTGCTGCTGCAAAAGGGCGACGGCGAGGGGGCTATGCGCCTGGCCGACATCGCCCTGGCCCGCGCCCCTAACAATGTCGAGGCCTGGAACATCAAGGGTTCGGTGAACCACGCGATGGGCAATGCCGAGGGTGCGCTCGAGGGCTACGGGAAGGTCATCAGCCTCGATCCCGACCAGATCGATGTCCGCATCGCCCGCGCCGGCCTGCTGATTGATCTGGGAAGGTACGCCGAGGCGCAGAAGGATCTGAGCTACGTTGCAAAGAAGTTTCCGTTCGATCCGCGCGCGCCCTATATGCAAGGGGTGATACTGGACCACGAGGGCAAGACCGAGGCAGCCAAGGCCGCCTACCAGGGAGCCGCCGTAATCGTCGACCAGCTCAAACCAGCGCTGTTCGTGCGCCGTCCGAAGCTGAGCTTCGTCGCCGGCCTGGTGGACTACACGCTCGGCCGGTACGAGAAGGCTGAGTCACACCTCAAGCCGTTCCTGAATCGCCATCCGGACAACCCGGGCGCACGCAAGATCCTGGGCGCTATCGCGCTGGCCAAGGGCGAGCCTGGACGTGCTGCAACGGAGCTGGAGAAGGCGCTTCCGTCAGCGCCGCGCGACTATCGGCTGCTCACCATGCTGGGTACGGCGTACATGCGCATGGGCGACCACCGGCGGGCCACCGTGATGCTGGAGAAGGCCACTGAGCTCAGCGGCGGAGCGACCAGCGTCAAATATCAGCTGGCGCTCACTCAGCTTCAGACCGGCGAAATGGGATCCGCGATCGACGAGCTGACGTCCATCATCTCCCAGGACCAGCACGATACGCGGGCGGGGCTGGTGCTCGCGGTCCTGCACATGAAGCGGGGCGAATACGCGAAGGCCGCAGCGGTGGCCAAGGAACTCGTAGCCCGGGATCCGGGCAATGAGACCTTCCTCAACATCCTGGCCTCCGCCCAAGCCGCCAAGGGGGACAATGCTGCCGCAAGAGTCAGCTTCGAGAAAGTGCTGGCCCTGGACTCCAAGTTCTTTCCCGCCGTGGTCAACCTGGCCAAGCTCGACCTCTTGGACGGAAAGCCCGCCCAGGCCGAGGCCCACCTGGCAGAGGCCCTGAAGCTAAGACCCGACGATCCCGACGCCTTGATCGAGCTGGGCCGGGTAGAGCAGGCCAGAGGCGATCTGGGCAAGGCCGCCCGCTGGCTCGAGAAGGCCCGCACTGCCGAGGGCAACCGCGTCAAAGCTAGGCTGGCTCTGGTCAACCTGTACCTGCGGATGTCAAGGCCGAAGGATGCGCTGGCGGTGGCGAAGGAGGCCGAGGATAAGGCTCCCGACAGCGCGGAGGTCATGATCGCCGAGGCCCGCTGCCACCTGGCGCTCGGACGCCCGGATCTGGCCCAGGTCATCTACCAGCGTGAGGCCTCCCGCGCCGGATTCGACACCGCGCTGCTGTACCGACTGGCAGGCCTTCAGCTTGAGGCAGGGGCTAGCAAGGACGCCCTGTGGTCTCTGGAGAAGGCAACCAAGGGCGATCCGTCCTTTCTACCTGCCCAGATCGCCCTGGTCGAGGGGCAGCTTCGTTTTGGTAATCGGGAACTGGCCCGGGACCGGGCGACCAGCCTCCGCGACCAATATCCTGACAAGGGGGTTGGCTACCGCCTGCTTGGTGACGTGCAGATGGCGGATGGAAATTTCACCGGCGCCGCACAGAGCTACCAGACGTCGCTGGCGAAAGAGCCGCGCTCGAAAACCGCGATCCGGGCTCACGAGGCCCTGCGCCGAGCCGGGAAGGTGGCGGAGGCGGACAAGCTGCTCACGGACTGGCTGAGCACCCACCCGGATGACACGGTGGCCAAAGCGGCCCTGGCTGAGGCGTACATGCGGGACGGAAAGGACGACAAGGCCCGGACACTTTACGAGCAGGTACTGGCGGTGTGGCCCACGGCGCCGTCCGTTCTCAATAACCTGGCTTATCTGTATGACAAAGCCGGCGACCCACGCGCCTTGGCCCACGCCGAACAGGCCCAGAAGCTGGCGCCGAACGATGCGGTCATCAATGACACTCTAGGCTGGATTTTGGTGCACCAGGGCAAGCCGGCAAGCGGACTGCGATATCTGCGCAACGCCCATGCGCTGGCCTCGACCAACGGTGAGATCCGCTATCACATTGCTGCGGCGCTGGACGCCCTAGGGCGCCGGGACGAAGCTCGGCTGGAGATTCAGGCGGCTCTGGAGGGCCCTGCCGCATTCGACGGCCTGGAGCAGGCAAAGGCCCTTCAGAAGCGGCTGGCACAGTGAGCAGCGCCGACCGGCAACAGGGCTTACGCGTCACGCCGCCTCGACCCACGGCCTTATTCGCCGACCCCGAGGCTTCAGAGTCTGTCGGAATTTCTTACACTCTCGGCTCCTTCGAAGCATGCCCAAGGTCACCGGAACTGCGTAAGGCGTTGTTTATCCAAGATTCACAAATTTGTGGCCCATTGATTGCTTTATATTTTGCGACGAATTTATCGAACGACCTTTGCACCGGTGGAAGTGTTGCATTCGGGCGGGTCGGCACCTCAGGAGCATACAAAATGAAGGCAGGCCCATTGACAGTTGTAGCCGCAGCCCTCGCCATGGCAGGACTGCTCGGCACCGGCGTCGCGCAGGCGGCTGTGAGCTGGAGCTTCACCACCAGCGGAATATCGGGTACGGCAATCCCGGGTGGCAGCATCGGCCCCAACGGCGTCGGCAACAGTCGAACGTATACGACCAGCAACGGCACCGTCACGACTTCCGGCTGGTCCGATACCGGCCCCCCCTACACGCATCCCGACAATCAAATCCAGACCGGCTATCTGGGCCAGTGGGGTAGCTCCGGGCTGGGCGTTGGCAATCAGGATCAGGGCGGAAATGCGGCTTATTCACCCTATCACTCGATGGACAACTCCAGTGACCACGACTTCATTCTGCTGGACTTCAGCGGCAACAGTCAGCAGTTCGGGCTGACCAGTGTCGATGTGGGCTGGACCTACAATGGCGACGCCGACTTGTCCGTCTTGGCCTACACCGGCTCCGGTGCCCCGCCAGTGGATAATCTGAATGGTGCTGATTACACGACCCTGACCACCACCGAAGGCTGGACGCTCGTGAAGGCTACAAACGGCTCCGGGACCTCCCCCGACCAGGTGATACAGCCAAACGGCACCGATCCCATCGTTTATTCCAGCTACTGGATCGTGGCCGCCTATGATCCAATCTTCGGCACGACGAGCGGTGCGACCGACGGCAACGACTACATCAAGATTGCAGGCGTCGGCGGGTTGTTCAAGACACCGGACAACGGCGGCGGAAGCGTGCCGGAGCCATCGACACTGCTGCTGATGGGCCTGGGTCTGCCGGTGCTGAGGCGGGCGCGGCGCCGGAGGAATAGCTGAAGCCACCACCTGCTGACAAGCTTTCTGTTCAAACTGCTG
>CAYWTP010000121.1:0-2545 GCA_964461215.1 uncultured Ectothiorhodospiraceae bacterium | reverse complement strand
CCCCCCCCCCCCCCCCCGCCCCCCCCCCCCCCCCCCCCGCCCACCGCCCGGGCCCTCCACCCCCCGCCCCCCCCGGGGGGGTGTAAAGAATTTCTACACCCTCTCTAGGCTCATCCCCGCGGAAAGCGCGGTGGCAGCCCGGCAAAGAAAGGAACATTTCTTGATTCTTCAGCTTCTTACGCAGGCCATCCCGCTCGGCTGACGAGTGTAAATTATTCCGACAACAGGTGAATCTGCCATGAGTGTACATCAGGCTATGCGCTCTCGGCTCCGCGACTGGCCATGGCCATGGAGGCGGAATGCGGTTCCCGGCTTGGTGGCCGCACTGATATTGGGCCTGTGGGGACCCCTCGCGCACGCTGTCGTAATCCGCGACGATGTGGCCGTTGATGGCTACGTCCAGCTCGCGGTAGACCCTGCGTTTGCCTCCGCCGGCTTCGTAGCCACCACGGGGGGCGGCGCCTTCTGCTCCGGTGTTCTGGTTTCCTCCACCCTGGTGGTCAGCGCCGCCCATTGCTTTTTCGACAGCACGGGCAGCCCAAAAGCGAGCACGAGTAGTCTGGTCTTCGGGGTCGATCCCAACGCTTCCGGCAGCCTGAGCAATAACGTCGTCTCAGTCACGGCGAACCCGGACTGGATTGCCTCACTGAGCAGTGCGACTGGACACGACGGCTATGACGTTGCGGTGCTCAGGCTCAGCTCTTCTAGCCCTATCACCAGTGTGACGCCAGCCGTCATTGGCGGACAGGACCCAACGGGACAGACCGGCACTTTCGTCGGCTATGGTGTTCAGGGCACCGGCGTTGCGCCAACCCCCGCGCCCGCGACCACGCTGCTCGGCCCCGATCAACGCCTGGCGGCCCAGAATGTCATTGATGCGAAGTCCACATCTACTGCTACGGGCGTATCATCGGCCGGGGGAATCCTGGCGACCGATTTCGATGACCCTGCCGGCTTGTACAGCAACCTGGGGCAACCTGTCGCCTTGCCAACAGAAGGCACGGTGAATAGCGGAGACAGCGGGGCACCACTGTTTGCCGAGATCGGGACGGACAGCTATCTTCTGGTGGGAGTCCTTTCCGCCAACGGCACCCCTCAAGGTCCAGATCATGGCTACAGCGACCAAGCCTATTGGGCGTGGCTGGGCAGCCCCAGTAACCGCAGCTTTCTCGAGAGCCAGGGATTGACCTTCGTGCCGCTGCCCTCGATGGCTGCCCCCATGGCCTTGGCGCTGGGCGCGCTGATCGGCGGCTTCCGACGCCATCACAAACGGCGCGCATGCAGCGTGGCCGTGAATATCAGTCCATCGCAGCCATAGAGGAAGGCCCGTCGCCGGCTCTGGCAACCCGATGTTCGCCCGGAAGGGCCGCAACGGGGCCGTCCGACTTGTACCCTCTCTGAGCTTGGGGTAAAAAGCGGCATGCTCACCTTGAAGAACGACCGCTTTCTGCGCGCCCTGCTGCGCCAGCCCGTCGATGTAACGCCAGTATGGATGATGCGCCAGGCGGGCCGTTACCTTCCCGAGTACCGCAAGACCCGCGCCGGGGCCGGGAGCTTCATGGATCTGTGCCAGAACCCGCACCTGGCCTGTGAGGTCACCCTCCAGCCGTTGGACCGCTATCCCTTGGATGCGGCCATCCTCTTCTCGGACATACTCACGGTGCCCGATGCCATGGGCCTGGGGCTGGGCTTTGAGGAAGGTGAGGGTCCGCGCTTCGAACAGCCCGTGCGTACCCCGCAGGACATCGCGTCGCTGGCCGTCCCGGACCCAGAGCAGGACCTGGGCTACGTGATGGACGCGGTGCGCCTGATTCGCCGTGAGCTGGGCGGCCGAGTACCTCTCATCGGCTTCTCGGGCAGTCCGTGGACCCTGGCCACCTACATGGTCGAGGGCGGCACGAGCAAAGAGTTCCGCCGGATTAAGGGTCTGCTGTTCGACCGCCCGGACCTCATGCACCAGCTCCTGGAGAAGGTCGCCGCGGCCGTCACCGGCTACCTCAACGCCCAGGTCGCGGCGGGTGCCCAGGCACTGATGATCTTCGACACCTGGGGCGGCTCGCTCACCACTCGCGATTATCAGGCCTTCTCTCTTGACTACATGACGCGGATCATCCAGGGGCTGACCCGCGAAGCCGAAGGCCGGCGCGTGCCCGTGATTCTGTTCACCAAAGGGGGCTCGGGGTGGCTGGAGGCCCAGGTCGGAAGCGGCGCCGATGCCCTCGGCGTGGATTGGACCATCGACCTGGACATGGCGCGCCGCCGAGTCGGCGACAAGGTGGCCCTGCAAGGGAACATGGACCCTTGCGTGCTCTATGCCTCACCCGAGCGGATCAAGGAAGAAGTTGCCACCGTCCTCGCCAGCTACGGCGCCGGCAGCGGACATGTGTTTAACCTCGGCCACGGGGTACACCCCCAGGTCGACCCCGACCACGTGGGCGCTTTCGTCGCCGCGGTGCACGAGCTAAGCGCGCCATACCACGTGAGGCGTGAAGGGTGAAGGCAAGAATGGCGGGGCGTTCCCGGACGGCCAACTCTTCTGCCTTCC